>CAIZGR010000710.1 GCA_903932535.1 uncultured Hyphomicrobiales bacterium | reverse complement strand
GCTGGCACTTTATCGAGAGGGATGGTCACTTCCTCGGCATTGAGCTTGCCGTCGGCGGTGACGAGCGTGTTCGCCCGGTCCTCGTCGGCCCCGATGAAAACGGCGATGGCGGAGGTGAACTGGCGAAACCCGCCCGAAACGATCACCACGCGGGCGCCCCGCGCGCGCATGGTGCGGGAAAGGGTTCGCGCGCCGGGGTTCAGCTCGATGCGGCTTTCCAGCACCTCGTCGATCGTTTCGACCGGCAGGCCCTCGAGCAGCGCGACGCGCTCGCGCAGCGCCGGCTCGAATTCGATCTCGCCCCGCATCGCCCTTTCGGTGATTGCGGCGACATGGTCGCCGACGCCGACGAGGGCCGCGAGCTCGTCGACGCACTCCTGGCCGATGAGCGTCGAATCCATGTCGGCCATGAGCAGCCTCTTCTCTCGCCCCGCGAGCGGCTGAACGACGACGTCGACCGGCTCGCCCGCAAAAGACTGACGAAGCGCGCCGCGCGCGGCGTCGATGTCCCCGGTGAAGACGAGGTCCGCGGCGGCGCCCTCGTCGAGCCAGCGGCGGCGCTCGACGCCGCCGAGGGCTAGCGCGGCTTCGTCGATTCGGGCATCGGTGAGGGGCGCCTTCGCGGGGTCGGCGATCAGGGTAGCGACGAGAACGGACGAGGACATGCGGGTTCCAGAGGCTGCATCGGGAGCGACGGCGTGAGACGGGCGCTCCTCCTCGCAGGACCGACGGCGAGCGGCAAGTCCGCGGCGGCGCTGGCTCTGGCCGAGGAATTCGGCGCGACGCTGGTCAACGCCGATTCGATGCAGGTCTATGCCGACCTGCGCATTCTCACCGCGCGCCCGACGCGCGCGGAGGAGCGCCAAGCGCCGCACCGTCTCTTCGGCGAAATCGACGGCGCGGTCAATTCCTCCGTGGGCCGCTGGGCGCGGCGGGCGCAGGAGATTCTCGCCGAGATCGGGGAAGCGCCGGTGATTTTCGTCGGCGGCACCGGCCTTTATTTTCGCGCGCTGACGGAGGGGTTGTCCGACATGCCGACCGTGTCCGAGCCGATCCGCGCCGCGATCCGGGCGAAAGCCGAAGGGCGCCCCACGTCCGACCTCCACGCCGAGCTCGAGGCGGCCGATCCCGAAACCGCCGCACGATTGAGGCCGTCCGACCGCCAGCGCACGCTGCGGGCGCTGGAAGTGTTGGCCGCGACCGGCCGGCCGCTCGCGGCCTTCCACGGCGCCCGCGCCCAGCCCGCGCTTCGGGCCGGGGAATGGCGCGGCGTCTTCCTCGCCCCCGTTCGCGAAGCGCTCTATCGGCGCATCGACGACCGGTTCGAGGCGATGATCGCGGAGGGCGCGCTCGACGAGGTGGAAAGGCTCGCTGCGCGGAAGCTCGATCCGGCGCTGCCGGTCATGCGCGCCCACGGCGTGCCGCACCTGATCGCCCATCTCGAAGGGCGGCTGTCGCTCGCCGAGGCCGGCGAACGCGCAAAGCTCGACACCCGCCACTACGCCAAGCGCCAGTTCACCTGGGCGCGGCATCAGCTCGCGGGGTTCGAATGGGCTTCCCCGGAGGCGGCGGTCGAAGCGGGGGCGCGGGCGTTCCGTTAGCGCGAGGGTCCAGGCGTCATCGAGGTTTCTCATGTTTTCCACATTGAACGATTGGATCGTCGGCTTGCCGACGACGCTGGCCATCGGCGCCGTGGTCGGGATCTCTGTGGCTTTGGCGGTCGGCGGGCTGGTCCTGTTTCATTTTTCCGTGCCCCATCCCATTCGCCGCGCCCACAACGAGGTGGCAGGCTTCATCATCGCGGTCATCGGGGTGATCTATGCGGTGCTGCTGGCCTTCATCGCGGTGGCCGTGTGGGAGGATTTCGGCAAGGCCGACGCCCTGGTGCAGACGGAGGCCAATCTCGTCGGCAATCTCTATCGCGACACGGTCGGCCTTCCCGATCCGCTGGCGACCGGGCTCCGGCACACGCTGTTCGTCTACGCCGAGACGGTGGTGCAGGACGAATGGCCGGCGCTCGCGGCCGGGCGGATCGAGGACGCGGCCGGTTGGCAGCTCCTCGACAAGTTTCACCTGTCGCTGGCGCAATTTCGCCCGTCCGATCCGGGGTATCCGGTGGTCGAGTCCGAAATGACCCACAGCCTGAACGCGCTCTACGACGCGCGGCGCGGCCGCTTCCACGCCGCCGAGGAGGGATTGCCGCCGATCCTGTGGTGGAACCTGATCGCGGGCGCCGGCCTGACGATCCTGTTCAGCTACCTGTTCGGGGTCCCGAACCTTTCGATGCACATGGTCATGGTCGCGATGCTCGGCGCCTCGATCGCTCTCGTCCTCTCGCTCATCATTTTATTGGACAATCCGTTTCGCGGGCAGAACCACGTCTCCGCCGCGCCGTTCGAGCGTCTGGTGCGGACGGTGGAGGACATGGCCTATCCCAGGGATTGAAGGCCTCCGTTCGGCCTTGGCCGCCTGCGCCGGACCAGCGTTTCCCTTCTGCCTTGCCAGACGCCGCCGCCCGGAGCAAAACGCGCTGAAGCCGGCAACCAGGAGCGCGCCGAATGACCCTCGCAAAACCTTTCCGCGCCTTGCGGCCGGCGCCAGGCCGCGCGGCGGAGGTTCTCGCGCAGCCCTACGACGTGCTGTCGAGCGCGGAAGCTCGCGAGCGCGCCAGAGACAAGCCCTGGAGCTTCCTCCACGTCTCCAAGGCCGAGATCGACCTCGATCCGGCGATCGACCCCTATGATCCCGCGGTCTACGCCAAGGCCGCCGAGACGCTGAAGCGCATGATCGCGGCCGGCGTGCTCGTGCGCGACGGCAAGCCCGCCTATTACGTCTATCGCCTGACGTGGCGCGGCCGCGTCGAGACCGGCTTCGCCGCCGTCGCCTCGCTCGCCGCCTACGCCGGCAATCGCATCCGCAAGCACGAGCTGACCACGCTCGCCAAGGAAGATGACCGGGTGCGCCAGATCGAGGCGGTGAACGCGCAGACCGGGCCGGTGATGCTCGCCTATCCGGATACGCCGGCGATCGAAGCCTTGCTCGCGCACGCCGCCGCAGGCGAAGCGGCGGTCGACGTCACGGCCGACGACGGCGTGCGTCACGAACTCTGGGTGCTGGACGACGAGGCGGCGGTCGCGGCGCTGACTCGCGCCGTCGACGCCCTGCCCGCGCTCTACATCGCCGACGGCCACCACCGTTCCGCCGCAGCCCTGCGGGTCGCCGAGGCGCGCGGGATCGAGAACGGCTATTTCCTCGCCGTGCTGCTGCCCGAGCGGCAGATGACCATTCTCGACTACAACCGCGTGCTGCGCGACCTGAACGGCCTGGCCCCGGACGCGGTCTTGCGGGAGATCGAACGCCGCTACACCGTCGCGCCGTCCGGCGGACCGGTCCGCCCGAGCCGCCCGGACGAGGTCGGCATGGTCCTGGGCGGACGCTGGCATCGGCTTGCGCTGAAGCCCGCGATCGTCGCCGCGGCCGAGGCGAGTGGCGACCCGGTCGCGCGCCTGCCAGTCACACTGCTCGCCAAGAACGTGATCGAGCCGATTTTCGGCGTCAC
Source organism: uncultured Hyphomicrobiales bacterium (assembly GCA_903932535.1). Lineage (GTDB taxonomy): Bacteria > Pseudomonadota > Alphaproteobacteria > Rhizobiales > Beijerinckiaceae > Roseiarcus. The sequence goes on along the minus strand of CAIZGR010000710.1, from coordinate 8,757 downwards.
CGACCCCCGCCGCGACAAGCGGATCGACTTCGTCGGCGGCGGGCGCGGCCTCGAGGAATTGGAGAGGCTCGTCTCGACCGGCAAGATGGCCGTCGCCTTCGCCCTTTATCCCACGGCGATGACCGACCTCATGGCGGTCGCCGACGCCGGCGCGATCATGCCGCCGAAATCGACCTGGTTCGAGCCGAAGCTCGCCGACGGAATGGTCAGCCATGTGCTGGAGTGAGCGGCGGGCGGCTTCGGCCGGCCCCCTCACCGAGCCGAGGAAACCGTCGCCGCCGCCGCCATCGCAGCCGCGAAATAGACGGCAAATCCGGGAATCTGCAAGGAAAAGTCGACCAGACTGTGCGTCATGACGAGCGCTAGGCCCGCGATGCCGCCGACGGGAATATGGCGCAGCCTGTGGCGCATGCGCGCTCCGCGGATCAAAGTCACGGTCAGGGTTGCGAGGCCGACCGAAAAGGCGAGCGCGAAGATGGCCCCGAAACCGAGCAGTCCCTCGAGATAGACGTTGTGGGCTCGATCCCATGTCGCCGCGATGCCGCCGCACTCGGGCAGCCGATACATCCGGTATGTGTCCTCGAAGGCGCCGAAGCCGGCGCCCCATGGCAGTTGATCATGGAGGGCTCCCAGGATCGATTGGTAGACGCACAGACGAGCGCCGGACCCGTTTTCGTCCTCCATGCGATAGATCGAGCGTTCCGCCAACATCGCGAACACGGCGGCAAGCACCAGGACGCCCGCGACAAGTCTTCGGACATAAGACCCTCGAGGCGCTTCCGGGTTCGATTGGTCCGCGGTGAGCGGACGCATCGCCGATATCGTGAATTGCAAAGCGACCCCGATGAAAGTGGCGCCGACTCCGCCTCGCGATTGGGTCCGGAAGAGCGCGGTCGCGACCGCCACACAGAAGGCGGCGTACAGGAGGGCTTTGCGCTCCGGCCCGTGGACGGAGAAGTCCCCTTCGAGGGTGCGCCGCGCGAGAGCGCGAAGCCTGACGCCCTTGAGGTAATGCATCGCGACACTGACATTGATGACAAGGGCGAGCCCGAAGAACGTGCCGGCCGTGTTCCGATTGATGAACGTAGCGGTCAGGGACCCGATATAGTACTTCTTGGGTTCGAAAAGCAGCCGATCCGGAAAGGCGAGTTCTTGAAAGAGCCCGAACACGGCCAGCCCCAAGCCGAAGAGGGCCAGCGCGCGCCAGAGGCGGATGGCGCCTTCATCGCCCTGGAAGAGCCTGAGGGCGGAAAGGAAACACAGGAAAGGCAGCGCCAAGGCGGGAAGCGATTCCCACGTCACCCCCGGCGCCACCGAGATGAAGCCGCGATCCCCGCCGAGCGTCTCGTTGAGCATCACCCAGGCCCGATTCGCGAACAGCGACCGATTGCCCACGGGCCACGTCTGCAAATAGGCCCAGGCCCAAAGGACCGCCCCGACGAACGCGGCGACGCCGTAGACGCTCCGCACTCTCGGCGCGGTGATCGGAAACGCCAGCGAGGCGATCGTGACCGCAGCAAAGCTGGCCGTGGCGAGGCCGGTCGGCACGACCCCCACCGAACCATAGGCGATCGTCGTCAGGCCCAGACACGCCAGGAACGCGGCCTCGAGGAAAACGCGGAAATACGGAGTCAGACGGCTCGACGCCGGCCGCCGACGCTTCGGCTCTTCCGCCTTCATGCCGGCGCCGCCGAGAGTTCTGTGACGCCCTCGCCGTCGATTCGGATGACGGACAAGCTGTTTGTCATGTAGGCGCCGGTATCCAGGTTGATTCGAAACTTCCCGAAGTCGACCTTCCGGGTCAGCGTGTGTCCGTGAACGACGATATGATCAAAGGGCCCCCGCGCTTCGGTGAAGTCTTCTCGTATCCAGGCCAAGTCCTCGATGGTTTGCCGCTCGAGCGGAATTCCCGGCCTCACGCCCGCATGCACGAAACAATAGCCGCCAGATACGTAATAGGGTTTGAGCGCGGACAGGAAGGCGAGGTGCGCCGCGGGAATGAGACGCGCAAGATCGGGAGGCTTCAGTCCGTCGCCCTTCAACAGACGCGCGTCTACGCCGTAGGACAACGCGGTCTCCAGGCCGCCGAACATGCGCCACGCCTCGAAGGGCGTCTGACCGCTCAGGAAGGACTCCAGTAGGATCTCGTGATTTCCTCTGAGGAACACCAAATTCCTGACGCCGGCCCGGGCGATCAAAGCATCCAAGACCCCTTTCGAATCTGGGCCGCGGTCCACGAAGTCGCCGAGATAGATTTCGGTCGGAGCCCTATCCTGCGGCAGGGACGCAGCATCGCCGTCGATTGCGTCGAATGTGCGCCGCAAGCAGTCGGAGCGTCCGTGGATGTCCCCGACGGCATAAAGGACGACGCCGGCCTCGGCCGGCGGATACGATGCGCGTTCCGTTCGTAACGCTCTGAACCAGGAAAACATCGATCTCGAATACAATGTTACAGCCCAAGTTGGCGACAAACGTGGCGCCCGCGATCGACACTAGCGAGCGCTGGTGACTGGCGCCAGCCGTTTTGCAAGAATTCGATTTGCGCGTCCGGCGCAGAGCCGAAACATTTCCAAAGCCTTGGCCCCGAGATGGAAACTGCCTCTATCGCAGTCTCGATGTGGTTGGGGTTCCTACCTCAACTCTGCATGTCGGTCGCAGTCCTGACACTCTACATGCCCTGAACGAATAAGCCTGTTGTCGCCGTTGCGATCGGTAAGGCGAAAACACGTCCACGCGCAGAAAGAACCTATTGAACCAGGGAGGACGCCTGCGACGACGAATCCTCCGGCCTCGCGAGCTTTGGTGCACACGTCAAAAACGCTTATCACTTCGCCGCGCTGCGCTTTCGACGACGCCCCCACGCCAATCGAAAATGGCGAAACCGAGCTTGCCGGCCGGAACATTCCCAAGCTATCGCCGTCATAGCCACCAGTCAGGCGCCTGAAGGAAGACTCCAAAATGGTCCCGCTGCGGGACTTTCCGTCACATTCACGGCCTGCTATTCAGCTCCTGGTTCACGACTTTGCCGCTCGCTCGACCCAACCCCTCCCCGCCTCTTCATCCGTCTCCACGCCGAGCCCTTTCATCAGCATCACTCCCCAATTATGCATGGCGTCCTTGTGCCCCGCCTCCGCGGCGGCGCGGTACGCGGCGGCGCCGCCCGTCAGGTCCTGCGGGACGCCCTCGCCTCTGCAATACTGAACGCCGAGTTCAAACGAGGCGGCGGCGTGTCCGGCGTCAGCGGCGAGGGCGAACCATTTCGCCGCCGCCTCGTCGTCGCGGTCGACGCCGCGGCCGCGACGGTACATGATCGCAATCCAATATTGCGCCTCGGCCTGGCCCGCCTCTGCGGCGATCGTATACCAACGCAGCGCATCCTCGGGCCGCGCTTCAACCCCGCGTCCGCCGGAATAGAAATGGCCGAGTTGGATCGCCGCGGCCGGATGGCCAGCGGAGGCGGCCTCGCGCAACAGACTCTCGCCACGCGCAAGATCTCGTTCGCCTTCTCCACCGTTGAGATACAGCATGCCCAGCAGCGCCTTCGCCTCTGAATCGTTGGCGTTCGCCGCGCGTTCGAGCCAGGACCGCGCGTTCGCGCGGTCTCCGCCGCCGCCCTTGGCCAGGAACAGCCGCGCGAGCGCCACCTGCGCCGCAACGACCCCTTTTTCGGCCGCGAAGCGATAGAGTTCCGCCGCTCTGTCAGCGTCACGCTCGACGCCGCGTCCGTCCGCCAGGAAGCAGGCGGCATTGTAAGCGGCCGTCGCATGGCCCTTCTCCGCCGCCTTCAGAAACCAGCGCGCCGCCTCCCAAAGGTTCTGCCCGCTGCCCTCCCCGGTTGCGGCGAGCCGGCCGGCGATGAATTGCGCGCCGACATCGCCGAGTTCAGCAGCGCGGCGATAGAATTTCTCCGCTTCGCGGAGGTCGGGAAGAACTTCGCCGCCCCGGCTGTAGAGTTCAGCGACCGCAAGAATCGCCGGAATGTGATCCCGCTTCGCCGCCTTTCTGAGATAGGTTTCCGCGCGGTCGAGATTGCGCGGCAATCCGTCACCGGTGAGATGCATTCTCGCCGCCTGCCACTGCGCCTGCGGTTCACCGGCGTCGGCAGCCCTCTCGAACCATTTGCCGGCCTCCCTCGTGTCGGCTGTTCGCCCTTGACCGGTGAGATAGGCGGTTCCGAGCGCGACCTGGGCGCGCGAATGCCCTTGTTCTGCGGCCTTTTCGTACCAGTCCGCGCCGGCGGCAGGATCCTTTTCAACGCCAAACCCATGAAAATACAAATCTCCCAGGCCGAACTGCCCCCCGGGCAGGCCGGCTACGGCGCCTTGAAGGAAGCGCTTTCGCGCGGCCTCGAAATCGCGAACGCCGCCGACGCCGGTATAATGCACCGCTCCGAGGCGGACGGCCGCCTCTTCGTCGCCGCCGTCGGCCGCGGAGGTCAACCAATGAAGCGCTTCTTGTGGATCGGCGGCGAGCGTTCGCCCCTGAGGGAACAACGCCTCCGAGACGCTGCGCGCGGAGTCGGCCGCGCGCTGTTCGGCGAACCACGCCCAGCGCCCCTCGGCGTCATGCGAGTCGCCCGACAGAAGCATGCGTCCGAGCCGCCCCTGGGCGGTCACATGGCCGCGCTCCGCAGCTTTGCGGTACCAGTGCGCCGCGTCGCCCACGCTCCGGCGCACGCCCTCGCCGCGTTCATAAAGCTCGCCGACGCGAAAGGCCGCTTCGGGATCTCCGCGTCCGGCGGCCCGTCGCCAATGCCTCGCGGCGTCCTGAAAGCGACCCGCCCCATAGGCGATCTTGCCTTTGCCCGACGGCGACGCGAACAGCGAAGCCAGCGAACCGAACCCGAAGCGCCCGCTCTTGCGCGTCACAACGGTCAACCTTACGGCTCCCGCATCGCGCTGTCCGCGCTGCGGATGAGACCTTCCAGCAGGTACAGGCCAAGCGTGCGCCGGCCCACATGGATGTCGGCCGTGAGCGTCATGCCCGGAATCAAACGGAAGCTTGTGGGAACACTGATGAAATGCAGCGACTCGACGCCGATGCGCACACGGTAGTAGGGCGCGACCGGCTGGTTTGTGTCTGCATCGATGGAAAACGCCCCTTCGCTGATCCACAGAACCCGGCCTTCCGCCGTCCCGTGCTCGGCGTAATTGAACGCGTCCACCTTCAGGGTCGCCTTGTCTCCCGGCCGGATAAAGCCGACATCGCTGGTCGATACCGTGATGTCGGCGACGAGCGGCGCGTTTGCCGGAACAGTCGTGACCACCGGATCGCCGGCTTTCAAGACCGACCCGACGGACAATTGCTTGGGCACGGTCAAGACGATCGCGTCCTCGTTGGCGACAAGTCGCACCAGATCACGATGTTTGGTCGCCTTGGACAATTGCGCAATCGCGGTGTCTCGGCTGTTCCGCGCGGTGACCAGTTCCTGACTTGCCGTCGCCGCCCACTGCTGAATGAACGCTTCCCGATCGGCTTTGAGCGAGGTCAAGAGATGTTCGGCCTCCAGCAGACTGTTGTGATCGAACTCTGCAATCCGGAGCCCGTCCAGCTTCGAGGCCTGCGCAGTCAGAAGGTTCAGCAACGAACCGCTGCCATGTTCCGACAGGATGCTGCGCATGTCCTCGATCTTCTGCGCGATCGCCTCCTGCTGCTGATAGCGCTTCTCGTCGTTATTATACTTTTCGACGGTCGCGCCCGTCTGGGCGATCTTTTGGTCGAAGCTGCTGATCTGACTCTGATACTGCGCCTTTCTTTGAACGAAGAGCGCGCGCTGCATATCCCCGTACAGACGGTGGTTCGTGTCCGGCGTATCGCTGAATTTCGGTTCCCGGCCGGCCAACTCGGCGGTGGCGCGCTCGATCTGTTGATCGAGGCTGGCGATCTGCGCCTCGAGTTGACTCACGTCCGCTTGCGTGAAGGTCGGATCGAGCGTTGCGAGAACCTGCCCCTTGCGCACCAGCTCGCCCTCGCGCACGTCCAACGACCGCACGATCGAACCCTCGTCCAGCGCCTGAAAGACCGTCGGCGGGACGGCCGCGGCAACCTTTCCTGTAACGCTGTCGACGTTGCGGTCAACTTTGCCCACGACAAGAATCACGACGGCTATGACCATCAGAGCGGCGAGAACATGAACAGTTATCCGTGTCGAAAGCGGTTCCGCCGCCTCGCGAATAGCCGCTACGTTCGACTGGAAACTGTCGATCGTCTTTGCGTTGTTACGAGACACGAGACGGCTCCTTCGACCCCGACCCTGAGCGCGCGCCAGCCTCGACATGACCGTTCTGCTGCTGCCAGAGACTGCTGTATATCTCACAGCGGTCGAGCAACACTCGGTGCGGCGCGATGTCGACGACCTTTCCGCGCTCGAGAACGAGAATGGCGTCGGAATTCACAAGCGAAGACAGGCGGTGGGAAATAACGATGACGGTCCGTCCCTGGGCGATCCGGCGAATGTTGCCGTTGACAATCGCCTCGCTGTCCGGGTCCAGGGCGCTGGTGGCCTCGTCGAGGATGAGAATGCGCGGATCGAGAATCAAAGCACGCGCGATCGCCAGCCGCTGACGCTGCCCTCCCGACAGATTCGGCGAACCTTCATAGATGTGGGTCTCATAACCGCGCGGCAACCGATCGATGAATTCCTCGGCCCCGGCCATGCGCGCGGCCCGAACGACCTCGTCGAGGCTCGCGTTGGGTTTCGCCGACGCGATGTTTTGGCGAATTGTTCCGGTGAACAAGAAGTTTTCTTGCAACACGACGCCCAGACTCCGCCGCAAATGCGCGACATCGTATTCCCGGATTTCGACGCCGTCGATCTTTATCAGCCCCTCATACTCCGAGTGTAGGCGTTGCAGCAGCCGCGTGACCGTGGTTTTGCCCGAGCCGCTGCGCCCGACGACGCCGAGCGTGGTGCCGACAGGGGCCTCGAACGATACGGAATTGAGCGCGGGGGAATTGCCCCCTTTATAAGTAAACAGAACGTTGGAAAATTCGACGTGGCCCGTCAACGGAGACCGCACACCATGTCCGGCATGCCCATCTTCTTTCGGCTGATTGACCAGATTGCCGACGATGGCGACCGCAGCCCGCGCTTCGTCATATTGATTCACGAGCTGCGCCATCTGCATCAGCGGACCTACGACGCGCTGCGTGAGCATCAGGAACGCGAACAGCGCGCCGATGTATACGGGGTCGTTGGTCGTGAGCGCCAGATACACGCCGAAAGCGTAAGTCCCGCTCACAGCGAGTCGTTCGAGGGGCTTGACAACCGACTGAATCCGAGCGGCCAGAGCGCCATCCTCGCGCTTGAGTTCGCCGATCCGCGAGACATGTCCGTCCCAGATACGCCGGTGGGTGTTTTCCAGCGCCAAGGACTTGACGGTGCGCATCCCTTGCAGCGTCTGCACCAGAAATGCGCCTCGTTCGCCCTCCGCGGCCATGACCTTGTTGTACGATTTCCGTGTGGCCGGCAGCATAACGATAAGCCAACCCATGATCAGCGCGCAGATCAGCAAGACGATGATCGTCAGGAGCGGGCTGAACAGGAACATCACGGGAAGGAAGACGAGCAGCGTCAGCGAGTCGAGGATCGTACCGAACAATTGTCCGGTCAAGAAGGTGCGGATGCGCCAAATTTCGTTCATGTCGCGTGCGATCAGGCCGACCTGCTTGCGCTCGAAGTAATCGATCGGAAGCCGCAAAACACTGTCGAACATGTATTCCGAAAGCCTGACGTCAACGCGAGTGACGATCGTCAAAAGCAGCACCGAACGCAAGTAAAAGAAGATCGCTTCGAAGACGATCAGAACGCCCATCATGGCGCACAAGACCGCAAGCGTGCTGAAGCCGTGGTGGAAGAGCACACGGTCCGCAAGCAGTCGCCAGAACATGATCGGAGCCAGCGCGATCAAGCTCAAAGCCATGGCGCTGATGACCAGATCGCGAACAAGACCGCGTTCTCGGAAAATCAGAGAGCCGATCAAGCCAAGGGTAAACGGCTGCTCTTCATCCGACAGCGCGTACCCGCGCCGCACAAGCAGCGCTTCTCCCGTCCAGCTCTCCTCGAGGCGGACGCGATCAACCGCGAGCGGGGCGTCTTCGCTCCCATTCGGATCCTGCAGCAGAACGAAAGGATTGTTCTTGTCGTGCAATTCGACCTTGGTCAACACCATGCACGATCCGTTTTTGAGACGGATAACGACCGGCAGCGCCCTCCGGAGACGCGCGACGCCGGCCCAGTCGAGCTTCAGCGCCTTCGCGTTGAGTCCCGCCTTTCGCGCACAACGCAAGGACCGCTCGAAAGGCGCCCCTGCAGGCGGAAGCGGGTTGTCGATGATGATTTCGGCGAGCGTCAAGTGGATGCCATGATGGCCAGCCACGATCGTCAAGGCCGCCAGATCGGAATTTTCGACCGCATCCGAAGATTTCGTTGCGCCCTGCTCGAGCGCTTCTTTGATCTCTTGCACCAGCTACCTCGCGGTGATCATGGCGTCGAGCCCCCTCGCAGGACCGTTCGAGGCCGACCCCGTCGGCCCGGAGCCCGGAGGCCTCTCACCCAACACATATTGCGACGGGGGCAGATGCCCCCGTCGCCGTTGCGTCATCGACACGCTGAACTCAGCCAATCGTATGCGATCCATCCTTGAACACGATTTCCGTGATGTTGTGCAGCGTTTGCGTAACGTCGTGACCCCCGGCGTTGGTGAACTCCACCGTGGTATCGTTCCCGTTCGTGTTGATCGTGACTTCCGATAGATT
>CAIZGR010000709.1 GCA_903932535.1 uncultured Hyphomicrobiales bacterium | reverse complement strand
TTTGACGCCGGCCTTCGACGCGGGTTCGTAGGGCGTCTGGCTTTCTTCCGAGAGCCCTACAGTCCGCCCTCTTTCGGTATGAGGCTCAGAATTAATTCCTCGAAGTTCTCCGCCTTCTCCGGGTGGATGTCCCGCTCCTCCAGCCACGGGAGGCTGTGGTCCTTCATATCCAGGCTCTGGGCTATCACGAGTTCCACCCACGGCCCCGGCGTCGGTTCCGGGTCTTGGAAGCTCTGGAACAGGCCCTCCTCCCGAAGGAGATGCTCCGCCCACTCCATTTCCGCTTTCGGGTGCGGGCTCTTGCGGAGCAGCGCCAGGGCTCGGCTGGCTATCTTCTCCAGTCGGTCGTATTTCGCCTGCGTTTCCTTGCTGTAGGCCATCGAGTTTACCTGCGACTTCGTCCCACGTTTTCAAGATCGTGGGAGGGGTTTTGGTCAGATAATCGCGCGTCGACCTGCCCTTGCCGTCGATCACGATGACGTCGACCGGGAACCCGGCGCCCTGCTTTGTATAGAGGTCGCCGGAGACCGTGAAAACATCAGTGACGCGATAGTTCTGCAACAAGTTGTAGTAGAACTTGCGCTTGCTCTGGCCTTGATACGCCTTCACGCGTTCGGCCGGGCTCTCCGCCATGACGCCGCCGACGATCAGCACCGCCCTGCCGTCGGCCTTCATTGTCTTCAAGGCGTTCAGCGCAATGGCTTGGTCGATCTGCGTCGTCTTGTAATCGCCGACATGGAAGACCTTCGTCTCGCCGCCCTCACGCACCGTGCCGAACGGCGGGTTGGCGATGACGACGTCCATCTTGCCGGCGCTGTCGGCGAACGTGCTTTCCTCTGCGCCGTCCGCGCGCGAGGGATGGAACCCTTGCTCCTTCAAGCTGTTGGCGCGCGCTACATTGAGTTCGTTGACGCGCGCCTTACGCGGGTCGGCCTCCATCAGCAACATCCCGTTGCCGGCGGTCGGCTCCAAAACATAGGTGTCGTGGTCGATGCCGGCGAGGCGGCTCGCGACATAGGCGAGCGGCGCCGGCGTCGAATAGGCTTGCTCGGCGACGCTGGTGCTGGTGCGCGTCGATAGGTTCGGCTGGTTGTCGTACAGCTTGACGATCTTGGCGAAGGTCTCTTGCGGCGTCGCGCCTGCCTCGAGGTCGCGAGCGACGATCTCGCGCGCGCTTTCGACGACGGCGCGCTCGATCAGTTCGTCGATCGTCTTGTTCGCCGATGCGCCTTCGGGGATTTCGAGGCCATGCTCTTTGGCGAGCGCGCGCGCCTCAATGATGCTCTTGAACGGCCTTTCGTCGCCGGCCAGCTTTTCTTTGATGGCGGCGACGAACGAGGCGCGCGGGTCTCTGGCGGGTTCCGGCTCAGGCTCGGGTTCGGGCGGCGGCTCGATCGTGTCCTTCGGCGCGGCGGTCCCGGCGTCCTCTGCAAGCATACGGGTCAGTTCGGCTCGCACAGTATTTGGGTCGTCGAGGCCCGACACGTCGAGGCCGTGCCCTTCCATGAAATCGCGCCCGCCGTTATACCAACCGCTCAAATAGGGGGCCAATTCACGTATCGACGCTTCGAAGTCGCGCGCCACCAGAGCCGCAAACTCGGCGAACCGTCGCGAACCGGCTTCCAAATGGAACGCTGCGGCGCGCATCCCGAGC
>CAIZGR010000708.1 GCA_903932535.1 uncultured Hyphomicrobiales bacterium | reverse complement strand
TGGAGGCTGACGTGACTTTTGTAGGACCGCATGCGCTGAAAATCAACCGCGCACAAAAAATGGCAGAAACCGGGCCTTACCGGGAGACCTTCGCGGCGATGCTAGACGCGGTGCCAAACATGCTGATCGACGTGCTGTCGTCGGCCCGTCTCGCCGAATTGATCGACGCAATGGCTGCGCTCGCCACCGAAAGCAAAGCCATTGCCGCGCGCGACACCTGCGCCGAAGGCGCGGTTTGGGATAGCCGGCAGGGGCGAACGCGCGAGGTCGCGGCATGACGCCCTTTGACCTTCTTTCGCGCCTCGCCGGCCTCTCGCTCGACGAGGCCGCGCGCTTTCTGGACGTTCGGCCGGATACGGTCGCAAGCTGGCGGCAGGGCCGTCGCAACCCGCGCGAAGCGGTGCTGGACGAACTGCGCCGGCTGATCAGTCGGCAGGAGCAAGAGGCCAGCAACGCGCTGGCGATCGCGCGCGACCTGAGATGTCCGGCCGACGATACCGAAGCACAGTCCCTTGGCTGGCCTTGCGTCGGCGCGTGGCGCGCAATGGCCGGGCGGGTGATTGCGGCGTCCCATTCGGTTGCGCTTGTGCCGCGCCGCTGAGTCAGCGTGTCGGGTGAGTCATCTCCATGGCGTCGTTGCGAACGTGGTCGTGGAATTCTTGCTCGAGCCGCACCAGGTCGTTCTTGATGTTGGAGATCGCCGTCGTCTGCGCGTCGTCGACGGCGCGCTGCGCGAGCACAGCAGCCTGAAACTGGCCGATGGTACTTGTCAGCGTATCGAACTTTCCCTCAAGTCTCGCCTCAGATTTACCGTTGTTATCGACGGCCATCTGAGTGCTCGTCACGGTCTGCCATGCGTTGAAAGCGAATGTGCCGGAAAGCGCCATCAGAATAGACAGGATGAGCCGCCCCATCCATCCTTCTAGGGCGCGAGCAAATCTATCCTTCGCCTCGTACATGGTCATGATTGCGTTCCCTTCGGCCCGCACGCCTCGGCGGGTCTTTTGTCGATTATTTCCAATGTCCGTGATTTTGTGCCGGGGGCGATGCCTGTGCGTCCACGACCGGGTTGTTCATCGGATTTGCGCGCCGCAGCGCGATCAGCACCGGGATCAGGGCGGCCGCGACATGGGCCGCCTCGTCAAGCTCCTGCACCTGTGGGAGGGGGATCAGCTGCGCCGCTTCGTCGAGGACGGCGAGGGTCAGCGCCTCGTCCGCCGCGAGATTGCCGCCCTTGGACGCGATGGCGGCGCGCGCGTAGGTGCAGATCTTCCCGAGCGCGACGAGGCCGTCCGTCGCCTGCGACACGGTGATCGCAGGGACGGATACGGCGGGTGTGGCCGCCGCGGGGGTCGGCGCCGGATCAGCGGCGATGGCCCGCGCGAACGTCTCGATGAGCCAGGACACGACGCGCGCCAGCCAGTTCTTCACTTGGCCGGGGCGGTCGCGATGACCGCGCCGAGCCGGGTGGCCGCGTCGCAGACGACGGGCTGTGCGGCCGAGATTTTCGTCGCGGTCGCCTGCGCGCCGCCTTTGGTCAAGCTGACGGCGAGCACTGCGCCATCGGCGCTGAGGACGCAGAACGCCTGCGCATAGGCCGCAGACTGCGATTGCGTGAGGGTGTTGCAGCCGGCGAGCGACAGGGCGAGCGCGGCGAGGATGGCGGTGCGGATCATGATGAACCTCAATTCCAGGGTGACGAGTTGACGAAGCGCGGCGTGACGGACACGACGCGACCGGACGGAGCGACGGCGCAGCCCGCGAGCGCGAGCGCGAGGACGAGCAGGAGCGCGCGGGTCATTTGGCGGCCCCCACAGTCCCCAGCAATTCCGCCTGCTTGTCTCCGATCCGGCCCAGGATCATTTTGTTGAGCTGGTCCGGTGTGACGCCGCTGGCCTTGATCGCGTCGGGAATGCGCGAAACGACGGCCGCAGCAGCCGCGCCGACGACGGGCGACGACACGGTGATCTTCGCGGTCGCGAGCGCGGAGTAGTCGGCGGCCCCGGCGACGAGCGCGCTGGCCTCGTTCGCCGCAGCGTGGCGGACGCTATCAAGCGCAGCCTGCTGCACCTGCAGGCCCGTCCAGCGACGGATTGCCGCAGCGGCAACAGTGACGGCGGCGCTGGCGACGGCCGCGAGCGCAGCGGCGATGTAGGGCACTGCGGCGACGATGATCGGCGCGATGTCGATCGTGGTCACGGTATCGGTCATGGGGTTTTCCTCGGGGGTCGGCACGGCGAGGAGCCTTGCCAAGCTACCGTGCCGACCAGCTTGGCAAGGGATGGTGAGACCGCGTTCCGCGAGAGGCCGCGTGCGTCAGTGCGACGCTTTGCAGCCGCGCGCGGGACGCCTCGAAAAAATGCGCGGGAGGGCGATTTAGGCGTTGACGTTGTATCAAAACTGTGTCAAAACAGTTTCATCAGAACGGAGCAAGACGATGACCACCACCAAGACCTCGGCGATTGAAGACGGCATCGAGTTCGTTGAAGGCGTCGTTACGCTCCTCGGGGTCAACAAGCCGTACGCCCGGTTCCGCGTCGTCGGCGACAACGCGATGTATTCCGACATTGAAGAAGCCCGCGCTCGGAAAGACGAAATCGAAAACGACCGCAAGGTGCGCGCGTGGCTTTCCACCGCCACCCCCGACGAAATCGACGAACTCGATTTCTGACCCACCATCCGGGCGGCTTCGGCCGCCCTTCGAGGAGTTGAGACGATGACGAAATTCAGCCCCGGCGACCGCGTTGAAAGCGGCAATCCCGGAACCGACGATCACGATACCGGCGTGGTGCAGCAGTCCCCGGAACGCGCGTTGAAAAATCAACCCCCGGAAAAATCCGTGTGGGTTTCATGGGACAGCGGCGTCAAAACTTGGGCGATGGTTAATGACCTGAGGCGCGTCCGATGACCGCCGCCACGACCCGCAAAACAGGCCGCCCGCGCATCGGAGACGCGGGCAAGACGA
>CAIZGR010000707.1 GCA_903932535.1 uncultured Hyphomicrobiales bacterium | reverse complement strand
AGCCAGAAATCGTAGCAGGCGTCGGCGAACGGCTGCGGCCGCAGGCCGAGCTTCGGCTTGATGATCGTGCCGACGATGAAGCCGCCGTCGACGACCGGACGGCCGAGCACGCGCCAGAGATCCTTGATCGTGGTCGCCGGGCCGTCGAACAGCTTGAGATAGGCCGGGGGCACGTAGAAGTCGTGCATCTTGCCGTATTCGACGTCGCCCATGCCCTGGTTGTTGCCGATCGTCAGCGTCAGGAACGAGGCGATCATCGCCCGGCCGTCGATGATGTTGCGGTCGAACAGCTCCACCGGATAGGCGATCTTGGTGATCTCCTTCGCCTCGTCGATCTCGTAGACGAGCGCATCGACGCCGCGGGTGAAATCGTCGGTCGTCGACACCTCGACGTTGGTGCCTGTCGACGATTCGGCCGCGAAATGCGCCGCCGTCTGGAGATAGTCGTAGCCGGCCTTCGGCTTCATGATGTAGGCGCACAGGACATGCCTGCCGCCGGCGATCAGTTCGGCTTCCGTGAGCTTCAGGTTTGCGTAACGGTCTGACTGGTCCACGATGTCACCTCGATGGTCGGGCCGCTGTTCCACGGCCATGCAAGAATTCCCGCCGCCGTCGATGCGTTCGACGGACGGCACAATGTGTTCGTCTGGCGGGACCGGCGCCCCGTCAGGCCGTGAGCGCGTTCGCCGCCTCGACGATGGCGTCCGCCGTGATCCCGAAGTGGCGATAGAGCTCGGGGGCGGGCGCCGAGGCGCCGAAACCTTTCATGCCGATGAAAACCCCGCGCTCGCCGATCCAGCGGTCCCAGCCGAGCCGGGCGGCGGCCTCGATCGCGATCCGGGGCGCCGTCCCGAGCACCTCGGCTCGGTATTCGGGCGACTGCGCCTCGAAGAGGTCCCAGCTCGGCATCGAGACGACCGCGACCCGTTTGCCGGCCGCCCGAAGAGTCTTTGCGGCCTCGATCGCGATCGCGACCTCCGAACCCGTCGCAAGCACCGTCACGTCGCGGGCGCCCTCGTCGGCGCTGAGCACGTAAGCGCCGCGGCCGCTCTCGTTGACCGCGCTCGAGGTTCTGACCGTCGGCAGGTTCTGGCGCGAGAGCACCAGCGCCGAGGGCGCGTCCTTCGAGCCGAGCGCGAGCTCCCAGCATTCCGCGGTCTCGACCGCGTCGCAAGGGCGGAACACGTGGAGGTTCGGCGTCGCGCGCAGCATGGCCAAATGCTCGACCGGCTGATGGGTCGGACCGTCCTCGCCGAGCCCGATCGAGTCGTGGGTCAGCACGTAGATCACCCGCAGGCCCATCAGCGCCGAAAGCCGGATCCCGCCCCGGGCGTAATCCGAGAACACGAAGAACGTGCCGCCGTAGGGGATGAAGCCGCCGTGGAGCGCGATGCCGTTCATCGCCGTCGACATGCCGAACTCGCGGATGCCGTAGCGGACATAGCGCCCGGAGAAGTCGCCGGCCGTCAGCGACTTCAGGCCCTTGGTGATGGTCAGGTTCGAATGGGTCAGGTCGGCCGATCCGCCGAGCGTCGTCTCGATGGCCGCGTTGATGACCTCGAGGGCCATTTCCGACGATTTGCGCGAGGCGACGTTGGGCGCCTTGGCGACGAGGTCGGCCTTGTAGGCGGCGAAGCGCTCGGCGAAGCTCGCCGGAAGGTCGCCGGAGATCGCGGCCTCGAACTGCGCCCGATCCTGGTTGGCCTTCAGCCGGTCCTCCCACGCGAGCCGGGCGGCGCGCGAGCGCGTTCCAGCGGCGCGCCAAGCGGCGAGGATGTCCGCCGGGATTTCGAACGGCGGCGCCGTCCATCCGAGGTTGGCCCTCGCCGCCTCCACTTCGGCCGCGCCGAGGGGCGCGCCGTGCGTGGCTTCCGTGCCCTGCTTGTTGGGCGCGCCGAAACCGATCACGGTGCGGCAGGCGATCATCGTCGGACGATCCTGCCGCTTCGCCTCGTCGATCGCGGCCTCGACGGCGACCGGATCGTGACCGTCGACCGCGATCGTATGCCAGCCCGCCGCCGCGAAGCGCGCGCGCTGGTCGAGGTGGGTCGAAAGCGCGGTCGAGCCGTCGATGGTGATCTGGTTGTCGTCCCACAGCACGATCAGCTTCGCGAGCCCCAGGCAGCCTGCGAGGTCGATGGCCTCATGGCTCACGCCTTCCATCAGGCAGCCGTCGCCGGCGATCACGAAGGTGTGGTGGTCGACGAGGCCGGGATAGCGGGCCGCGAGCGCCTTTTCGGCGATCGCCATGCCGACGGATGTGGCGAGACCCTGGCCCAGCGGACCGGCCGTGGTTTCGATACCGAGGGCGTGCCCGTATTCGGGATGGCCGGCGGTCTTGGAGCCGAGCTGGCGAAAGCGCTTGATCTCCTCGATCGTCATGTCCGGGTAACCGGTGAGATGGAGCAGCGCGTAGAGCAGCATCGAGCCGTGGCCGGCCGAAAGCACGAAGCGGTCGCGGTCCGGCCAGTGGGCCGCTTGCGGGTCGAACTTGAGGAATTTGGTGAAAAGGACGGTCGCGACGTCGGCCATGCCCATCGGCATGCCCGGGTGACCGGATTTGGCCTTCTCGACCGCGTCGACCGCGAGGAAGCGGATCGCGTTGGCCATCTCGGCGTGGGAGACGGCGGGGCGCGGAGCCATGACGTTCATTCTAGTGGGACCTTTCTTTTCGTTCACGCCCGAAGCGCGCGGCGGCGGCGCTCTACGAGCTTGAGGATCATCGGGGTGAGGATGAGCTGCATGGCGATGTCGAGCTTGCCGCCGGGAATGACGATCGAGTTGGCTCGGCTCATGAAGCTGTTGTGGATCATCGACAGGAGATAGGGAAAGTCGATGCCGTGCGGGTTGCGGAAGCGGATGACGACCATCGATTCGTCCGGGGTCGGGATCCAGCGGGCGATGAACGGGTTCGAGGTGTCGACGGTCGGCACCCGCTGGAAGTTGATGTCCGTCTGGCTGAACTGCGGGCAGATGTAGTGCATGTAGTCGGGCATGCGGCGCAGGATGGTGTCGGTGACCGCCTCGGTCGTGTAGCCGCGCGAGGCCCGGTCGCGATGCAGCTTCTGGATCCATTCGAGGTTGATCACCGGCACGACGCCGATCTTGAGATCGACGTATTGCGCCACGTTGACCGTTTCGGTCACGACCGTGCCATGCAGCCCCTCGTAGAAGAGGAGGTCCGAGTTCGGCTCGAATTCGCCCCAGTTTGTGAAATGCCCCGGCGGAACCCCGTGGACCTCGGCTTCGACATCGTCGTGCACGTAGACGCGGGTCTTGCCGCCGCCCGTCTCGGAATAGGCGCGGAACGAGTCCTCGAGCTCCTTGAAGAGGTTCGCGGCTTCGCCGAAGTGGCTGTAGTGGTTGTCGCCCTTCTTGGCGGCTTCCTTCATTTGCTCGCGCATCTCGAGGCGGTTCCAACGATGGAAGGCGTCGCCCTCGATGTAGACGGGATTGATCTTCTCGCGCCGGAAGATCTGCTCGAAGGTCCTCTTGACGGACGACGTGCCTGCGCCGGAAGAGCCGGTGATCGCGATGATCGGGTGCTTGATCGACATGTTCTCGAGAGTCCGGGTTGGAGGTTTAGCGACGCAGAAGGCCGCGCCGGCCGAAAAGGGGCGCGCGTTGAGAGGCGCTACCCTCGGTATAATAGAGCATGATGCGCTCGACCTTTTCCTGGGAACCGAAGATCAGCGGCGTACGGGCGTGGATGGATTTCGGCGCGATGTCGAGGATCCGGCTCCAGCCGTCGATCGCGGCGCCGCCTGCCTGCTCGACCAGGAAGGCGACGGGGTTGGCTTCATAGAGGAGGCGCAGCCGGCCGTTTTCGTAGCCTTCGCGGGAGTCTTCCGGATAGAGGTAGACGCCGCCGCGCGCCAGAACGCGGTAGACTTCGGCGACCATCGAACCGATCCAGCGCATGTTGAAATTGCAGCCTCTCGGTCCCTCTTCGCCCTCCAGGCAATCCTCGACATAGGCGCGCACCGGTTCCGGCCAATGCCGGAAATTCGAGACGTTGATGGCGAATTCGTTCGGCTCGGCGGAAATTTCCAGCCGACGGGTCGTGATCCGGTAGGTCCCCGCGCCCGGGTCCAGGGTCGCGACGGCGACGCCTCGGCCGAACGTGAACACGAAAGTCACCTGCGGGCCGTAGACGAAGAGCCCGGCCGCGCGCTGCGCCGTTCCGCGCTGAAGGAAATGGCTCGTCTCGAGCGGGCCGGCCGGCGCGTCGAGCACGGAAAACACCGAGCCGATGGTGACGTTGGCGTCGATGCTGGAGGAGCCGTCGAGCGGATCGAGCGCGACCAGAAAGGTCCCGTCGGCGTCAAGGGCGACGGGTTCGTCGCGCTCTTCCGACACGACGCCGCGCACGCCCGCCCCCTTCAGGCGCGCCACGAAGGCCTGATCGGCGAAAACGTCGAGCGCCGTCTGCGGCATGCCGTCGTGGGACGGACCGACCTCGGCCTGCATGGCGCCGGCGAGCGCGCCGAGGCGGATGCGATCGGCGACCGTGATGGAGGCTTCCGCCAGCGCGGTAAGCACGCGCCCGATGTCTGGGGGGGCGTTTGCGGCGAGATATGCCGCCAAGTCGTCTTTGGCTGTCGTCGTCATGGTCTACGAGCGCCTCCCGCTTTCGCTCGGCGCCGTACGCGTCGGCGTCTGGAGATTGTCATAAAGGCTTGTGTGAGGTAAAATAAACTGAAAAATATTTGCTCTTCCATTCAAATAAATTGAATGCCGGCGCGGTCGCCCCTCGCATGTCCGCGAGGGCGCTCTGTTGGCAGGTCGAAAGCCCCTGAGGCGGGTGGTCACGCCGTGTCGCCGAGCCTATCCGCGTCGCGTCCAGGCGGGTGGGAAGCAACTCGAGGCGAACAGGGCGCCCGCAGGAGACGAACGCATTCGGGCGTGCCGGCCGGCGAGGGCGCGAGGGGTCGGCGAAGCCGAAGGGACTTCGGATCGCGATCGAACGCGCCGAGGCGACTCGAGAACGCGATGTTCGGGGCGGATGCTGGGCAAGCGAGGCGGAGCGAGCGGAGACATTCCCGATGACGAAACCACCGACCGGCGAACCGTACGCGGGGTGCGACAGGATCGGAGGAAGGGGAGACGAAAGCCCTCTCGACCCCTTTCAGGCGGGCGAGCGAGGAAGCGAGCGATGATGGACGCGCGGTCTTCCAACCCGGCGTCATCTCCGCGAAAGCTTGGAGCTCCCTCGATGTCATCCCCGCGAAAGCGGGGAACCGGTTCTCAGGCGTGGATGCTTCCGCCGGAAGCGCCGGCGCCCTGCAGCGCCTGGATGCTCGCCGTCGCGGGCCTGATAAACCCGGAGCGCGCGCGATGACGAAAGCGCGCAGCCGTCGTCGCTTCGCGGTCCTCGCCTTCTCCGCCGCCCTGCTCCTCGTCCTCGCCGACCTCGCCTGGACCGGCTGGGCCGCTGTCCTCGGCCCGCTCGACTTCGCCGCCTCGCGTGAGGCTTCGACGCTGGTCGTCGATCGCGACGGACGGCTCTTGCGCCCGTTCACCCTGCCGGACGGCCGGTGGCGGCTGCCGGCGGCGACGCACGACGTCGATCCGCGCTATGTCGCGATGCTCGTCGCCTACGAGGACAGCCGCTTTTATCGGCACAGCGGCGTCGATCTCCGCGCGCTGGTTCGCGCTGCAGGACAGTGGCTCATGCGCGGCCGCATCGTCTCGGGCGGCTCGACGCTTTCGATGCAGGTCGCGCGCCTGATCGAGCCGCGCGCCGAGCGAACCCTGCCGGCGAAGCTCCGCCAGATCGCGCGCGCCGAGCAGATCGAGCGCGCGGTCGGCAAGGCCGGCGTTCTCGACCGCTATGTCGGGCTCGCCCCGTTCGGCGGCAATCTCGAAGGCGTGCGCGCGGCCTCGCTCGCTTGGTTCGGCAAGGAGCCTCTGCGGCTGACGATCGCCGAGGCGGCGCTGCTGGTCGCGCTGCCGCAGTCGCCGGAGGCGCGCCGGCCGGATCGTTTCCCGCAGGCCGCGCGGGCCGCGCGCGACCGGGTGCTCGACCGGGTCGCGGCGCGCGGCGTCGTTTCCGCAGAAGAGGCCGCGGCGGCGAAGCGCGAGCCGGTTCCCGCAACGCGAAAGGCCTTCCCCGAGCTTGCCGCGCACGCCGCCGAAGAAGCCGTCGCCGCCGACCGCCAGGCGAAAGTCATCCGGCTCGCGATCGACGCGCGGCTGCAGGCGAAGCTCGAGGCGCTCGCGAGGGAGAGCGTCGCAAAACTCGGGCCGAAGCTGTCGGCGGCGATCGTCGTCATCGACAATTCGTCCGGCGAGGTCCGCGCCCGAATCGGCGCGGCCGACCCCGACGATTCGTCCCGCGATGGCGCGATCGACATGTCGCGCGCGCCCCGCTCGCCCGGGTCGGCGCTGAAGCCCTTCATCTACGCGCTCGCCTTCGAGGAAGGGCTCGCCCATCCCGAAACCGTGCTGTTCGATCGCCCCACGCGCTGGGGCGCCTATGCGCCGGAGAACTTCGACCTCGGCTATCAGGGCACGGTGACGGCGCGAAAGGCGCTGCAACTGTCGCTGAACCTGCCGGCGGTCGAACTCTTGGCCGAGGTCGGCCCCGCGACCTTCCTCGCCCGTTTGCACGGCGCAGGCGCCGAGATCGAGCTGCCGAAGGAGACGCCGATCGGCCTCGCCATCGGCCTCGGGGGCCTCGGCGTTTCGCTGACCGACATCGCGCGACTCTACGCCGGTTTTGCGCGCGGCGGCGAAGCGCCGGCGCTGATCGAGCGGCTCGACGGCGCGCCCCCCGTGATCGGCCCGCGCCGCGTCACCGATCCGGTCGCGGCGTGGTACGTCGCCGACATCCTGCGCGGGGCGCCGCCGCCGGCCAATGCGCTCTCCGGCCGGATCGCCTTCAAGACCGGCACCTCCTACGGCTTTCGCGACGCGCTGGCGGTCGGCTTCGACAGGGGGACGACGATCGCCGTCTGGGTCGGACGGCCCGACAACGGCCCGACGCCGGGGCTGATCGGCCGGCAGGCCGCCGCGCCGATCCTGTTCGACGCCTTCGCGCGCCTCGGGCGCGACGTCGAGATCATCAAGCCGCCCAAGGGCGTGCTGAGCGCCGCGATCACCGCGGACCTGCCGCCGCCGCTTCGCCATCTGCGCAAGGACGCGCCCGAGACGATGGACGCGACCGAGGCCGCGGCGCTCAAGATCGCCTTCCCGCCCGACGGGGCGCGGATCGACCTCGGCGTCGGGGACGGCGCGCCCGGCGCGCCGCTTGCGCTCAAAGCCCTCGGCGGCGTCCCGCCCTTCGCCTGGTTCGTCAACGGGACGCCGATCGGCGAGGCGAACTTGCGCCGCCAGTCCGCCTGGCAGCCCGACGGCGCGGGTTTCGCGCGGGTGACGGTGGTGGACGCGAAAGGCGCGTCGGACGCGGTGACGGTGCGGATCGAGTGAGATTCGCTCCGTCCGTGAGAAGAGGTTCGCCATGGTCAGCGAGGCGCCACTCATGATATCCAACCGTTGCAAATTGCGCGGACGTCAGGCCCGACAGGCTGGTTGTTCAGCTTGGTAGTGGCTTCTTGCTATTGGCTCTGGGAATCGGAGCGGGCCTGATCGCTCGGTCCGTTCCGTGCAAGGCGGGCTCCCGTGGAACCTTCGCGACTTTCAGCAGGAAGGGCTTACTCGGGGTCCGATGCAATCGGCGAGGCCTAGGGAACTCTATGATGAAGTCGGTCGTCAAAAAAGCCATTCGCACCGCGCAGTCGGAATTATGGTTTCTCAAAGAAGCAAAAGATGAATTTTATTATCGATACCGGAAATTTTCGCGCAAGCCGCACGACAAGGATTTCGGAGTTATCGCCCTGATCAAAAAAGGTGAACCGGGATGCTTCATCGACGTCGGGGCCAACCAAGGGCAGTCGATCGAATCCATCCGCCTCTTCGCCCCTCGGGCGAGAATCGAAAGCTTCGAGCCTAATCCTGGTCTCGCCCAGAAATTGACGGCGCGATACCAAGCCGACCCCCTGGTCAACGTCCATAACGTCGGTCTGTCCGACCACCCTGGGCTGATGGAACTCTATGTTCCTTCCTACAAAGGCTTCGTCTACGATGGGCTGGCGTCCTTGGATATCGAGTCGGCCAAGTCGTGGATCAACGCGGACCGCGTCTATTTCTTCAAGCCGGACGCGATCGAGATTGCGAAATGCCGGTGCACGGTGGAGACGCTCGACACCCTGAATCTCGACCCGATCTTCATCAAGATCGACGTTCAGGGCACCGAATATTCGGTCATCGAGGGCGGTCTGGAGACTGTGCGCAAGCACCAGCCGATCCTGATGGTCGAGGGCTTCGAGGAGGATCCCCGTCTTGCCGGCTTCCTGGCCTCGGAAAATTATGATCCCTACGTTTTTTCTGACGGAAAGCTCGTCCCCGGCGCCCATCATGCGGTGAATACGTTCCTCATCACGAAGGCGCGTCTGGAAAAGTCGATAATCCAGCCATGACCTCGTCCTGATCGCGCGCGGGCGGGGTTTGCGCCGCTCGCCTGCGCGGCCATGTCGCCAGCAGCGCCCTCAGCGCGGCCATGAAGGCGAGCGGCTGATCGATCATCACGTGGTGCTCGGCTTCGGGGATCACGACGTGAGGGGCGCCGGGCGGCAGGAAGCTCAGGAGGTAATCCGCGTCGTCGGCCTTGAACAGCTTCGACCTCGCGCCGCGGATCAGGGCCATCGGAGCCCGCGCCGCCGCAAGGATGGGCACGGGGTCGATCCGGGGCAGGCGCTCCCAGAAATGCGGATCGAAGCACAGCGAAAAGCCCGGGCGGCCATGCTCGTCCACCGCCTCGCGCACAGAGCGGCGCGCGATCGCGTCCAGGATGAAGGGGTGCTCGCACGGCTGCGGCGGCATCAGGCGGAAGCGCGCGACGACCTCGGCAAGCGAAGGTTTCACGCGCGCGAGGCGCGAGGGCTGCGGCGGAGCGGGCGGGCGGAAATTCTGCGGGGCGAAGAACGGCGGGTCGACCATCACGCCGCCGGCGATGTCGCCGCCGAAGTCGCGCGCGAGCCCCATCGTCACCCGGCCACCGAACGAATGGCCGACGACGACCGGTTTCCCGGCGTCGAACGCGCCGCCCGCCTCGCCCGCCGTCCGCGCCTCGCGCACGAATTGCTCGAACACGTAGTGCGCGCGCCAGTCCGATCGCCCCATGCCGGTGAAGGTCGAGGCGACCACGCGCCGTTCGTCGGCGAAAAACGGCGCAATGAAGCTCCACCAGTCGGCGTGAGCCGCGCCGCCGTGCAGGAACATGAGCCCCGGCTTGCCGCGCTCGCCCCAGGCGAGCACTTCGACCTTCGCCCCTTCGACTTCGACGACGGTGCGCTCGGGCTCGCGCGCCAGCGCACGGTCGAACCACGCCGGCGCCGGCGGTTTTTGCCCACGAAAGGCCGCCAGCGGCGCCATGTGCTGCGGATCGGTCACGGGGTCTGCTCCTCAGATCGTCATCGCGAGGAGCGAAGCGACGTGGCGATCCAGGGGGCCGCGGGGCGCCCTACGACCCCTGGATTGCTTCGCTTCGCTCGCAATGACGGGTTCTTCTGTCACGCCACCTCGAACAGGCCGGCCGCGCCCTGGCCGCCGCCGACGCACATCGTCACCACCACGTATTTGACGCCGCGCCGCTTGCCCTCGATCAGCGCGTGGCCGGCGAGGCGCGAGCCGCTCATGCCGTAGGGGTGGCCGACCGCGATCGCACCGCCGTCCACATTGAGACGGTCGTTGTCGATGCCGAGCCGGTCGCGGCAATAGATCACCTGCACGGCGAAAGCCTCGTTCAGCTCCCAGAGGCCGATGTCGTCGATCTTCAGGCCGTGGGCCTTCAGCAGCTTCGGGATCGCGAACACCGGCCCGATGCCCATCTCGTCCGGGTCGCAGCCGGCGACCGCAATGCCGCGATAGATCCCGAGCGGCGCGAGATTGCGCTGGCTGGCGAGCTTGGCCTCCATCAATACGCAGGCGCTCGCGCCGTCCGAGAGCTGCGAGGCGTTGCCGGCGGTGACGAACGCGCCCGCCTTGGCTTTTTGGCCGCCAGCGAACACGGGCTTCAGCGAGGCGAGGCCGGCGAGCGTGGTGTCCGGCCGGTTGCCCTCGTCGTGCTTCAGGGCGACGGGCTTGTCGGAGACGGCGCCGGTCGCCTTGTCGGCCACCTTCATCATCGTCTCCATCGGGACGATCTCGGCGTCGAACCGGCCGGCGGCCTGCGCCGCGGCGGTGCGCTGCTGCGACTGAAGGGCGAAGGCGTCCTGCGCTTCGCGCGAAATCCCGTAGCGCTCGGCGACGATTTCGGCGGTCTCGAGCATCGACATGTACGTGTCGTTGCGATGCGCGACGAGCCAGGGGTCCTGCGCGCGAAGACGGTTCGCATGCTCGTTCTGCACCAGCGAGATCGATTCGAGCCCGCCGCCGACGGCGACGCTCATGCCGTCGTGGACGATCTCCTTGGCGGCGGTGGCGATGGCCATCAGGCCCGAGGCGCATTGCCGATCGACCGACATGCCGGCGACGCTGGTCGGGAGCCCTGCGCGCAGCGCCGCCTGACGGCCGATGTTGTAGCCGGTCGAGCCTTGCTGCATCGCCGCCCCGATCACGACGTCGTCGACCTCGGCCCCCTCGACATGGGCGCGCGCGAGCGCCGCGGCGATCACGTGCCCGCCGAGCGCCTGGGCCTGGGTGTCGTTGAACGCGCCGCGATAGGCTTTGCCGATCGGCGTGCGCGCGGTGGAGACGATGACGGCTTCACGCATGAAAGAACTCCAAAGTCGGGTGTCGCTTGCTCTCAGCCCGGCCCTCTTCCGCGATGCGGGCGAAGGAGCGCCAAACCCTTCACCCGCTTGCGGGAGGCGGTGGCGCGAAACGCCGGACGAGGGGGATGTCGCCGCTCACGCCTTCGAAAACGTCCCGCCCTCGGCCGCGAGCTTCTCCAGCAGCGCCGCCGGCTTGAACTCGTCGCCGAACGTCGCCTGGAAATCCTTCAAGCGTTCGAGCACCGTCTTCAGCCCCACCGTGTCGGCGTAGAACATCGGGCCGCCGCGATAGACAGGCCAGCCGTAGCCCATGACCCAAACGACGTCGATGTCGGAGGCGCGCTGCGCCTTGCCCTCCTCCAGAATCTTCGCGCCCTCGTTGATCAACGGATAGATGCAGCGCTCGAGGATCTCCGCGTCGGAGATTTCGCGCTGCGCGACGCCCTTGGCGGCGGCGAAGGCGCGGATGATCGCCTCGACATGCGCGGAGGGCTTGGCGTTCCGCTGCTCGTCGTAGTCGTAGAAGCCGGCGCCGGTCTTCTGCCCGCGCCGTCCCTCCTCGCACAGGATGTCGCGGATGGTCGCGCCCTTCGACGTTTCGGCCGACCAGCCGATGTCGAGCCCGGCGAGGTCGCTCATCGCGAACGGCCCCATCGGCAGTCCGAAATCGGCGAGGACGCGGTCGACCGCCCACGGCGTCGCGCCCTCGAGGATCAGCTTGCCGGCCTCGCGTTGGCGCTCGGCGAGCATCCGGTTGCCGACGAAGCCGTGGCAGACGCCGACCGTCACGCCGACCTTGCCGATTTTCGGCGCGAGCGCCGCCACGGTCGCGAGAACGGATTTCGAGGTCTTCGCGCCGCGCACGATCTCGAGGAGCCGCATCACGTTGGCGGGCGAGAAGAAGTGCATGCCGAGCACGTCCTCGGGCCGCTTCGTCGTCGCGGCGATGGCGTCGACGTCGAGGTAGCTGGTGTTGGAGGCGAGGATCGCGCCGGGCTTGGCGACGCCGTCGAGCTTCTCGAAGATCAGCTTCTTGAGGTCCATGTTCTCGTACACGGCCTCGATGACGAGGTCGGCCTCGGCCAACGCCCGGAAGTCGAGCGTCAGCGAGAGGCGCTCCATCCGCTCGACGACCTGCTCGAGGGTCATCCGGCCCTTCTTGGCCGTGTTCTCGTAGTTGCGGCGGATGATCGCGACGCCGCGGTCGAGCGCTTCTTTCGAGGTCTCGACGAGGGTGACGGGAATGCCGGCGGACAGGAAGTTCATCGCGATGCCGCCGCCCATGGTGCCTGCGCCGATGACGCCGACGCGATGGATCGGCTTCGTCGGCGTCTCCGCGCCGATGTCGGCGATCTTGGCGGCGGCGCGCTCGGCGAAGAACAGATGCCTCTGCGCCTTCGACTGGGTCGAGCCGAGCAGCGCCATGAACATCGCGCGCTCCTCGGCGATTCCTTGGTCGAACGGCAGCTCGACGGCGTTCTTGACCGAGAGGATCGCCTTCTCCCACGCCTCGAAGCCGCGGAACTTTCGCGCATTGGCCTTGCGGATCGCTTCGAAGATTTCCGGCTTGCCGCGCGCCGGCGCGAGCTTCTCGTCGCGGTCGCGGACCTTGTTCAGCGGCGCCTTGTCGGCGACGAGCCGCCGGGCGAACGCGATCGCGTCTTCGCGCAGCTTGCCCTCTTCGGCGAGCGCGTCGACCACGCCCCAGTCTTTCGCGTCGCGCGCGCCGAACGGCGTTCCGGAGAGGATCACGTCGAGCGCCCGCTCGGGGCCGACGAGGCGCGGCAGGCGCTGGGTGCCGCCCGCGCCGGGGATGAGGCCGAGCTTGATCTCCGGCAGGCCGAATCGCGCCGAGGGGACCGCGATCCGGTAATGGGCGGTCAGCGCGACCTCGAAGCCGCCGCCGAGCGACGTACCGTGAATCGCGGCGACGACGGGCTTTTTTGCGTTCTCGATCGCGTCGAGCACGTCGGGGAGATAGGGCGCCGCGTGCGGCTTGCCGAACTCGGTGATGTCGGCCCCGGCGATGAAGGTGCGGCCGGCGCACAGGATAACGGTCGCCGCGACCGCGGGATCGGCCTCCGCCTTCTCCACGCCGAGCTTCAGGCCCTCGCGCACACCTTGCGAGAGCGCGTTGACCGGCGGGGAATTGATCGTGACGATCGCGACCTCGCCTTCGACCGAATAATCCGCGACCGGGTTGATGGACGTCACCGGTTTTCCTCCCTCGAAGGTTCACAAGTGATCGATAGGCTATCCTCCCGGCCGCGCAAGGGGCAAGGGGCCTGCGCCGCTCGTTTCGACTCCGAGGGGCGAAAAAACCAGGACGGCGCGGTCATGGGGGGGCCGGGGGCGCACGCTGTCATGCCCGCGAAAGCGGGCGTCGTGCGTCCGTGAGGACGCCTTGTCGGCACGGTGGAAGTCCGTGCGGGAGCCGATCGCAGATCAGAAGCTGAACGTAACTGCGTCGCCGCGAGGCGGGGCGGAGAGCAACAGGAGGCGAGCTGGCGGTCCGTAGCGCAACGAACCCGTTTCGGCGTGATTTCGTGGCGAGCCTGTTCAACCGTGGCGAAGCCTGGAAGCAACCGATGGCGCTGATGCGACTGACAAAGCGGCCATCGGGCGAATTGCTTGGTTTGGGTTGGAATTCCGGGAAGGCAAGGCGAGGTACGCGGAGAGACCCGTCGCCCGGAGTGAGGGGTACAGGAGTCAGAGCCTTCATGATACCGTCGTCCGTTTCGACGGCGAGAGGGGCGGGCAGCAAAGCCGCCCCGAGGGAAGGCAGGCAGGAACTTCGACCGAAACCGGCTCGCCAGTCCTCGACCCTACTGATGAGCGGGGAAGGGAAATGGAGCGATCGCCAAGGGTTCGACTCACCGCGCCCTTCCTCGACTGTATCGCCGCTTCGCGACTCGCGTTGACGGAGCGCCGGCGGAGCCGCCCGCCCTCTACTCCCACTCGATCGTTCCCGGCGGCTTGCTCGTCACGTCGTAGACCACCCGGTTCACCCCCTTGACCTCGTTGACGATACGGGTCGCCGTATTGGCGAGGAAGCTCATATCGTAGGGGTAGAAGTCGGCGGTCATGCCGTCGACCGAGGTCACCGCGCGCAGCGCCACCACGCTGTCATAGGTGCGCCCGTCGCCCATGACGCCGACGGTCCTCACCGGCAGGAGCACGGCGAAGGCCTGCCAGATCTTGTCGTAGAGCCCCGCCTTGCGGATCTCGTCGAGGTAGACCGCGTCGGCCTTGCGAAGGATGTCCAGCTTCTCCCGCGTCACCCCGCCCGGACAGCGGATGGCGAGGCCGGGGCCGGGGAACGGGTGGCGGCCGACGAAGGCCGCGGGCAGGCCCAGCTCGCGCCCCAACGCCCGGACCTCGTCCTTGAAGAGCTCGCGCAGCGGCTCGACGAGCTTCATGCGCATGCGCTCGGGCAGGCCCCCGACATTGTGGTGGCTCTTGATGGTGACCGAAGGCCCGCCGGTGAAGGAGACGCTCTCGATCACGTCGGGGTAGAGGGTCCCTTGCGCCAGAAATTCGACCGGCCCCTTGCCGTCGCTCGCGATGCGGCGCGCCTCCGCCTCGAAGGCGTCGATGAACAGCCGGCCGATCGTCTTGCGCTTGGCCTCCGGGTCGTCGAGCCCGGCGAGCGCGCCGACGAACGTGTCGGCGGCGTCGACATGGACGAGCGGGATGTTGAAATGGCCGCGGAACAGGTTAACCACCTCCTCCGCCTCGCCCTCGCGCAGGAGCCCGTGGTCGACGAAGACGCAAGTGAGCTGGTCGCCGATCGCCTCGTGGATCAGCACCGCCGCGACCGCCGAATCGACCCCGCCGGAGAGGCCGCACAGGACCCGCGCCGCGCCGACCCGGGCCCGGATGCGCCGGATCTCCTCTTCGCGGAAGGCGGCCATGGTCCAGTCGCCTGCGAGCCCTGCGACCTTGTGCAGGAAGTTCGCGATCAGCCTCGCCCCGTCGGGGGTGTGGACGACCTCGGGGTGGAACATGGTGGTGTAGTAGCGGCGGCGCTCGTCGGCCGCGACCGCGTAAGGGGCGTTCTCCGACACGGCGTAGACGCGAAACCCTTCGGGCAGCCGGGTCACCCGGTCGCCGTGGCTCATCCACACCGGATAGCGGCGCCCCTTCTCCCAGACGCCGTCGAACAGGGCGCAGGCGTCGACGATCTCCACGTCCGCGCGGCCGAATTCGGCCGCGTGCCCGCTCTCGACCCGGCCGCCGAGCTGCGCGCACAGCGTCTGCTGGCCGTAGCAGATGGCGAGGATCGGCACGCCGGCGGCGAAGATCGATTCCGGTGCGCGGGGGCTTCCGGCTTCCGGGACCGAAGCCGGGCCGCCGGAGAAGATCACCGCCTTGGGATTGAGCCGCTCGAAGGCCGCGTCCGCCTTGCCGTACGGGTGGATCTCGCAATAGACGCCGGCCTCGCGCACCCGGCGCGCGATGAGCTGCGTCACCTGGGAGCCGAAATCGACGATGAGGACGAGGTCGTGATGCATGCGACCCCTTTGGCCCAAAGCGAAGCGGCGCGCAATGGCGGGGCTTTTGCTTCAGGGCGCCGGTTCGCCGGCGACAAGGGCGCCGTCACGCCACCTGGCAGACGACGGCGAAGGCGCGCCTCGGGCGGGCGGTGCGGTTGGGGCCGGCGCGATGCACCGTCAGGCATGTGTGGACGGACGCGTCGCCGAGGCTCAATGGACAGCTCACCGCCGCATCCCCGTCGCAGGGCTCCGCGACATAGTGATGCCCGCGAAGCGCGTGCGGGAGAAGCGGCCCCCGATGGGAGCCCGGCAGATAGTCGAGGCAGCCGCTCTCGAGCGTCGCCGGATCGAGCGGCAGCCAGATCGTGCCGCCCCGGTGGGGCGGGGGGCGGTAGGCGGCGTCCTGGTGCCACGGCGTTTCGCCGCCGCCGGAAGGTTTCAGAAAGCAGCGCCAGCCGCACAGGAGCCGTTCCTCCGGGACTTCGAACAGAACCGCCATCACCCGGCGCGCTTGGCTCGCGAGGCGCGAGGCGCCGAGCGACGGAATCCTGGCCTCGGGGGACACGACCGTCACGAGCGCGGGGAGCTCGCCGCCGAAGGCGCCGGCGTCCCGCGGGCCGCGGCCGGTCGCCTGTCTCACCGCGGCGTCGAAAGCCTCGGCGAGTTCCGCGATTTCGCCGGGCCGGATCAGGCCGGGCAAGGTCAGGAAGCCGCTCGCGCGGAAGAACGCCGCCTCCTCGGCCGTGGGGCTGGCGCTCGGGGCCTCGTTCATCGCGCGCCTCCGGAAGTGTGGCCGAGCATGAATTCGGCCACCGACGTTTCCTCCCAATAGGCGAGGCCGGCCGCGGCGGCGAAATTTTCCGCGTCGCCCCCGCCGAGCGCGCAGGGCGCGAGATCCATGGCGGTCGCGACGAGGTACATCGTCTGCAAGAGCGCCCCCGCGTCCTTGAGGAGGTTGGCGTAGCCGACGCCTTCGTACTTCCAGAACATGCGCGCGAAGCGGGCGGCGATCACGATCAGCACGGGCGGGTCGGCGGCAATTCCGGCGGCGCCGCGGGCTTGTCCAAGCAGGCGATCGAGGCGGGCGGGATCGGCCGCAATTGCGACGAGCCCATGGCCTGCGGGGTCATAGCGATAGAGCCCTCGCTCGAGGCCTTCGCACGCGTGTGCAACGAGGTAGACTTCGAGCGGATGACAGCCGCCGGCGCCCGGATAGGGTCGCGTGATCCGGCCGAACGTTCCCTGCATCGACAGTCCCGTGTTGCGCGCCGAACGATAGAGGAATTCTGACAGCGTCGCCACAGGAACGGGCTCCGGGCTGAACGCCCGCTGCGAGCGTCTGGCCTCGAGAACCTTCGTGAACGGGGGATCGTTGGCGCCGAGTCCGGCGAGATCCGGCGTCGAAAGCGGGATGACGCGGCCCTCGACGGGCGCGACCGCAGGCGGCGGCGGTATGCGGTCCTGGAACCGGAATGTCGCGCCGTAGCTGCGATCCCGCCGGCCGAGCCGGCTGTGGACGTGGAACAGGGCGTCCTCGATTTCCCACAAGGCGAGCCCGGAAGCGCCGTCCGTCTCGCCCGGGCTCGCAAGCGCGCCGGCGCCGCGCAGGAAGCCGAGGAAGGCGGCGCACGTTTCCGCTGACAGCCCGAAGGACTCCGCGAGCCGGCCGGCGGT
>CAIZGR010000706.1 GCA_903932535.1 uncultured Hyphomicrobiales bacterium | reverse complement strand
TGCCAGGAGGCGACGGCCGCGAACGACTGGACCGGCTTCACCGAGCACGCAAAACTCGGCGCCTGGGGCGGCGGCCACCACGATCTCACCGAGGACCCGAACCAGTGGGCCGCCTTCGTCGCGCGCGTCCACAACGCCTATTGGGGCGACCTGGCGGAGGCGCCGGCGCGCACGGCGGCGGTCGCCCCGCCGGTCTCGCCGCCCGGCTTCAGGCCGTCCGGAACGGTGCGCTGCGACGAGCCGGTCGGCTCGATCGCCTGGGCGCAGGCGCGGCTGAACGCGCTCGGCTTCGCCAGGCCCGGGCTGGTCGTGGACGGGCTCGAGGGCAGGGCGACCGAGACGGCGCTCGGGCACTTTCAGGGGGCCTATGGGCTCTTCATCGACGGCGTCCTGACGCCGCTGACGATCGCGGCGCTGAACGGCGAGGCGGCCGATTCCACGGTCGTCGCCAACTCGCAGCAGAAGCTGATCGCCTGCGGCTATGCCTGCGGGGCGGCCGGCGCCGACGGCGACCTCGGGCCGGCGACGAAGGCGGCGATCGACCGGTTCCGCGCCGACCACGGCCTGCCGGCCGGCGGCCACGACATTGCGTTCCGCACGGCGCTGGCGGCGGCCTACGCAGCCGCCCTGAGGGCGAAGTGATGGAGACCCTGCACGTCGTCGCCTGCGTCTCGAATCCGCTCCGCTGGCGCTCCCGTATCGCGCTCGCCCGCGCGGCGATCGAGGACTGGCTCGACGAGCCGAACGTCCACGTCACCCTCGCCGAATGCGTCTACGGCTCGCGCGGGCACGATCTCGCCGGCCTCGCCTCCGGCCGCGTGACCCACGTTCCCCTGCGCGCCACCACCATGGCGTGGAGCAAGGAGAACCTCCTGAACCTGGCCTGCACCCGGCTGCCCCCCGACGCGGCGAAAATCGCCTTCGTCGACGCCGACGTGACCTTCCGCCGCAAGGGCTGGGCGACCGAGACGCTGGCGGCGCTCGACCTCTATCCGGTCGTGCAGCCGTGGGACGCGGCCTACGATCTCGGGCCGCACGACGAGCACATCCAGACCCACCACGGCTTCGCCAGCGCCTGGCACGCCGGCCAACCGGTCGTCGCCGACCGCGCGCGATATTGGGCGTCGGACGGCGGCCCCTACGCCTATCCCCATCCCGGCTACGCCTGGGCCTGGCAGCGCGCCGCGCTCGCCCGCGTGGGCGGCCTGTTCGAGGACGGCGGCATGGGCTCGGGCGACCATCACATGGCGCTCGGGATCGTCGGCCGGGCCGACGCGTCGCTGCCGGACGGCGTGACGCCGGCCTACCGCAACGCGGTCACGGCCTGGGGCGACCGCGCCGCAGCCGAGGTCAACGGCAAGCTCGGCTTCGTCCACGGCACGGTCGAGCACCCGTTCCACGGCCGCAAGGGGGACCGCGGCTACCAGAGCCGCTGGGACATGTTCCTCGCGCACGGCTTCGATCCGGTCATCGACCTCAAGCGCAACCTCGATCGGGTGGTCGAGTTCTCCGGCGCCAAGCCCGGCCTCGAGCGCGCCTTCGACCGCTACCTGCGGGCGCGGGAAGAGGACGTGAACACGCTCACGTAAGCAGCCTTTGAAAGGGCCTTGAAATGGACAAGACGATTGCCCTCGTTCAATCGAAAACGTTCTGGGCCGCGCTGCTCGCGCTGCTCGCCCAGGTCGCCACGGTCTTCGGATGGCAGCACCTGCTGACCTTCGCGAACGACCCGGCCTCCCAGACCGCGATTCTCAACATCGTGTCGATCGCCGCCACGACGATGGCGATCGTGTTCCGGTTCGTGGCGTCCGCGCAGGTGACCTCGATCCTGCCGAAGAGCGCCGCGGGCGCGGGGCCGACCGCCTCGGCGATCGCGATCCTCGCGGCGATCGGGGCGCTCGCGCTCACGCTCTCGGCCTGCCAGGAGACGCAGGTCGCGGCGGCGTCCTGCGCCGGCGCCGAGGCCGGGGCCGACATCGCCGTGACGGTGACCTCGGGCGGCGCCCGGACCAGCGCCGAGAAGACGCAGGCCGTCGTCGACGACGCCTGCCCGGCGATCGTCGCCGGCGTCGCCGCCGCGGCCGGGAAGTAGCGGCCCATGGCCTTCCTCTGGGACCTGGTGGCGCGCGGGCTCGCGGCGCACCCGGTGGCGCAGCCCTCATCCGCCGAATTGCGCCGCCGTTTGCCGCTGGCCGAGGCCCCCGCCCTGCCCGCGGGCCGGGCGACCGACGGGCTCATTGGCCTGGAGAAGATCGCCTTCGCGGCGCGCCAGGCGATCGCGACCAAAGGGGCCGGTCTCGGCGCCGGCGGTCGGCTGACGCCGGCGGTCCTCGAGGAGGCGGCGAGGCTGATCCCGGAATCGGTCGCGATCGACGAGGCGGCGCATGTCGCCGCGGCGCTGATCCCGTATCTCGTCGATCTGAGGAGAGGCCCGTGACCCCGGGGGAGATCGCGGTGATGGTCAATTCGGGCTGCTCGCTCGTCGCGCTGATCGTGGCGATCTGGGCGAAGCTGACCGCCCGCAACGCCTCCGACATCGCCGAGCTGCGCCGGGAACAGGCGGAGGAGGAGCGCCGCCTCGCCAAGATCGAGGCGCTGCTCGAGCAGACCCCGCGCGCCGACATGGTGCACGAACTGCGGGTCGACGTGGCCAAGATCGAGGGCGCGCTCGCCGTGATCGGCGAGCGGCTGAAGCCGGTCGCGCAGGTGACCGAGCGGTTGCAGGACTGGCTCCTGGAGAACAAGAAATGAGCTTCACCGCGATCGTCGAGCACGAGGCCCGGCTCGTGATCCTCAGGATGCTCTCCGAGCAGCCGGACCTGCGCCTCAACTCGTCGCTGATCCGCGATGCGCTCGCCGAGTCGTGGGCGATCAACCGGTCGCGCGACTGGGTGCACAAGCAGCTGCGCGCCCTGGCCGAGATCGACGCCGTGGCGATCACCGAGGCCGGGACGGTCCTCATCGCCACGCTGACCGGCTGCGGGCTCGACCACGTCGAGCGGCGCGTCGTGCTCGACGGCGTCAAGCGGCCGTCGCCGGGAGCCTGACATGGCCAGCGCGGAACGGCCCGGGCGCGGGCGCCTCTCGTCGCTCGACCTCGCGCCCGACGAGGCGCAGGACGACATTTTTTGGGCGATGGGGGAACTGAACAAGCGCCAGCGGACCCAGGCCGACATCTTGTTCGAGCTGAACGATCGCCTGGCGGTCAAGGGCGTCGACCCGATCTCGAAGTCCGCGTTCAACCGCAAGGCGATGCGGGTGGCGAGCGCGGCGGCCCGGCTCTCCGAGCGGCGCGCCCTGTTCGAGGGGATCGCGCCGCAGTTCACCCCGGAAAGGATCGACGAGGGCAACGTCGTGCTCGGCGAGCTGATCAAGACCGTGATCGCCGAGGCGCTCGACGATTCGGCCGACGCGATCGGCGCGAAGGGCGCGATGGAGCTCGCGAGGGCGTTCAAGCACGCCGTCGAGGGCCAGACGATCAGCTCCGAAGCGAAGCGGCGGGCGTTCGAGCGAGCGCAAAAGCAGGTCGGCGCGGCGGTCGAGTCGGTGGCGAAGTCGAAGGGGATCACGGCCGAGGTGCGGGCGAAGATGATGGAGACGCTCGGCGTCATCCAGCGGGGGGCGTGATGGCTGTCTACGTCGACGACGTCCGGAACCCGTTCGGGCGCATGATCATGTGCCACATGTGGGCGGACTCGCTCGACGAACTACTGACGATGGCTGACGGGATCGGCGTCGCCAGGAAGTGGCTTCAGAAACCGCCGAAGGCGAGTTGGGTACACTTCGACATCAGTCTCGGGATGAAGGCGAAGGCGATCGCCGCCGGGGCGACGCTGACCGACAAATTCGGCCCGGTCGAGCACTGTGCTCGCCTCGACGTCGCGTCCGGCGACCCAAGGCGGGTCCACTACGGGGAACTCAAGCTTGCCGGCGTCGCCGAGTGCAGGGAAAGAAGAGCCCCTGCCCCCGACTGCCTGCTGCCGAAGCCCGACGACCTGACGGACATCCCGTGAGCGCCCTCCCCTCCGCAAAAGACGTCGCCTCGGCCCGGGCGGTCACCGAAGAGGAATGGCGGGCGCTGCGGCTCGAGTCGCTCGCCGCCGGCGTCGACGCCGGGGATTCCCTGGACGCGGTGCTGCTGTCCTACCAGCAGAAGCTGCTCGCGGCGGTCTCGGTCTTCGCCGTCACCATCGTCGAGAAGTCGCGCCGCACCGGCGCGACCTGGGGCGTCGGGGCGCAGGCGGTGCTGACCTCGGCCTCGGCGCGCGACGCCGGGGGCATGGACTCGCTCTACATCGGCTACAACCTCGACATGGCGCGCGAGTTCATCGACTGCGCCGCCATGTGGGCGCGCGCCTTCGGCGAGGCGCTGGTCGGGGCCGGGATCGACGCGTTCCTGTTCGAGGACGGCGACGACAGGAAGGCGATCAGCGCGTTCCGCGTCCGCTTCGCCTCCGGCTTCGAGATTGTCGCGCTCGCCTCGCGCCCCCGCTCGCTCCGCGGCCGGCAGGGTTTCGTCATCATCGACGAGGCGGCGTTCCACGACGACCTGAAAGAGCTGATGAAGGCGGCGCTGGCGCTCCTGATCTGGGGCGGCAAGGTGCTGGTCATCAGCACGCACAACGGCGAGGACAATTACTACAACACCCTCGTCAAGGAGGCGCGCTCCGGGGCGCGCGGCTACGGCTACGCCCGGTTCGACTTCGACGACGCGCTCCGCGACGGCCTCTTCCGCCGGGTGTGCCTCAGGACCGGCCAGACCTGGACGGTCGAAGCGGAGGCGGCCTGGCGCGCCGACATCGTCCGGCAATACGGCGACGCGGCCGACGAGGAGCTCTTCTGCATTCCCTCCGAAGGCACGGGCCAGTGGCTCTCGGCCCCGCTGATCGAGAAGCGGGCGAAGCGCGACATTCCCGTGCTGCGCCTGACCCGGCCGGCCGAGTTCACCTTCTGGCCGGCGCATCTTCGCGAGGCCGACATCGCCGGCTGGTGCGAGCGCGAGCTGCTGCCGCTTCTCAGGCTCTGCGATCCGCACCTCTGGCATTATCTCGGCGCCGACTATGGCCGCGTCAGCGATCTGACCGTGCTCTGGCCGCTGGCGATCGGGCGGACCTTGAAGCGCCTCACGCCGTTCGTGGTCGAGATGCGCCGCATTCCGTTCGACTCGCAGCGCCAGGTGCAGGACTACATCCTCTCGCGCCTGCCGCGCTACGGCGCCTCGAAGCACGACGCGACCGGCCTCGGGTTCAGTATGGCCGAGGCGGCGCAGCAAAAATTCGGGGCGCTCAGGGCGGAAGCGACGATGCTCAACATTCCCTGGTATCGCGAGAACGCCGAGCCGCTGAAGAGCGCCTTCGAGGACGACATGATCGAGATCCCGGCCGACAGCGAGATCGCCGCCGACCT
>CAIZGR010000705.1 GCA_903932535.1 uncultured Hyphomicrobiales bacterium | reverse complement strand
AGGTTGAGCAGCGTGCGCTTCCTCACCCTGCCGCCGTCCCGATAGCTCTCGCGCAGCAGGATGGCGGGCGGGGAGGAGCGATTGGGGACGGTTTCGATGTACATGGCCGACGGATAGCATGAAAGCCACGCCTAATCGACTGAAATATCGCATTTACATGGCTACATTTCTGTGCACTCGAAAGCGGAAATGCGCGCAAGCTCAGACGCTTGACGCGTCGGGAAGAAAGAAGCTCCGACCAGTGCCACGTCGCAACGCGATATGCGATACGAGCATCTCGAATTGCTGGACGGGCCGTTCGATTTGCCGCGCCTAAGGAATCGCTCGTCTCTCTGGACTTCCCGCCCGTTCCCGCTCAATCTCCCCCGCGACCCAAACTCCACAAAGACGTCCGAGCCCCATGATCCCCAACGCTGCAAGACCGTTCGACTTCGACCTCGGCGAGAGCGCCGACATGATCCGCGACAGCGCGCGGCGTTTCTCGGAAAAGGAGATCGCCCCGCGCGCGACCGCGATCGACCGCGACAACCTCTTTCCCCGCGACCTGTGGCCCAAGATGGGGGCGCTCGGGCTGCACGGGATCACCGCGCCGGAAGAGTATGGCGGCCTGGGGCTCGGCTATCTCGAGCATTGCGTGGCGATGGAAGAGGTCTCGCGCGCGTCCGGCTCGGTCGGCCTCTCTTACGGCGCGCATTCGAACCTCTGCGTCAACCAGCTCGTGCGCAACGGCAGCGCGGCGCAGAAGGCGCGCTACCTGCCCAGGCTCGTCGCCGGCGAGCATATTGGGGGCCTCGCCATGTCGGAGCCGAACGCCGGCTCGGACGTGGTCTCCATGACCACCCGCGCCGAGAAGAAGGGCGACCGCTGGGTTCTGAACGGCGCTAAAATGTGGATAACCAACGGCCCGGTCGCCGACACGCTGATCGTCTACGCCAAGACCGACCCGGCCGCGGGCGCGCGCGGCATCACCGCCTTCCTGGTCGAGCGCGGCTTTCCGGGCTTCTCCAGCGGGCAGAAGCTCGACAAGCTCGGCATGCGCGGCTCCGACACCTCGGAGCTCGCATTCTCCGACTGCGAGGTTCCCGAGGAGAACGTGCTCGGCCTCGTCGGCAAGGGCGTCAACGTGCTGATGAGCGGGCTCGACTACGAGCGCGTGGTGCTCTCGGCCGGTCCGCTCGGGCTCATGGCCGCAGCCCTGGACGTCGCGCTGCCCTACGTCCACGAGCGCAAGCAGTTCGGCCAGCCGATCGGGACTTTCCAGCTCGTCCAAGGCAAGCTCGCCGACATGTACGTGACGCTCAACGCCTCGCGCTCCTATGTCTACGCGGTGGCCAAGGCTTGCGACCGCGGCTTGACGACCCGCGAGGACGCCGCGGGCGCCATCCTCTACGCTGCCGAGCGCGCGACCCAGGTCGCCCTCGACGCGATCCAGATTCTGGGAGGCAACGGCTACACCAACGATTATCCGCTGGGGCGCCTGCTGCGCGACGCGAAGCTCTACGAGATCGGCGCCGGCACGAGCGAAATCCGCCGCATGCTGATCGGACGGGAGCTGTTCGCAAAGACGGCGTGAGGGTGCGTCGCCGCGGTCGGCGACCGCGCCCGATCTCGAGCGCCCAACTCGGAGCGGTCTGGCCGACGACGGTCGCGCACGCGGCGCAGGGCGAGCCGAATCTCGGCGACGCTGCGAAGGCGTGCGCAAACGCCAGCTATCGCAACGCCGAGCCGGCTCACGGGCTGCTCGATCCTCGAGGGGCGAAGCGCCGCCATGACGGGACGCCGACGACGCCACGGACCATCGGCATCGGTCTCGGCGTAAGGCCTCGTTCCGCTCGAATCGAGCGTCCCTTTGATGTCTTGAACATGCGTCGGGCCCCCTCGCAGGACCGTTCGAGGCCGACCCCGTCGGCCCGAAGCCCGCAAGCCTCTCACCGAACACATATCGCGACGGGGGCACGGGCCCCCGTCGTCATTGCGTAATCGACGCCCTCGGATCAGCCAATCGTATGCGATCCATCCTTGAACACGATTTCCGTGATGTTGTGCAGCGTTTGCGTAACGTCGTGACCCCCGGCGTTGGTGAACTCCACCGTGGTATCGTTCCCGTTCGTGTTGATCGTGACTTCCGATAGATT
>CAIZGR010000704.1 GCA_903932535.1 uncultured Hyphomicrobiales bacterium | reverse complement strand
GCTTCGCGCCCCGGACATCATCATCCGCAACGAAAAGCGGATGCTGCAAGAAGCGGTCGACGCCCTGTTTGACAATGGCCGTCGCGGCCGCGTCATCACCGGCGCCAACAAGCGCCCGCTGAAGTCGCTCGCCGACATGCTCAAGGGCAAGCAGGGCCGGTTCCGGCAGAACCTGCTCGGCAAGCGCGTCGACTATTCCGGCCGTTCGGTCATCGTCGTCGGTCCCGAGCTCAAGCTGCACCAGTGCGGCCTGCCCAAGAAGATGGCGCTCGAGCTGTTCAAGCCGTTCATCTACTCGCGCCTCGACGCCAAGGGCCTGTCGGCGACCGTCAAGCAGGCCAAGAAGCTGGTCGAGAAGGAGAAGCCGGAGGTCTGGGACATTCTCGACGAGGTGATCCGCGAGCACCCGGTGATGCTGAACCGCGCCCCGACGCTCCACCGTCTCGGCATTCAGGCGTTCGAGCCGGTGCTGATCGAGGGCAAGGCGATCCAGCTCCATCCGCTCGTCTGCTCGGCGTTCAACGCCGACTTCGACGGCGACCAGATGGCCGTTCACGTGCCGCTGTCGCTCGAGGCGCAGCTCGAGGCCCGCGTGCTGATGATGTCGACCAACAACATCCTGCACCCCGCCAACGGCCTGCCGATCATCGTGCCGAGCCAGGACATCGTGCTCGGCCTCTACTACGTCTCGTTGATGCGCGACGGCGAGCCGGGCCAGTACGAGGAGGACCCGGAGACGAAGCGCCCGGTGCGCGGCTTCTACGCCAACATGGGTGAGATCGAGCATGCGATCGCCGCCAAGGCGGTCACGCTGCACACCAAGGTGAAGGGTCGCGCCTGGACCTGGAACGAGAACGGCGAGCGGGTGGCCAAGATCTTCGACACGACGCCGGGGCGCCTGATCCTCGGCCAGCTCCTGCCCAACCACGTCAAGATCCCCTTCGACGTCGTCAACAAGCTGATGACGAAGAAGGAAATCTCGAACATGATCGACATCGTCTACCGCAACTGCGGTCAGAAGGAGACGGTCATCTTCTGCGACCGGATCATGGCGCTCGGCTTCCGCGAGGCTTTCAAGGCCGGCATCTCGTTCGGCAAGGATGACATGGTCGTGCCGGACACCAAGCCGCAGCGCATCGCCGAGACCGAGGCGCTCGCCAAGGAGTACGAGCAGCAGTACAACGACGGCCTCATCACCCAGGGCGAGAAGTACAACAAAGTCGTCGACGCTTGGGCGAAGTGCTCGGATAAGCTCGCCGAGGAGATGATGGCGGGCATTTCCGCGGTCCGCAAGGACGACTCGGGTCGCGACCGGCCGATGAACTCGATCTACATGATGTCGCACTCGGGCGCGCGCGGCTCGCCCACCCAGATGCGCCAGCTCGCGGCGATGCGCGGCCTGATGGCCAAGCCGTCGGGCGAGATCATCGAGAGCCCGATCAAGTCGAACTTCAAGGAAGGCCTGTCGGTTCTCGAGTACTTCAACTCGACCCACGGCGCCCGCAAGGGCCTCGCCGACACCGCGCTCAAGACGGCGAACTCGGGCTACCTGACGCGGCGCTTGGTCGACGTGGCTCAGGACTCGATCATCACGATGTTCGACTGCGGCTCGCAGCGCGGCATCAGCATGCGCGCGATCATCGACGCCGGCACGGTGGTGGCCTCGCTCGCCAGCCGCATCCTCGGCCGCACCGCGGCCGAGACGCTGCGCGACCTCGACGGCAACGCCATTGTCGAGGCGGGCCAGATGATCGTCGAAGAGCACATGCCCGCGCTCACCGCCGCGGGCATCCAGGAGGTGAAGATCCGCTCGGTGCTGACCTGCGAGGCCAAGAACGGCGTCTGCGGGTTCTGCTACGGACGCGACCTCGCGCGCGGCACGCCGGTCAACCTCGGCGAGGCGGTCGGCGTCATCGCGGCGCAGTCGATCGGCGAGCCGGGCACCCAGCTCACCATGCGCACGTTCCACATCGGCGGCGCGGCGCAGCTCGCCGACCAGTCGTTCATCGAGTCGAATTTCGACGGCGAGGTGAGGTTCCGCAACCGCAACCTCGCCCGCAACGCGAACGGCGACCTGATGGCGATGGCGCGCAACGTCGCGGTCGTGATCGTCGACAAATCCGGGACCGAGCGCGCGGTGCACCGCGTGCAATACGGCGCCCGCCTCAAGGTCGACGAGGGCGACAAGATCAAGCGTGGCCAGCGGATCGCCGAATGGGACCCGTTCACCCGCCCGATCCTCACCGAGATCGACGGCGTGGTCGGCTTCGAGGATCTGGTCGACAACGTGTCGATGTCGGAGCAGGTCGACGAGGCGACCGGTATCGCCAAGCGCATCGTCACCGACTGGCGGTCCTCGCAGCGCACGGCCGGCCTCAAGCCCGCGATGGTGATCAAGGGCGCGGACGGCAAGATTCTCAAGCTGCCGCGCGGCGGCGACGCGCGCTACGCCCTTCCGGTCGAATCGATCATCTCGTTCGAGCCGGGCGCGAGCGTGCGCGCGGGCGACGTGATCGCGCGCATCTCGATCAACAGCGCCAAGACCCGCGACATCACCGGCGGTCTGCCGCGGGTGGCGGAGCTGTTCGAGGCGCGCCGGCCGAAGGACCACGCGATCATCGCCGAGATTTCGGGCACGGTGCGGTTCGGGCGCGACTTCAAGAACAAGCAGCGCCTGAGCATCGAGCCGAGCGAGGAGGGCGCCGAGCCGGTCGAGTACCTGATCCCGAAGTCCAAGCACATCCATCTGCAGGACGGCGACGTGATCGAGAAGGGCGAGTTCATCGTCGACGGCAACCCTGCTCCGCACGACATTCTCGCCATCAAGGGCGTCGAGGAGCTGGCGGCCTACCTCGTCAACGAGATCCAGGAGGTCTATCGCCTCCAGGGCGTCAGCATCAACGACAAGCACATCGAGGTGATCGTGCGGCAGATGCTGCAGAAGGTCGACATCGTCGATCCGGGCGACACCGACTTCCTGAAGGACGAGCAGGTCGACAAGCTCGATCTCGACGCCGCCAACGAGGCGGCGCTCGGGGAGGGCAAGAAGCCCGCGACCGGCATTCCCGTGCTGCTCGGCATCACCAAGGCGAGCCTCCAGACGCGCTCCTTCATCTCGGCCGCGTCCTTCCAGGAGACCACCCGCGTCCTCACCGAGGCGGCGGTCAACGGCAAGGTCGACACGCTCGAGGGCCTGAAGGAGAACGTCATCGTCGGCCGGCTGATCCCGGCCGGGACGGGAGCGGCGATGTCCAAGATCCGCTCCATCGCCTCGATGCGCGACACGCTGATCCTGGCGCAGAAGGCCGAGGAGTCGGAGCAGCCCGCGGCGCTGCCGCTCGCGGCCCCCGCGAGCGAAGGGCCGGCGCAACGACGCGAGCGGTCCCGGCCTGCCGCGGCGGAGTGAAGGCGGACGCCTCCGAGCAAAGCATACGGAAAGCCGCCTTCGGGCGGCTTTCTTGTCTTGGCCGGCGCGCGAACCCGAACACGAGTCCGGCGGCTTGCCGGATGGCAGGGCGCAGCCCTATCGTAGGGGCCGGAGCGAGCGCCCAAAGCGGGGCGCCGGATCCGCTCGAGGGGAGAGGAACGCCGTGCAAGGGCTGCTTTCGCGATGGGAAGGGCTCTGCGCGAAAGCGCCGGCCCTGCGCTTTGTCGACGTCAACCTGCGCGGCGTCGGGCAGGTGATGTTCCAGGACAATCCGCTGACCGGCCTCGTCTTCCTCGCGGCGATCGCATGGGGCGCGATCGCGGCGGGCGACGCGCCCGTGCTCATCGCCGGCCTCCTCGGCGTCGTCGCGGCGACGTGGACCGCGATCTGGCTGCGCGCGGACGAGGGCGCCCTGAAAGCGGGCCTCTACGGTTACAACGGCGTCCTGGTCGGGCTCGCGCTCGCGACCTTTCTGGCGCCGGGGCCGGCGCTCTGGGTCTATGTGGCGCTCGGCGCCGCGGTCTCGACCGTCGCCACGCTCGGGACGGCGGGCGCGCTGAAGCCGCTCGGCGCGCCTGCGCTCACCTTCCCGTTCGTCGCGGTGACGTGGATCCTGCTGCTTGCGACCTACGGCTTTGCCGGCCTCTCCGGCGCGGGGCTCCCGGCCGCGGGCTTCGTCGCGCCGTTCGAGCCGGCAGCGACGCTGGCGGCCGGGCCGGGGACGTTCCTCGAAGCGGTGTTCCTGTCGATCGCCCAGGTGTTTCTCAAGGCGAGCGTCGTGTCGGCCCTGCTGCTGCTCGCGGGGCTCGCCGTCAGCTCGATTCCGGCGGCGCTATTTGCGCTCGGCGGCGCGGTCCTCGCGGTCGCGGTCGCGCACGGGTTCGGCGCCGAAAGCGACCTCGTGACCCAGGGCCTGCTCGGCTTCAGCCCGGTGCTGACGGCCGTCGCGCTCGGCGCGGCTTTCCGCCGGCCGGGCCTCCATGCGACCGCTTACGCGGCGCTCGGGGTTGTTTTCACAGTCGTCGCCCAGGCGGCGCTCGACGTCGCCCTGCGCCCGTTCGCGATCCCCGCGCTGACGGCGCCGTTCATCCTGGTCTCGTGGATGTTCCTGCTGCCCGGCGAGCGGCCTCGGCCGGCGTCGAAGACCTCGTGAGCGGCGACGGTCATTCGGC
This sequence comes from uncultured Hyphomicrobiales bacterium, assembly GCA_903932535.1. Lineage (GTDB taxonomy): Bacteria > Pseudomonadota > Alphaproteobacteria > Rhizobiales > Beijerinckiaceae > Roseiarcus. The sequence goes on along the minus strand of CAIZGR010000704.1, from coordinate 8,393 downwards.
GGCCTCGACGTCGCGATAGCCGAGGCCGGCCCGCAGCGCCAGGATCACCGGAACGAGAACGGCGGCGACGATGCCGGCCGCAAAGCCGTTGTTGTAGAGATTGAGCCCGGCGTGCAGCGGGCCGACCGTCAACGCGGCCGAGGCGTGGATGAAGCCGGCCGCGATTCCCCAGCCGAATCCGAAGCGGCCGGCGATCGGCGCGAGCGACGTCCCGAACAGCGCCGCGAGCGTCAGCGACGGATCGGCCGGACTCGCCGAACGCGACAGCGCGCCGAGGAAAACCCCGATCATGATCGGCGCGACGTTGCGCGGATGCTTGCCGAAGGCGGCGAAGCCGACGATCGTCAGGATGGCGCCGATGGACGGGCCGTTGAGATCACCCCCGGTTGCGAGCACATAAGCCACGCCGACCGCTCCGGCGAGCCCCATGTTCGCGAGCGTGGCGCCGAAGCCGGCGAGCGCGATGAAATCGGTCGGAGACCGGCCGGGCGCCTTCAGGATGATCGCGAGGCGCCTGGGGACGCCGCGGTCGAAGCCCCAGCCGAGCGCGACCATCGAGGCGAAGACGAGGCCGAGAAACGCGGACAGGAGGCCGTTCGAGCCCTTCGTCCAGATGAAGACCGGGTCGGGCACATAGCTGAACGCCTTGTACATCGCCACGACCAGCGTCCCGACCACGCCTGCGGTGAAGCCCATGTTGTAAAGGCTGTAGCCCCCATGCGTACGGAAGAGATGCGCCGCCGCGGGCGGGAGGATGAAGCCGACCGCAAGCCCCGTCGCGAGCGCGAGCGGCAGGCCGGTCGCCGGCGCCAGGGTGGTCGAAAACAGGATTTCGGAGAAGATCGGCGCCAGCGCAGCGCCGAAAAAAGCGGTGTTGAGATGCGCGCGGAAGGCCTCGCCCCGGAACCGGGCGAAGAGGGCGACGCCCGCGACGATCGGCCAGACGTTGAGCAGGTTCTTGCCGAACAGGCCGAAGCCCAGCACCAGGAAGAGGCAGGCGACGGCGGCGCCCGTCATCTGCGTCCCCGCGCGCCAGTAGACGAGAACCGCCGCGAGCGTGAGCAGGCCGGCGCTGACGCATCCGCCCCCGATCCCGCCGACACCGAAATAATCCGTGAGCAGGGCGTCGCGGGTGGTCAGGATCGCGCCGAGGCCGCGAAAGGCCTCCGCGGGCGACTGGACGACGAGGCCGAACGCGACGAAGGCGGCGGCGTAAGCCGCCACGACGCCGAGGACGACGCCGTCGGAGACGGGAGGGGCTCGGCTCGGCTCGGTCGTCATCTCGCGTCCTCCTCAGAACGGGCGGCTGAGAAAGGGCGACCGCGCGAGTCCGAAGCGCCACGGCGTCTCGACGCCTTTGGAGATGCCGATGCGCGGACCCGTGGCGACGACCGCGCCGCGCCCAGCGCCGCTCAGCGCGAACGGCGGCCGGTCGAGCGGAAGGCCGTCATGCTCCGCGCGGGTGATCGCGAGCGCCTGACAGAGGCGGCCCGGGCCGGCGCAGAGCTTGCGCAGGTCCGTCGTTCCCCGTCGCGCCGCCATGATCTCGATCCCGTCGGTCGGCTCCAGCGCCCGGATCAGCGCCGCCGCGCCGGGTTCGGGACCGCAGACCAGATTGAGGCACCAGTGGACGCCGTAGCTGCGATAGACGTAGGCGCGCCCAGGCGGCCCGAACATCGAGGCGTTGCCGGCGGTAGGTCCCCGGAAGGCGTGCGAGGCGGGATCGGCGCGATCGTAGGCCTCGACCTCGACGATGATCCCGCCGACCTTCCCGACGGTCAGCCGCACCCCGATGAGCTCGCGCGCGACCTCGACCACGCTGCGGCGGAAGAAGGCGGCCTCGAGCGCCGGCGGCTCCGAAGTCATGGACGCAAGCGTCGGCATCGGCGGCGCGGGCGTCAGACGACGTCGTCCGGCGCGAGCGCGCAGGCGAGGTCGGGATCGGTCTCGATCTGGACGGTCGAATGACCGATGCGGAAGCGCGCGGCGAGCTCGGCCGAAAGATCATGGAGAAACGGGTCGCCCGGATGGCCGCCCGGCAAGACGAGGTGGCACGTCAGCGCGGTCTCGGTCGTGCTCATCGACCAGATGTGCAGGTCGTGGACGGCCGCGACGCCGGGCCGCGCCGCAAGGAACGCGCGGACCGTCGCAGCATCGACGCCGGACGGAACGGCGGCCATCGACATGCCGAGCGATTGGCGCAGCAATCCGGCGGTTCCCCAGACGATCGCCAGATTGACCGCGAGGCTGGTCAGCGGATCGAGCCAGAGCCAGCCTGTCAGCAGGATGACGAGCCCCGCGAGCACCACGCCCGCCGAGACGAGCGCGTCCGAGGCCATGTGGAGAAAGGCGCCGCGCAGGTTGATGTCGTCCTTCTGTCCCGAGGCGAACAGCCACGCTGTGACGCCGTTGACGAGGATTCCGATCGCGGCGACGACCATGACCGTCTTGCCGGCGACCGGCGCCGGATCGGCGAGACGGAGGATCGCCTCCCATGAGATCGCCCCGACCGTCAGCAGCAGGAAGACCGCGTTGAACAGCGCCGCCAGGATCGACGACCCGCGCAATCCGTAGGTGAAACGGGCGGAGGGGGCGCGCTTGACGAGCACGCTCGCGAGCCAGGCGGCGGCGAGCCCAAGCACGTCGCCAAGGTTGTGGCCGGCGTCCGAGAGCAGGGCGACCGAGCCGGCGATCACGCCGTAGACCGCTTCGATGGCGACGAACCCGACGTTGAGCGCGATGCCGATGGCGAAGGCCCGGCCGAAATCGGCGGGCGCGGGCGCGTGCGCGTGCGGGTGATCGTGGCCGTCGCCGGCATGGCTGCGCTGGTGATCGCCGTCGTGGGCATGCCCATTCCCGCTCATGACCGGCTCCGTGGCCTTTCAGGACTTCCCAGCGATCGCGTCGTCGAGGCGCGCGTCGGCGATTCCGTAGGGTTCGACATGGGCGGTGGCCTCGACGGTGCCCGGCAGCAGCTTCTGCACCGCGACCTCGGTCGCGTCGCCGATGGCGTGGCCGACGTCGACCGTCAGCCCCGGGTCCACTTCCAGGTGGTACTCGACGAAGGTCCTGTCGCCGGAAAACCGGGTGCGCAGATCGTGAATGTCGCGCACGCCCGCGCATCCGCGCACGGCGTCCTGGATCTGCCGCCGCTCCTCGCTCGGCAATTCGCGGTCGAGCAATTGCTCCAGCGCCTCATGCGCGATGCCGTAGGCGTTCCAGAGCATGTAGCCGGAAATGACCAGCGCAAACGCCGGGTCGGCCCGCGTCCAGCCGGTGATCTGGGTTACGCCGAGCCCGGCGAGCACGGCGGCGTTCAGCGCGATGTCGGTCAGGTAATGCGCCCGGTCGGCGGCGATCGCGGTCGACCCGGTCCGGCTCACCACCCAGCTTTGCAGCGCCACCAGCCCGCAGGCGGCCAGGAGGCTCCCCGCGATCAGGACGACCCCGACCTCGAGCGCGTCGAGCGGAATCGGGAAGACGAACCGCTCGACCGACTGGAACGCCAGGACGAACGCCGCGCCGGCGAGGAAGGTCGCCTGGGTGAAGGCGGCGACCGCCTCGCCCTTGCCGTGGCCGAACCGATGCTCGGGATCGGGCGGCTTCTGGGCGTAGCGGACGCCGACCAGCGTGACGAAGCTCGCGCCGGCGTCGACCAGCGAATCGACGGCCGAGGCCATCAGAGCCATCGAGCCCGTGACGAGCCACCCCCCGAGCTTCACCCCGGTCAGGACGAACGCAGTCGCCAGGGTGACGTGCGCAGAGAGATTGTTGAGCCGGTGCGCGTGAGCCGCGTCTTCGGCGTCGGGCGTTGGCCTTCTCATGCGCGGCGCCGGCGCTGGGTCGCGCCGGCCTCCCTCGTGTTGGCGGCTGAGTTTCTCAAAGCAGCCCAGCGCGGCGATGGCAAGAACGCGCTTCGCATGAGCCGGCGCCGCTGGCGTGAGGCCGCGGCGTTACGGACAAGCGTCCCAGAAGCCCTGACGCCGGCTGGGATCGGTGTAGTACCAGCACAGGCCCGGCTGCGGCGGGGCGCCCGCCCAGGACGTCGCAGCGACCGCCGTGACGAAGCCGAGGGCCGCGCCGGCTGCGATGGCGCCGCCGGGCGACCAGCGATACCAGCCCGGACGCCCGACCCAGACCGCGCGCGGCGCGACCACCACCGGACGCCGATTGACGGGCGGACGGTAGCCGGGCCTGTGGACCGGAGGCCGATAACTGGGCCGACCCGCGGGGCGATAGCCAGGACGGTTGACAGGCGGGCGGTGGACCGGCGGACGATGCACGCCTCCCGGCCGATGGACGGGCAGATGATGCACGCCGCCCGGCGGCCGGTGCATCCCGCCGGGCCGGCGCGCCCCTCCGCCGTGACGCACAACGCGCGCCTGCGCCAGCAGTCCGTCGCTCATCTGCGCGTCGGGTCGCGTGCCGTTGACGAACTCCACCGCCTCGACCGGCGGCGCGCCGAGCCCAAACAGCGCGAGCGCAAACACGGCGTTCCGGACGCTCCCCAACCAACTCATGGCGTTGCCCCTCGACTCCCGGCGGCGCGCCGGCGCCCCGGACAATCGACGAGGGCGCGGCGCTTTGCAAGCGTCCAGGTCGCGCAACGTCCGGACCCATGGGCGAGTCAACGCGTCGCGCGCTCCGGATCGAGGCTTCGCAGCCGGCAAGCCGGGCCGGCTTCGTCCGGCGCGAGGAGACGAAGATAGCGCTCGACGCCGAAGTCGACGACGACGCGATTGGCCTCGTGCGCGGGGTCGATCCCGTAGCGGCGGAGGTAGGCGTAATAGGCGCCGCCGGCGGTGTCGACCTTGCGCGCGTGCCGCACGGCGACCGATCCGATCACTCCGACGCGGTCTGGCCCGAACGCGGAGCGAACCGCCGGGCCTAGCAGCAGGTCGGTTCCCCAGCCGCTCACGGTTTCGGAGAACGCCGAGCCTGCGGCCTCGAGCGCGCGGCGCGTCATCAGGGGCGCCATGATCTCGACCGTGGAGACGCGGAAGACCGAACCCGGCGCCTGAGGGCGCTTGAGAAACGGCCAAGCCGAATCGGAGTCGGCCGTCAGCGCGGGCTGGGCGATGTCGAGCCGTTCTTTTTCCGTCGCGGCGAACAGCGCGTCGATGTCGTTTGCACTCATCTCGACGTCGTCGTCGAGGAACAGCACCGCGTCGTAGCGCAAGAGACAATCGGGGCGCGCCTCGAGCAGGCGGCGGATGGCGGTCGTCTTGGTCCCGGCCTGAAAGACGGCCGCGTCGGCGCGCGGATTGGCGTCCGCCTCCTGATAGTAGTTGAGCAGCACGTCGTAGCCGCGCGGCGCGTCGAGATAGGGCGCGTCGAAACCCTTGCCGCACTGGACGTAGACCAGCTTTTTGCGGCCGGCGGCGCCGGCCTCCTGCGCGATGCGCAACCGAGAGTCTGCGTAAAAGCGCGCCTGCCGGCTCTTCAGTTCCTCGCGGCTCAGGGGAGGCTTCATCTCGCCGTCGCCCGGCTTGGGTTCGAAGACGCGCATCGCGGCCTCCTCGACCGACCGGCCCCGGCCGCGGATCACGTCGCGCACGAAGGCCATGTCGATATCGGCGCGCGGCCGGCGTCCGCTGGCGAGCCCGACCTCTAGGAAATGCAGGAACGGATGCGGATGGGTCGCGCGCCAATCCGGGTTCTGCGCCGCATACCAAGCGGGATCGAACTCGGCCGAAGGCGCGGGCGCGTCGGGCCTCGCGAGGTAATGATCGAGGAGGCCAGCCGCCCGCCGGCCGAGGCCCATGCGCTCGCGATAGAAGCCAGGATCGAAGAAACCGTTGGGACGGAAGCCGAGGCGCTCGCCGGCGAGGGCGTAGTGCAGCGGCGCGAGAGCGGACGCGGCCTCGGTCCCGAACCGGCGGCGCGCGTAGGCGCGGCTCCAGAAGGCCCGGCGGGCGAGGGGCGACGGGAAAAGGGGCGCCATCGCCTCAGACCGAAGCGGGCAGGGGCGCCGCGACGGCGACGGTCGGCCCGAACAGCGCCTCGAACGAGGCGCGCAACGCCGCGTCCACGTCCGCCATCGACGCGTCGCGGCCGAGATCGGCGAGGCTGGTGACGCCGTAGCGGGCGTCGGCGATGCCGCAGGGCACGATGCCGGAGAAGTGGGAGAGGTCGGGGGCGACATTGAGCGCGACGCCGTGGAAAGTCGCCCAGCGCCGGACCCTGACGCCGATCGCGGCGATCTTGTCCTCGGCGCGAGCGCCGGTCGCCGTACAGGGCTTGTCGGGGCGCGCGACCCAGACCCCGACGCGATCCTCGCGGGTCTCGCCGACGACGCCGAAGGCCGCCAGCGCCCCGATCAGCCAGCCTTCGAGCGCGGCGACATAGGCGCGCACGTCCCGTCGACGCCGCCCGAGATCGAGCATCACGTAAACCACCCGCTGCCCCGGCCCGTGATAGGTGAACTGGCCGCCGCGGCCGGCGCGAAAGACCGGAAACCGCGGATCGAGCAAGTCGCCGTCCCTGGCGCTCGTTCCCGCAGTGTAGAGCGGCGGATGTTCGAGGAGCCAGACCCGCTCGGGCGCGCTGCCCTCGGCGATGGCGTCGGCGCGCGCCTCCATCGCGGCGAGCGCATGCCCGTAGCCGGTCTGGCCCGCGGTGACGAGCCATTCGACAGGCGGCGCGTCCGCCGGAGCGAGGAACCGCGCCGGGGGCGCGAAACGGGGGTTGGCCATGCGCCTATCCTCATAGCAGCGGGCGCGCGCCGCTGAAAGCGTTCGGGGCGCCGGTCGCGCGTGGGCGGGCGCGATGGACGCAGAACAGCCGTGTCCTCGCGGGTCGTTCCCGCTCCGCCGATTGCAACCGGGAAACGATGCTTTTCAAGAGCTTGGCCGTGATTTTCCGCGCCGGCGCAACGCCCGAGGCGGTCCCCTGTCCGGCCGTCGCAAGCGAAGGGACGGCCTCGGGGATTGGCCTCGAATCGCCGCCTCCGTCTCCGATCGCAAAATCAAATCTGATTTCAGTCGGTTGAAAGTTAACAGAAGTGGTTCCGAATGTGTTTTAGCCTAGCCAAATAATAAATAGCGCCCATGCCGTTGGATCGACAGATCGTCGTAGGAATGTGAGCATCGATCGACATTTATCCTCATCAGAGCATGGCTTACTTGTGTGCGACACTATGTCTTGCGCCGCGTTCTGTTCTTGCGGTCGTAACGACGCTAATCGTATCGGCGCGAAAATGGAGCGCTGGGATCCGATAATCCTAATTTTGCGGGAGACTTGGTCGGAACTTCGGAATCGTATTTGCAAGTCGTAGTGTAGCGCATGGTGCGCTGCCCCTGATGAGCGCTCGCTTCATCAGATGACGTTGCATGCATTGAAAAGGAGTACGTGTTTGTCTACGCCCGTGAATGGACTCTTTGTATACAACGGCGTCACGCCATCGCAAATTGCATCGGCCCCCGTCGGCGTGAAAGTCATCCAAACCTACGACGATAACGGAAATCTGTTCTCGAACGCTCAGGTTTCCCAAATGGAGAGCGGCGGCGGAAGTCTGCTCGGCTATTTCAGCATCGGCGAAGCGGCGACCTACGAGCCGTTCTGGTCCACTTTGCCGAGCGCAGCCCTGGGTCCGGAGGATCCCGCGTGGCCAGGCACCTACCAGGTGGCGTACTGGACGCCGCAGTGGCTCGGCGTTGCGGAAAACTACATCAAGACGATGATCGGCCAGGGATTCAACGGCGTGTTCTTCGACTGCGTCGACGAAGCCGAGACCTCGTGGGCGCAGCAGAATGCGCCGGGCCAGAATCCGGAAGGGGCCATGGTCACGCTGATCCAGCAACTGTCCAGCTACGCCCATGCGCAGAATCCGAACTTCCAACTCTGGATCAACGCCGCCGGCGCGGAGCCGATGCTGACGAACGGCACGCTGCTCGATACGATCAGCGGCGCCGTCACCGAAAGCATGCTTTACCAGAACGGCACGCAGGCAGTGGACCAGTCGGATTCCAGCTACGTCGTGTCGGCTCTGGACAACGTCACCAAGGCCGGCAAGCCGGTGATCGACATCGAGTACGTCTCGGGGGCGTCGGAGGTCGCCAGCGTCGAGGCCCAGGACAAGGCGAACGGCTTCGGCTGGTACATCGCGAACCCCGACCAAGCTTTGAACGGCGTGGACACTCAGGGATTCACCAGCGATTCGTCGTCGGGAACGGCGCCGGCGGTGAAAATCACCAGCGCGGGCGCAACCACGACGACGGCCACGCTGACCATCAAGGGAACGGTCGACGTCGCCGACGCCGGCTCGACGGTGAAAATCCTCGACGGGACGAAGCAGTGCGCGGCGACAATTAAGTTGGCCGGTTCACCGACAATTATCTTGGCCGGTTGGGGCGTCCGCGATCGCCGCCTGAAGGGAGGGGCGAAGCCCCGAG
>CAIZGR010000703.1 GCA_903932535.1 uncultured Hyphomicrobiales bacterium | reverse complement strand
CTCGGCCTTGTCGAGCAGCGTCAGCGCGCCCTGATAGGGGCGTAGCACGATCTCGGTCGTGTAACGCTCGGCGCCCGATTGATCCGTGTATTTTCGGGTCTCGATCTGGCCCTCGACGAAACAGCGCGAGCCTTTGCGCAGGAATTTCTCGGCCACGCCGCCGAGGCCCTCGTTGAAGATCACGACATTGTGCCATTGCGTGCGCTCGCGGCGCTCGCCGGTCGTCTTGTCCTTCCAGCTTTCCGAAGTCGCCAGCGAAAAGCTGACGACCTTGCCGCCGCTGTTGAGCGTCGAGACTTTCGGGTCTTTGCCGAGATGACCGATCAGGGTGGCGCGGTTGAGGCTGGCCATGATTTAAGTTTCCGCCTTGCGTTGATCAATTTCGCCCCGTGCAACTTCGCAGAACGCCTCAATTTCGCGGCGCTTGTCGTCAATATGGGCCCTGATGATTATCGCCGCGAGCTTGTACGACACGTCCATGAGACGATGACTATTTTGCCCGCTGGGAACGCCCAGTTGCAGCCCACAACGCCGTCCGAATACATCGCGAAAATCGGGTTCTTGACGTTCTTTTTCAGCCTTGGCGATCGTCTCCAGCAGTTCCCCGGCGGCCTTGATCTCATCGTGCGCGTAAGCGATGCGCGCCGCAGTCTCCCTAGTAATCATCGATTCCTCCTAAACCCTGAGCGGCATCAGCACGCCGAGCGTCGTCGCGTCGGCGGGGTCGAACAAAACCGCCGGGCCTTGCGGGTCGGTCATGCGCAGCGCCAGGCGCTCGCCCGCCAGAGCGGGGATCAGTTCGGCGAGATAGCGCAGGTTGAAGCCGATGCGGATCGGCGCGCCGTCGAGCGCCGCGTCGATCTCGTCGGAGGCGCTGATTCCGTCCGCGTCGTGGGCGCTCAGCGTCAGGCGGGCGTCGGCGAAATCGAGCGCGCCGGAGCGGGCGTTCTTGCCGCAGGCGATCAGCGCGCGGGTGACGGCGCGCGCAAGGGCGGCGGTCTCGACCTCGGCGCGGATCGCGCCGTGTTCGGGAATGACGCGGGAGTAATCGGGGAAGGTTCCGTCGATCACCTTGCTGACCAGCCGCGCTTGGCTGAGCGTGAAGGCGACGCGCTTGCCGTCGCTGGCGAGCCAAGCCGTTTCGTCCTTCGCGGCCTCGGCGGCGAGGCGGCGCATGTCCTTGACGGCGGCGGTGGGAAGGATGACGGCGGCGAAGGTTTTTGTCGATAGCTCCTGCGAGGGCAGGTCGCGGCGGATCAACCTGTGGCCGTCGGTGGCGACGGCGCGCAGGCCGTCCTCGTGCGCATGCAGATAGATGCCGTTGAGATAATAGCGCGTCTCTTCGGTCGAGATCGCCACCGCGACGCATTCGAGCGTCTGCGCCAGCGCCTTCGCGTCAAACATCAATTCGACGGTCTCGCCGAGATCGCCGAAGTCGGGAAAATCCTCGACCGGCAAGGTCGGCAAGGTGAAGCGCGAGCGGCCGCTGACGACGCGCAGGCTGGGCTTGTCGTCATCGACGGCGAGACTCATGTCCGCGTCCTTGTCGAGATGGCGCACGATGTCGGCGAGCGCGCGGAAGGGCGCGCAGACGCCGCCGGGTCGCGTGACTTTGGCCGGCGCGCGCGTGGACGCCTGCGCGTCGAGATCGGACGTCGTCAGCGCCAGCGCGTCGTCCTTCGCCACCAGCTTGACGCAGCCAAGGATCGGGATCGTCGTGCCCGAGCCGACCGCGCCCGCAACGGCGTTGAGCGCGGCCGACGCGTCCTTGACGGTGAGAGTGAGGCGCATCAGGCAATCACTTGACGCTCGCCGGCGGGATCGCCGTCTTCGCTGGCACGACCTCCGGCGCGCCTTCGAACGCAGGCAGGCCAGTCTGGGTCGCGGCGATGGCGAGATCGGCGGCGATGCGGTCGCGCAGGGCGTGCTCCCATTTGTAAAGCTGGAAAGACCAGACGACCGCGCCGTCCTTGGGGCGATAGCGCAGCCGCGCGGGCAGGCGCACTTCGGAGCCATCGACGAAAGCGCGCAGCGACAGCATGAACAGGCCCGGCACATGCAGCGGCTCGCCCGAGGCGTTGGTGTGCGTCGTCTCGAAACGCAATTGCATCTCGCCGGTGTCGGTGCGGTAGGCGTTCTTGATGGCGCTGCCGACATGGACCTCCAGCCCGCGCGCCAGTTCGATCAGATCGGTCGGCAAGGCGAATTTGGTGCGGAACAACGCCTCATAGGTCGTCGCCTCGCCGTCGAGCGGCGCCGACAGATCCATGATGTTGTCTTCGATGAACTCGGCGAAATCTTTCTGCGCCATCGGCTTGCCGTCCTGATCGACCCATTTGAGGAATTCGCGGGTGAGCGGAAACGGATAGACGATGCGATGCTCGCCAAAGCGCGGGTCGTGGTTGACCGCGTGATAATCGACGACGGCGGTCAACGAAGGGTTGGGCCAATCGGATTGCGCGAAGATCGCGCTGTCGGCGTCCTTGTGGCGCAGGGTCAGATCGATGAAGCTGCGCAAAGTGCGCACCGTCGCGACGCCGTGGCGGCGCTCGGGCGCGCTGCGAAATTCCTCCAGCAGTGGGCGGATCGAATGCAGGCCCGGCGACTTGCCGGCACACAAAGCGATGGTGAGATGATCCGGCAAGCCGGGAAGCGGTTTGGCCGTCTTGATGTCGAGCAGCTTGAAATCGCCGGCGGCTTCTTCGGCGAGATTGCCGACGAAAGTCAGGGCGTCGGCGAGATCGGAT
>CAIZGR010000702.1 GCA_903932535.1 uncultured Hyphomicrobiales bacterium | reverse complement strand
TACAGCAAACGACCCCCCGCAGCATTCTTTCATTGGGAGACAGCCGTGCTCAATTCAGGCGACGACGTAGGCGTGCTTAAGTTCACTGTGACGGAAGAGATGAAGCGCTCATCGCGGGAGTGCATTGCAGCCTCGTTGCTCGCGGAGATGCGGCGCCTCGGCGGTGGCACGCTGACGTTCGAGCAGGCCATTGCGGTGCTGAAGCGCGAGGGCGCGGTAGGTCCGAAGACGCCGATCGCCGAGATGCGCAGTCACATTCACCGCTTGGTCGGCGAGGATCTGATCGCTGAAGGCCGCAAGATCGTTATCGTCACGCAGGGCGCGAAAGCGCATATTGCGGTGGCGTAGAGCTACGGCTTCTTGAGCAGGATGGCGTCAATACGAGCGTTCGCGGCGCCCATAGCGCTCGATACGTTTCGGAACTCCTCCCGAAATTCGCCGCGGACGTCGTTGATCTCGGTCTTGACTTCGGATTCCCAGCGCACTTGCCGGTCGCTGATCTGATTGAATTTCGCGGCGACGCGCGCCATTGCCGCTGCGTTCTCGGCGCGAGCTTCGCGGATCTCGACGGTGATGCGTTCCTCGAAGCGCGCAGCCCGGATCATATAGGCTATCGCGCCCGCAATCGCCGCGGCGATTGGCGTAAAGATGGCGACGGCGATAGCGGCCGATTGGTCGATGAGAGTCAACCACCAATTCGCGTCTTGCTGCGGTCCCGCTTGGAGCGCCATCTTCAACGCCCCGGTCGCCCAGGGCCACCGCCCGGCCTGGCCGCGTCGGCCAAGTCGCCGCCAGTGACGATCCCCGAGGCGTAGGCGTCCGCGATCACGGGCAGCACCGCCTCGCCAAGCGTGATCGCCTCTTTGACGATCGCAGGCTCAATGCCGGCGTCGACAAGGATCTGCTGAATCGCGTTGGCGAGCGTCTCGGCGTCGGCGAGATCGAGCTTCTGCGCCTTGATGTCGCTGAAGACCAGCAACAGCGCGTCCACGCCGCTCTCGACGTCGCCGATGGGATTGGAGCCCCCGGTAGCGCCCTTGCCGCCCACGGCGTCCGCGAGGGAGCGGAGCGCCGTGGCCGCGAGGCTGGAGAGGCTCACTGCGCGCCGGCCTGGATGGCCTCGATCTGCGCGATTGCGGCGCCGACGCGGGCGATGATCGCGGCCGAGTTCTGCGCGCTCGGGTTCGTGCAGGCCGCCGAGATCGCCGCCTGCGCGGAATTGACGTCCTTGATCTGCGTGGCGTTGAGCTTCGAGATCGCGACCACGGCGGACACGTCGGCTTGCAGGATCGGCGCAAAAGCGCAGGCCGCCGTGATGCTGTTGCCGGCCGCCGTCTCGATGTTGGCGAGGTCGGTGTGGACGGTGGCGAGCGCCTGCGTGGCGTTCTGGCAGCCGCTCGGCGCGGTCTGCGCCATCATGAACGGGGCCGCGACGGCGGCGAGGATCAGCGTGGTCCTGAACGAAAGCATGTTCGACTCCTTACTTGGCTTGGGAGGCTTGGGTGGCTGCGACGACGGCCGGCGGATCGGGCGGCGCCAGCGGGCCGGGCTTGCTCGACGAGAACCCCAGCAGGATCGGCGCGACGACGGCGTAGATCTGAAGAATGAAATTCGACCACGACGTCAAATATTCGCCGACGACCGGCGGCACGCCGAGCGGCAAGCTGACGGAACCCTTGGCCGCAAGCGTCAAAACGGCGACGGCGACGGCGATGACGATCTGCGGAGTGGGGTTGATCTGGAATTTCACGGTGCTCTCCTACTTCCCGCCGCGCCACAAATACGCGACAACTATTAACGTCGCACACACCAAGCTTCCGCCGACCACGATGCGGCCCGCGAAATACGCGGCGGCGAAGGCGCTTGGCGTGGAGATGGCGATCATGTGCGCCTCCTATGCAAGCGCTTGTCGATAAGCCGCGCGGGTCGTAGGGCCGGGGTCTCCGTCCTGGTCGAGATTGGCGACGAGCTGGAATGCCTTGACGGCGGTTTGCATCGTCAGCGCGGCCTCTTTCAGCGCCGAGATCGCGGAGGGAGCGCGCGCCGCGCCGCCGTGCGAGGGC
>CAIZGR010000701.1 GCA_903932535.1 uncultured Hyphomicrobiales bacterium | reverse complement strand
GAAATTGGCGTAAGCCTTCATGCCGGGACGGGCAATGCTGGCGCCGGCATTCTTGGCCCAGAAGCCGCCGGCCGAAAACGCGGTCGCCATGAAGCCGGCCGGGATCGTCACGCCGGCGTCCGAAAGATACGTGGTGATGAGGCCCTGTTGAGCGCGGCCGACAAAGCCGTTCACGGCGCCGGAACCGGAGTTGTTCAACGCGGCCGGCGCGCTATCGCCGTCGACCGTGGAATAGGCCGCCCAGCAAAAGCGGCCGATGACGAGACCGCTCGGACCGGCCACCGCGCCGCCAGGGCCGAAATCCGCGCTATAGCGCGGGTTCGCGTCGCAGAAGTCACCAGCTACGCCGGGGGCGGGCTGGGTCGAGATGGATGATTGCACGCCGTTCATAGCTGGATATCCTTCATGGTTGGAGTCCGGGGGTTCCTACCGCCCGATGACCTTGGTTACTGACCGATGCGGATGTTCATCGCCTCGGGGAACATCGTCGCGAAAGTGCTGGCGCCCGCGGCGTCGAGCGCGATCGAATTGGTCTGAGCCCGCGCGCCGGGCTTCGGCTGCATTTCGAGGATCGCCTTGAAGGCGCTCGCGTGGATGCCGTCGGTCTTGACGCCGCGCATTTTGAGCGCGGTTTCGTAGACTTGCTCGGCGCTGTCGCACGCGACGTTGAGATCGCCGACCCACGGGCGAACATTGCGCTCGGCTTCGCGGAGGGCTTTCTGGCGCTCGCGCTCGCCGGAAATCGCGGACTTGATCGCGGCGTCCATGGCCTTTTCGCCGTCCTTCTTGGCGGCTTCGATCTCGGCGTCGCGCGCCTTCTTGTCCTCGCCTTCCTTCTTTTCGCGCTTGGCCTTGTCCTCCTCGGACTCGCCTTCGTCGGCGGCCTCGAAATCTTCCATCGCGTCGCACGCGGCCTTGTAATCGGAGGCCGACATCTTCTTTTCCATGTGCTCGCGAATGGCCTCGGGCAGGGCGTCGATGCCCTTGCGCGAGTCCTTGGCGCGCTTGTCGCCCTTCGGCTCGCGCTTCGGTTCCTCTTCCTTCTCCTCCGGCTCGGCCGCGTCGAGCGCGATCAGGGCCGCGTCGAGATCGTCGAACTTGGCGTCGGTCGCCAGCTTCTTGGCCGGGAACTTGCGGATGGCGTCCGCGATGCCGGCGCGCTTTTCGCCGAAATTCTTCGCGGTCACGCCGTCGAGCGCGAGCGTGATGGCGCCGAGATCGCCGACCACCAGCTTGGCGTCGGCGGCGAGCTTCGGACGCAGATACATCGCGACGCCGCCCAAAAGAGCGGCGCCCTTGCGCGAGAGAACGATACCCTTGGCCATGTTCAAATTCTCCATGCTGTCGCCGATTACGGCTTCCGGCCCGATCCGCCCGGCCTCGACGATTGCTACGTGGTTCCCGGCTATGGCGGTCATCCGACCGTCGTAGGGTTGCCCGTGGATGCTTCCGGCCTCCATGACCGGGGTGTAGGCATAGCCACAGGACAATTCTTGCTGGCGGCCTTCCTCGATGGCCTCGATGGCGTCGGACGGCCAGATCACGAGTTCGGCTTTGAGATAGGGCTCTTCCCATGCCGGGTTCATCACGGCGCCGATGACGAGATCGGTTTGATGATCGGTGGCTCGGGTCGCCTTGTGGCGGAACAAAAGCGGCTGGCCGTCGAAGGAATGGGCGGCGCGCGCGAGTTCCACCGGGTCGCGATAGAGTTGATAGATGCGGTCCGGATCCAGACCCAGGCTTTGCCACCCGGGGATTTCCTGGCCGCGATACGGCGAGATGT
>CAIZGR010000700.1 GCA_903932535.1 uncultured Hyphomicrobiales bacterium | reverse complement strand
GTCCCGGTCGTCGCGCCGCTGTCCCTCGTCCTGGGCGCCGGCGTCTCTCAGGCGTCCGGCGTTCTCGACATTCTCGGCGCCGGCGTCGGCATCGCGCCGCCCGGCTACATCGGCACGCGCACGCTGTTCGGTATGGACCTCGGCATCGACAAAGAGAAGGTGCAGATCATCTGCGCTGTCGGCACGGCCTTCGCGACTTCGAACAGCGCGACGATCAACGTGCAGTTCCAGGCCGCGCCCGACACCGGCGCCGCCGGCAACTATCAGCCGGGAACCTGGAACACGCTCGTCGAAACGGGAACGATCGCCGCGGCGAACCTCACGGCCGGCGCCATCATCGCCCGCTTCGACTTCCCGCCCGCTTTCCCGGCCAAGACGCTGCCGCGCTTCCTGCGCTTCAATTTCTCGATCCCGAGCGGGACCAATTTCACGGCCGGGTCGATCGCGTTCGCCTATCCGACCTATGCCCGCGACGATTGGTCGGCCGGATATGCCGCCAAGAACTTCTCCGTGTTGTGAGGGGGAACTGACCCATGGGCGAGCCCATCAAGCCGAAAGAAGCCGCGCCGCCGTTTACGGAGACGCAGGAGTTCAAAGACGCCGTCGCCGCCGCCGCCAAACAGGCGGCATCGGAGGCGGCGGCGGCGACAGTCGCCATGCTCGCCAAGGCGCAGAGTTCTCCGTTCGACGCGACGTCGCTCGTCGAACAACTCGCGCTCGCGATCTCTGATCTGTCGCATCAGGGCGACCCGAGCCGAAAGCCGGTCGATCCGAAGGTGCTCGCCGAGCGCCGCGCCGCGACCGAGCGGATGAACAAGCTGATCGATGAGGCGATGGCCTTGCCGAGTGGCGACAAGAACGCGCCGAAGTATCAGACGCGCTCGAAGCTCATGTTCCTCGACACCGAAATCACGCCCTATTACCGCGACCCCGGCACCAAGAAGATGGTCCCGCGCGAGTTCTGGTGGCGCGGCGAGCCCAACGACGCGATGGTCCCGATCAACGACTTCGCCAAGCGCATCTATGCCGAGTTCCGCCTGTCGCGCGGCAACCGCGCCGACTATGACAAGAGCGTGCGGTTCACGACCTGGGTGAGCGACAAGGGCCTCATCATCGAAGGCACCGCGCCGCGCCGCCGCGAGGTCGCCGAGCCCGAGGTTGGCTCGAAGCAACTCGAGATCGGCCGCCCCGACGACCCGAACGCCGAGTTCATCAACGTGCTCGGCACGTCGCATGAGCCGGCGCGCCAAGTCTATGCCGGGATGAACTGACGTGGGAATTCCGAGCGCCCTTGGCGTCGCCGCCGCCGGTCTGCCGAACCTGAACGATCAGGCCAGCGCCGTCGTGTCCGGCGCTCTGAGCGCGGTCGGCCCCGGCGATCCGTTCGCGTTCCGCGGGCCAATGAATTTCGAGATCTATGCGTCGATCACCAACATCGCATTCACGACCACCAACGGTTCGCTGGCTGCGTCCGTGTCGAGTGGCGCTGGCATGGCGGTCGGCGGTGCGATCAATTCGGCCAACGTCCCGGCCGGCACGACCTGGGCGACCTTTTCCGGCACGTCTGGAACGCTTGCCCTTCCCGCTGTCACTTTGATTGGCTGGGATTTCAGCTTGTCGAGCGCGCAAATTCGGTTGCCGCCCGGTTCGAACGTATCCCGGATCGTTGGCGCCTCCGTCACGGTCCCGTCGAACAACGAACAACTGACGATCCCCTCGGGGACGACCGTCATCAGCGTCGTTCAAGCCGACGTCGCGCCAACGGCGACAAGCCCAGGCGTGGCCGGTATCGTTCAATTGTCCAACGCGCCCACAGCCGTCCCGCAGGTAAAGACTCAGCACGAAGGG
>CAIZGR010000699.1 GCA_903932535.1 uncultured Hyphomicrobiales bacterium | reverse complement strand
CTTGTTGAACGACACCGGCAGCTCGCGCCGCCAGCCCGCGTTGCCGGGGTCGGCGCGCGACAGGTCTTCGGCGATCGTCAGGCTGCCGCGAAAGGCCGCGAGCGCGCCGTCGAGGTCGCCCTTCGCGGCCAACACGTCGCCGGCCCCGTCGAACGGCGCCCCTAAATCGTGCCGCCGATCGGGGTCGGCGGGCGCGGCGTCGCAGAGCCGCTTCGCGGCCTCCCGCGCGCCTCGAAACGCTTCCATCGCCGCGCCGAGCGAGCCGGTCGTCACCGCGAGGCCGCCGAGCTCGACCCACGCCCACACGGCGTCG
Organism: uncultured Hyphomicrobiales bacterium; assembly: GCA_903932535.1. Taxonomy (GTDB): domain Bacteria; phylum Pseudomonadota; class Alphaproteobacteria; order Rhizobiales; family Beijerinckiaceae; genus Roseiarcus. Next base: position 14,161 of record CAIZGR010000699.1, on the reverse strand, counting down.
GGGTCGATCTCCAGCCGCCGCCGCAGCGTCGCCTCGGCGGCGGCATAGTCGAAGGCGGCGCGTTCGATGGCCGCCTGCTCGACGAGCAGCGGCGCGAGGCGGCGGCGGCGCGCGTCCTCCTCCTCTGCGATCTTTTCGGCGAGGATGGCGCGCGCGGCGCGCGTGTCGACGCCGGCCAGCTTGGCGCGCGCGGCGGCGATCGCAGCGTCGATCTCGGCCCCGTCGTTGGACGGCGCGACCCTCATCCTCGAGCGTTCGATCAGCGTGGCCACGGCCTGCTCGGCCTCGGCCAGCATCTCGGCGCGCGACAGGTTCACCCGGCCGAGATCGTCGAAGATCGGCCGCAGCACCTCCGGGTCCAGCCCGCGCTCCCGCGCGGGGCGAGCACGAACGGAGACGGCGACGAGGCGACCTTACGCCCGCGCGCCGCGCCCGCTTAACCGCCGGTTAACCCTCCGCACCGCATGGGAAGGACAACGAGCGGCGCCCGAGAGGCGCGCTCGACATTTCCGTCATCAGCGGCGTCGTCATGGTCACGCTCTACCATCATCCCTTCTGTCCGCATTCCCGTTTCGTCCGCCTTGCGCTGGGCGAGATGGGGATCGAGCCGAAGCTCGTCGAAGAGCGCGCCTGGGAGCGGCGGCGCGAATTCCTGCTGATGGCCGCCGAAGGCGCGACCCCGGTTCTGGTCGAGGACCATCCGCCCGCCCTGCCCGGCGCCGACGTGATCGCGGAATATCTCGACGAGACGCGCGGCCTCGCCCTCGGCGCCCGCCGGCTCCTGCCCGACGACCCGGCCGGCCGCGCCGAGGCCCGACGGCTGATGGCGTGGTTCAACGTCAAGTTCTTCAACGAGGCGAGCCAGTGGCTCGTACGCGAGAAGATCACCAAGCGCTTCATGAGCGCCGCGCAGGGCGGCGGCGGCCCCGACATGCAGGCGGTGCGCGCGGCGCGCTCCAACGTACGCTACCATCTGCGCTACATCGGCCACCTCATCCAGGGCCGCAACTGGCTGGCCGGCGACCGGCTCACCTACGCCGACCTCGCCGCGGCGGCCCATCTCTCCTGCCTCGACTATCTCGGCGACGTGCAGTGGGACGAGAACGAGACCGCCCGGATTTGGTACGCGCGGGTCAAATCGCGCCCGTCCTTCCGCCCCCTGCTCGCCGAGCGCCTGCCCGGCACGGCGCCGAGCGCGACCTACGCGGATCTGGACTTCTAGCCGGAGCTTCTTTGCATGCCTATCCGGTTAACGCCTATACCCACTACATCTAGGGTGCTGCCATTCACTCGAGCATAGCTCGGCATATGTCGGCGAGGTTGGGTCTCCGGCGATACCGAGCAGAGATCGACGACAAGTATCTTATGGTGGACATCCCAGCCTTCGCCGGGCGTTTTTCCACCCCCATAAGCTTCGTCCAACTCCACGTGCCCGACCGCCGTACCGCCGATCCGGTCCTGATCCGGCCGCACCATGCCGGCGCGGAGCTTGTGGAGGATGCCGAACGCGGTCTCGCAACGCGACAGGCCGAGTTGGCGCTGATACTGCCCCGCCGACATGCCGGGCGTCTGACTTGCGACAAGGTAGGCGGCCCAGAACCAGACTCTGAGCGGAGCATGGCTGCGCTCCATGACGGTCCCGACCGTCAACCCCGTGTTTTCGAGACATTTTCGGCAACGCAGGACGTCGGCGCAGGTGTCGAAACGGAACGGTTCTCGCTGCGCTTGACAGTGCGGGCAGATGAAACCGCCGTCCCAGCGGGCCTTCTCCAGATAGGCCGCGCAGGCCGCGTCGTCGGGAAAAAGCCGCTGGAACTCTGGAAGTGACTGCGGGAAGGCCAAATCTGCGTGGTCGGGAACGTCCATGCGAGCGCCCCATTATCCGCCTTGCACCCACGCCGGACCAATCATTCATGGGCGACAAGCAGATAATAGAGACACTCCTAAATCAACATCTAGTGGGTATGGGCGTCAACCGGATAGGCATGGTTCGTTCTTCCGGCGAGGTGTATTGGCGCCGCTGAAACCCATCGTCGTCGATCCGGCCCTGCCCGAGTGGCTGCCGCGCGTGATCGTCCGCAACCTGAGGATCGGCGGCGACCGCGGCGCGATCGCGCTCCACGGAGACGCGAACGGCGACGCGGACCATGAAATCGTCGCAGGAGCCGAAGGCCGGCGCATCCTGCGCCCGGAACCTCGCGCGCCGGGGCGCGACCGCTTCGCTTCGGCCCTGGCCGAAGCCGTCGCGCCGCCGTGGTCCGGATGACCCCGAGCCCGGGTGGCGGGATCGCTGGCGTTTCCCTCGAACGCCTCGGTGGCGAGGGGACAGCCGCCGGGCGCAGATGCGCGTAGGGCTTCTCTGTCATGCGCGTGTCGCTGTGGACGAGATGGGCGGCGATGCCGCGCATGGCGCGCGCCCTGGCGTAGCTTTACGCAGCGCATGGAAGGTCTGGGTGCGTCTTGTTCGATCTTTTCGTAGTCTTCGATGGTGGGCGCACAAGGGCTCGAACCTTGGACCCGCTGATTAAGAGTCAGCTGCTCTACCAACTGAGCTATGCGCCCATCGAAGCCGCCGGACCCTGAGGTCCGGCGAGGGCCGGCATGTAGCAAAGGCGCGGCGGGCTGGCAAGCGGAAATCGGAACTGATTGCGTGCTTCCCGTCCCGGCCCGCGCCGTTTCTCCTCCGGTCAGTTCTTGTCCTTGTCGACGAGCTTGTTTTTGCCGATCCAGGGCATCATCGCGCGCAGTTTCGCGCCGACTTCCTCGATCGGGTGGGCGTTGGCGCGGGCGCGCAGCGCCTTGAAAGACGTCTGGTTGACCTTGTTCTCCAGCATCCAGTCGCGGGTGAAGCGGCCGGACTGGATGTCGTCGAGGACGCGCTTCATCTCGGCCTTCGCCGCGGGCGGGATGATTCGCGGCCCGCTGACGTACTCGCCGTATTCGGCGGTGTTGGAGATCGAGTAGTTCATGTTGGCGATGCCGCCCTCGTAGATGAGGTCGACGATCAGCTTCACCTCGTGCAGGCACTCGAAATAGGCCATCTCCGGCGCGTAGCCCGCCTCGGTGAGGGTCTCGTAGCCCGCCCGGATCAGTTCGACGAGGCCGCCGCAGAGCACCACCTGCTCGCCGAACAGATCGGTCTCGCATTCCTCGCGGAAGGTCGTCTCGATCACGCCTGCGCGCCCGCCCCCGATCGCCGAGGCGTAGGAGAGGCCGAGATCGTGGGCGTTGCCGCTCGCGTCCTTGTGGATGGCGATGAGGCAGGGCACGCCGCCGCCGCGCTTGTATTCCGAGCGCACCGTGTGTCCCGGCCCCTTCGGCGCGACCATCAGCACGTCGAGGTCGGCGCGCGGCTCGATCAGGTTGAAATGGACGTTGAGGCCGTGGGCGAACATGAGCGCTGCGCCCTGCTTCATGTTCGGGGCGAGGTCGGCCCTGTAGATGTCGGCCTGAAGTTCGTCGGGCGTCAGCATCATCACCACGTCCGCCCATTTGGCGGCGCTGGGCACGTCCATGACTGCGATCCCCTCGGCTTCCGCCTTCTTGGCCGAGGCCGAGCCGGGCCGGAGCGCCACGGCGATGTCCTTGACGCCGCTGTCGCGCATGTTGAGCAGGTGAGCGTGGCCCTGGCTGCCGTAGCCGACGACGGCGACCTTCTTGCCCTTGATCAGGTTGAGGTCGGAATCCCGGTCGTAATAGACGCGCATTTTCGTTCCTTATCGACGCGTTAAAGTGGTCGGCTTCTAGTGAAAGCGGGCGGCCCGATCAAGCGTCGACGCCCGGAGAACGACGCCCGTTCGCGCGCCGCCTGCGACAATTTCGAGCAGCCGGGATTTGATCGAGGTCAAACGGCGCGACCGCGGTCTCCGGTCATGTCGGCGGCGGCCTGGAACGGAGGGGCAAGCAATGTGGCGGGTTGCAGCTTTGTGCTGGGTGTTCATCGCGCCGACGCTGGCGGGCATTCTGATCATGGCGACGCTGTTCGTTCCGGCGCTCGCGCCGGATCTGGGACGCTGGATCGTCTACGCGGCGATCTCCGGCGCGATTCTCGGCGTTCCAGCGTCGATCGGCTTCGCCAGGACGCAGGCGCGCGGGCTGCCCTGAAAGGGGCGCCCCGGAAGGGGAGCCGAGCCTCGAGCAGGAGAAAGGCCGCTTCGCCCTTGGCGAAGGGTCCGGAGTTGGGTATGCGTTCCTCGGCGGGCGGTCCGGCTCGCGCTCGGGAGCCTGATCCGTGTCTTTTCTTTCGCGAATCCGCTCGTTCCTCGCGCTCGCGCTGATCGGCCTCACGCTTGCGGGCTGCGGCTACAACGTCATCCCGACCAAGGAGGAGGCGGCCAAGGCCAGTTGGGCGCAGGTCCAGAACCAGTACCAGCGCCGCGCCGATCTGGTGCCGAACTTGGTCGCGACCGTCCAGGGCTACGCCAAGCAGGAAAAGGACGTGCTCACCGCGGTCACCGAGGCGCGCGCCAAGGCGACCGCGATCAACCTCAACGCCGACGACCTGACCGATCCCGCGAAGGTCAAGGCGATGCAGCAGGCCCAGGCTCAACTCTCCGGCGCGCTCGGGCGCCTGCTCGCCGTCAGCGAGAACTACCCGGACCTCAAGTCCAACCAGAATTTCCTGGCGCTCCAGTCGCAGCTCGAGGGGACCGAGAACCGCATCGCGGTCGCGCGCCGGGACTACATCGCCTCGGCGCAGGATTTCAACACCGAGCTCAGGACGTTCCCGACCGTGCTCTGGGCCAACACCGTGTTCCGCTCGGTGAAGCCGCTCGCGCCGTTCACTGCGGAAGCGGAGGCGCAATCGGCCCCGAAAGTGAAGTTCTGAGCCGCCGGGGAGCGCCCGGGTGCCCGTCGCCGCGTTTCGCGCGCTCGCAGCCTTTCTCGTCGTCGCGCTGTGGCTCGGCGCGGCGTGGGCTGCGGCGAATTTTCCGCCGCTCTCGGGCCGGGTCGTCGACGGGGCGAAAATCCTGTCGCCGGTCACGATCGCCGACCTCGAACGGAAACTGGCCGGCCTCGAGCGGAAGTCGGGCATCCAGCTCGTGGTCGCGACGGTTCCGTCTCTCGGGGGCGAGGAGATCGAGCCCTACGCCAACGACCTCTTCCGCTTCTGGAAGCTCGGCGAAGCCGAGAAGAACAACGGCGCCCTGCTGCTGATCGCGCCGAAGCAGAGGCGGATGCGCATCGAGGTCGGCTACGGCCTCGAGGGCACGCTGACCGACGCCATCTCGAGCCTCATCATCGCCAACGCCATCGCGCCCCGCTTCAAGGCGGGCGACTTCGACGGCGGCGTGACCCGCGGCGTCGACGACATCGTCACCACGCTGACCACCGACGCCGCCGAATGGAAGCCCAAGCCCCAGGACCTGCGCGGCGAGCATGACGCCTCGCTGTTGGAGGCCATCGCGCCGTTCCTGATCTTTCTGTTCATTCTGTTGGTCCTCACCCGGGTCGGTAGGCGGGGCGGGGGCAACGTGATCTTCATTCCGATGGGCGGGGGCAGGTTCTCCGGCGGAACCCGCGGCGGGTTCGGGGGCGGTGGGTTCGGGAGCTTCGGCGGCGGCGGGGGCGGCGGCTTCTCGGGCGGCGGCGGGTCGTCGGGCGGCGGCGGCGCCTCGGGAGGCTGGTGATGATCGATCCGGCTGAGGCGGCGCGCATCGAGGCGGCCTTGGACGAAGCGCAGACGAAGACCCGCGCGCCGCTCGTGTGCGTTCTGGCGCGCGCCTCGGTCTCCCGCGACGCCGAGTTTCTGCTCGGCGCCTGCATCCTGGCGCTGACGACGCCGTTGCCGCTCCTGCTGTTCACCGCGATGTCGGCGCAGCGCATCTATGTCGCGCAGCTGCTCGTCGCCATTCTCGCGGCGGTGCTCGGCGCCGTGCCGTGGGTGCGGCGCGCGCTGGTTCCGGCGCGCGCGGTCCGGGCGGCCTGCCACCGGGCGGCGCTGGCCCAGTTCGTCCTGCGCGGGCTCGACCGCTCCGAAAACGGCGTGCTGGTCTACGTCTCGCTCGCCGAGCGCTACGTGCGCATCGTTCCGGCGGATGAGGCCGCGGCGGCCGTCCCGCACGAGCATTGGCAGGCGTTCGTCGACGAGGCGCTCGGCCCGCTCGCCGCGGGCGCGATCGAAACCGCGCTGACCGGTCTCGCCGCCCGCTGCGCCGCCCGTCTCGCCGGGCCGTTTCCGCCGACGGGACCCGGCGAGCCGCCGTCGCGCCAGCGATTCCATACGGTCTGAGCCGGGCAAAAATCATGACGGGGACCGATCGGGAAAAGCCCCGGCGCTGGAATCGGCGGCTGCTGGCGGCCGGCATGGTCCTGCTGGCGCTGATGGCCTCCTACGTCCTGATGCTGCGCTATTTCCGGGTCTCCGAGCTGCCCCGCGAGCAGCATTTCGGCGTCGCCGGCGCCGCCGAGCCGATGGGGCAGGTCTACATCGAGCCAGTCAGCGTCGACGCCCTCAACGAAGAGATGCAGGTTCGGGTCTATCTGTCGCCGAGCCTGTCTCGAGGCGAAGACGGCTACGCCGTCACGGACCGGGATCTGACCGTCATCGTCACGCACGACAAGATCGCGACGGAACTCAAGCTGGCCTCGGCCGACCATAGCGCCGCCACGACTTTCGATCTCGGCCTGGATGACGGCAGCGTCAACGATTATCCCCTGGACGCCTATCGGGCGCGCCTGCGCGTCCAACTCCTCGACGGTAAGTCCTCGCTCGAACTTCCGGTCAGGGTCACGATCTGGGAGGGGCTGCTGGGATTCACCCTGCATACGACAGGCCAGCCCGGACGCAATCCGGATGATGTCGAGCTCACGACCGTGATCACCCGCAGCGGCGCCTTCGCCATGTTCGCGCTGTGCGAGTACGGCGCCATGGTCGTGCTCGCGTTTTCCGCGCTCACGGTCGGATTTCTGATCTTCGGCGGGGTGCGCCGGCCGGACGCGGGGTTGATCGGGGCTCTCGCCGCCATCGTCTTCGCCCTGCCGGCATTTCGCAGCGCGCTGCCGGGTTCGCCGCCTCTCGGCGTCGAGGCGGATTTGTGGGTGTTCTTGTGGACGGAACTCGCGACCGTGCTGGCGCTCGCGCTGCTCGTCTTCAAATGGGCGCGAGCCGCTTGAACCGGATGCGCGCAGGACTTCGGACGCAAAAGCGCAGAGATCGGCTCCGAAATCGCCGCCGGCGTCGGGATAGCACTTTTTGCCGGTCCCGCCGCGGTTGACCTTCCGGGCTTTGTCCCGGAAAAGCCGTCGTCCACGATCCGCGTGGACGCGTTCCCACCGTCAGTCCCGACACCTCGAGGTTTTCATGGATTATCCCGGCAATCGTGCGATCGCAGTCATTCTCGTCGCCGTGGTCGTTCTCGCGGCGCTCGTCTACTTTTACGGCTATCCGCTGCTGATCTCGGCGGCCATCCTGGCGACTTTCGCGGCGCTCGGCGTCATCGTCCTCCTGTCGACCGGGGACATGGGCGGAAAGCACTCCAATCCATAAGCCGAGCCACAGACGCAGCGGGTCGGAGGGGCGGGCGTCGCCGGCATTCCCGGCCCTCGAAGCGCGAGGCGCGGCGGAAAGCCGCGCTTTCGGGATTTGAAACGGTTCCGATTTGCAGGCACGAGGCTTGCTTAGCAGCCCGAGGTCGGACACCAATCCGAAATAGGCTTTTCTTTCGCGCACAAGGCTTCCTGCCGATGACCGCCGACGCCGTCGCTCCTCCCGCTTTCAACTGGCGCCGCTTTCTGGCCGTCGCAGGGCCCGGCATCGTGGTCATGCTCGCCGACACCGACGCCGGCAGCGTCATCACGGCGGCGCAGAGCGGCGCGCAATGGGGCTACAGCCTGCTGCTCTTGCAGATTGTCCTGATCCCGATCCTCTATGTCGTGCAGGAGCTGACCGTCCGCCTCGGCGCGGTGACCGGAAAGGGCCATGCGGCGCTGATCAAACAGCATTTCGGCGCCGGCTGGGCATGGTTCTCGGTCGCGACGCTGATCGTCACCTGCCTCGGCGCGCTCCTGACGGAATTCGCCGGACTGGCCGGCGTCGGCAATCTCATGGGCGTTCCCGCGCCGGTCACGTTGGCGCTGGTCGTCGTGGCGATGCTGGCGATGGCGCTCATGCACGGCTACGCCACCGTCGAGCGGATCGCGATCGGGGTGGGCGCGTTCGAGCTCGTCTTTCTTCTGGTGGCGATGCTCGCTCATCCGGGCCTTGCGGAGATGGCCTCGGGGGCGGCGTCGATTCCCTTCGCAGATCCGAAGTACCTCCTGCTGGCCTCGGCCAATATCGGCGCCGTGATCATGCCGTGGATGGTGTTTTTTCAGCAGTCGTCGATCGTCGAGAAGGGGCTTACGGTCAGGGACCTCGGCTCGGCCCGGCTCGACACGGCGATCGGCGCCGTGGCGACCCAGATGATCATGGCCGCGGTGCTGATCGCGACGGCGGCCACGCTCGGCAAGGCGGGCGCCGATCACGCGCTCGACACGGTCGGGGACATCGTCGGGGCGATCACGCCCTTCCTCGGCAACTTCGCCGGCAAGCTCTTGTTCTGCCTCGGCATGATCGGGGCTTCGACGGTCGCGGCGATCGTGGTGACGCTGACGGCGGCGCGCACCCTCGCCGAGGTGCTCGGGGCCAAGCACAAGCTCGAGGACGAGCCGCGGGAGGCGCCCTGGTTCTACGGCTCCTACGCGCTGGCGCTCGTCGTTTGCGCCGTGGTGGTGGGTTCGGGCTTGAATCTGGTGTCGCTCAGCGTGGGCGTCCAGGTGATGAACGCGCTCCTGCTGCCGATCGTGCTCGGCTTCCTGTTCCTGCTCGCCCGCCGCATTCCCGGCCCCTTCCGGTTGCAAGGCGGCTATGCGATCGTCTCCGGCGCGATCATCCTGGTCACGGTCGTGTTCGGGGTTTATTCGGGCGTGGCGGGCCTGTGGGGGTGACGGCTGGAAACGCCTGCGATTTGACGCGCCGCCCTCGCCGCGGCTGCCCGTCCGCATGGAATCGGTATGACGGCCCGGGCGCCGATGAGCAAGCCTCTCGTCACCGTCATTGACAAACCGCGCGCTCGAGTAAACGGAATTCACGTTCCCGTTTATCAGCTTCGCGAGGTCTGCGATGAGTGGCGTCCATGAGTGGTTTCGTTCGACGACATCGACCGCGCACGCGAGAGTCGACGCCGCCTTTTCCCGTTTTCGCCTGGATGAAGCGGATTCGTACCGATCCTTCCTCGTCGCGCATGCGATTGCGCTTTTTCCCATCGAGGCGTGGCTTCGCGGGCGGGAGGAAACGGTCCTGGCGGGATGGCCGATGCAATTCCGCGCCCTGGCTCTGGAAGAGGATCTGAGCCAGCTCGACGCGACCGCGCCGCCGGGCGACGCCTTTCTGGCTTCCGACGATCCGGCCGCCATCGCTGGGATGGTCTATGTCCTCGAGGGCTCCCGCATCGGCGGGAACATCCTCGCCAAGCGCGTCGGGCGGGGGTTGCCTCGTTCCTATCTGTCGTCGCCTTGCGACGCCAAGAGTTGGCGCACGACGTTGTCGCGCCTCGACGACCATATTTACGATTTTGAGACGAGAAAAACGGCGGCCGAAGCCGCTTTCCGCGTCTTCGAGCGCTTTGAAAGAGCCGCGCGCTCGGCGGCGCTGCTGGAACAGGAGGAGAGCGTCGTCCGTGCCGACTGACGACTCGATCGATCTGTCGAATTGTGACCGCGAGCCGGTCCACCAACTCGGCGCGATCCAGTCTTTCGGCTGCCTCCTGGCGATCGGTTCGGATTGGGTGATCGCGCGCGCGTCGGAGAATGTGATCGATTTCCTGGGCGCCGCGGCCGGCGAGATCATCGGCGCGCCGTTACAGTCGCTCGTTGCGCACGACGCGTTCCAGACGCTGCGCCAAGCCGTCGCGCAGTTGCGCGACACGGAAACGCTGGCGCGTCATTTCGCGCTGCGTCTGCTTCTCGACGCCGAGCGCCGTTTCGGCTGCGCGCTGCCCTTGTCGAACGATCGCATCGTCCTCGAAGTGGAGCCGAGCCGCGAAAGCCCCGAGGTCGGAGGGGCGAGCCTGATCCGATCGATCATCAGCAATTCTAGCCCGTCTTCGCGGATTCGCCTGTGGATAACCAGATTTTGTGGCGTCTGGCGTGACGCCGCTATACCCCGGCTCATTGAGGAGTCGGGACTGGGCTTGCGAAATGGAGTCGCCTGGATTCGAATGGCTAGGTAGTTTGAGGCGGCTTTCTGAGCGAAGAGGATCGAAAGGATTTGATCGCGTCGGCGCGCGATGGTTCGTCGCTTTGTCGGTTGACGCGGCGGGCCAACGCGCTGGTGCTGCTGGACGACGGCATGAGCTGCCAGCAAGCGGCCAGGGTTCTGCTGTTCGACGACGACTCGATCCGCGGCTGGTGCGAGCTGTTCGAACAGGGTGGGCTCGAGGGCCTGAGCCGCTTCGACACGGGCGGCCGTTCGGGCAAGACGAGCGTCGAGCAGACCGAGGCCCTGAAGGCCTGGGCCGGGGCGGCTTGGCCGCGCTCGACGCGCCAATTCGGGGCCTGGATGTCGGAGCCTGGATCGCCAGGGAATTCGGCCTCGTCTACGAAAGCCGCTCTGGGCTGATCGCGTTGCTGCACCGGCTGGGGCTCGAATATCGCAAGCCGGAGGTCATCTCCCGCAAGCTTGACGAGCCCACGCAGCGAGCGTTCATTGCCGCTTACGAAGACACCTTGAATTCCATGGGCGACGACGAGGTCGTGGTGTTCGTGGACGCGGTGCGTCCAACCCATGCGGCGCGGCCCGTGGGCTGTTGGGCGCCGAAGGAGCAGAAGTTGGCGATCGAGCAGACGAGCGAGCGTCAGCGCATCAACATCCACGGCGCGGTCGACCTGGAAACCGGGCAGACCCGGATGATCGAAGCCCAAACGATCGATGCGATGTCGACGATTCGGCTGTTGGAATCGCTGGAGGCGCCGTATCCATCGATGGCGTGCATCCACGTGTTCCTGGACAACGCGCTATCATCTCGCCAAAGTCGTGAAGGAATGGCTGTCGCGGCCGGGATGCCGCATCAAGTTGCGCTTCCTCCCCCACTATTGCCCGCATCTGAACCCGATCGAGCGGCTATGGGGCGTCATGCCCAAGAACATCACGCACAACAAAACCTACGACACGTGCAAAGAATTCGCGAAAACAGATCTGGAGTTCCTGCGCGAAAAGTCCCTCGAAATTGGGCCAAATACAGCAGTGTCGTCACAGATAATTTCCGTGTGATATCGCCGAAGGATTTTCGGGTCATCGCGTGAACAGGGTATACAGGGGCTTTCAATTGAAGACTGGACGCTTTCCGCTTAGCCGACCGCCGACCTTATCTCCACGACGGCGCGCGTCGCCGTCGCATCGCCGGGCCTTCGGCCTTTGTCTCGCCCTGGCCGCCGCCTGCGCATCGCCGCCCGCCCACGCCGACCCCGGCGCCCTCTGGCGCATCGTCCACGACGGCTGCGTCCCCCATTTCGAGGCGGGCCAGGGGCCGAAGCCCTGCGAGGCCGTCGACCTCGACGGGAGCGCGGCCGAGGGGGTCGCGATCCTGAAGGATCGGGTCGGCGTCGCCCAGATGCTCGCCATTCCGACGCGGCGCATCAGCGGGATCGAGGATCCGCAGATGCTCGCCGCCGACGCGCCGCCCGTGTTTTCCGACGGCTGGAAGGCGAAGCGCTTCGTCGAGGCGCGGCTCGGCGGCGAGGCGCCGCCGCGCGAGGCCATCTCGCTCGCGATCAACTCGCAATACATCCGCAGCCAGGATCAGCTTCACGTCCACGTCGATTGCGTCCGCGTCGACGTCATCGAGGCGCTGAAAGCCTACGCGCCGGCGCTCGACGACCAGTGGCGGCCGATGACGGTCGCGCTCGCCGGCCACACCTATTTCGCCCGGCGGCTCGTTTCGGACGATCTCGTCCACGAGGAGCCGCTGCTTCGCCTCGTCGCCGACGGCGTCCCGGACGCAAAGGCGCACATGGGCGCGATGACCTTCGCCGCGGTCGGCGCCGCGTTCGACGGCAAGCCGGGGTTCGTCCTGCTCGCCGACGTCTTTTCGCTGGAAGGCGGCGGGCACGCCGAAGACCTTCAGGATCACAATTGCGCCGTCGCCCGAACGGCGCCATGATTTCGTCGCGGCGCGAAGGGAGCCTGACGCCGCGCGGGGTGCTCCGCCTGCGCGCGATGTACACGATGGTCCATTCGGCCAAGCAAGGCAACGCGCCGGCGCCGACGCGATCTTGTTCGACGGGCAATACGCGATCCACGGGACGAACGCGCTCGTCGGCCCGGCCGCGCATGGCTGCGTCCGGCTGTCGCCGCGACGCGCCGCAATGCTGTTCGCCATGGTCCAGTCTCAGGGCGCGGTGATCCGCATTGTCGGCGACCCGCCCACCCGGTTGGCGCAGGTCCGCCGCGCCGTGGCCGTGCACGCGCTGGCCTACGCCCCCGCACCGCGGCAGCGCTCGCCGAAGGCGTGGGCGCGCGATCCGGCCGGGCGCTGAGCGGTCCCACGCCCCGGCCCCGACACGCCGTCGCCTCGCGACGGCCGCTTTTGTCGGACACTGGGGCGTGGAATGGCGCGGGAAGCCAGAGACGGCGCGGCGTGCGAACGCCTGAACGGGCGTGCGTTGGACGTTCGCCTTTTTCGCCGGCCTGAGTTATCAGACGCGCCTTATCGAGGAGGCATTCGGTGCGGAGACGTGAATTTCTTGCCGGCGCGGCCAGTCTGCTGGGAGCGGCGTGCGCGCCGCGTCTGGCGCTGGCCAACGTGCCGACGCCATATTCCCTGGACCTCAATCCGCCGATGGACAGCCGCGAGAAATTCATCGCCTGGGGCGTCGCCCAGCGCGGCGAGGACCCGAAATATCTCGGCGAGCGGTTCGATCGGTTCCAGGCGATGGTCCGCAACGAGGATCTGCTCAACGACCGCCACAAGCGCGCCTTCCTGCTGACGCCGCGCGAGAAGTTCGTGCTGCAGCAGAACCTCGGCCGCGCCTACGACCACGCCTTTCTCGACATCGGCTTCGGCGTCACCATTTCCGGCCCGCATATCGTCGGGCGCATGACCTCCAACATCGATCCCAAGCAAGGCGAGAAGGTGCTCGAAATCGGCACCGGCTCCGGCTACCAGTCGGCCTATCTCTCGCATCTGACCGACAAGGTCTATTCGATCGAGATCATCAAGCCGCTCGCCGAGCGCACACGCGGCGTCTACGACGGGCTGATCAAGGACGGCTACAACGAATTCGGCGTGATCGCCTCCAAGGCCGCCGACGGCTACTACGGCTGGGAAGAGTTCGGCCCGTTCGACAAGATCATCGTCACCTGCGGCATCGACCACGTCCCGCCGCCGCTCCTGCAGCAGCTCAAGCCCGGCGGCATCATGGTGATCCCGGTCGGTCCGCCCGGCGCGCAGCGGGTGCTGAAGGTCGTCAAGACGGAGGCGTCCGACGGGCAGATGACGGTCGCCCGCTCCGACATCTACGGCGGCCGCATCGTGCCGTTCGTGCCTTTCACCAAGCTCGAAGGCGACCAGATCGTCGGCACGCACAACAACTGACGGCCCTTGTCCCGTCTGTCGCTCGACGGCGCCCCGACCCCAGGGGCGCCGTTCGCGATTCTGGCGGGCGCCCCGCGAGGACTTCATGAACGACGCCAGCCCCATCGCAGCGGACGCGAGCCTCCTCGAACGCCCCTCCGGCGACGCCGTGCTGACGGCGCGCGAGCGGATCGGGCTCTATTTCGCGGTCGCCCTCGGCGCCGGCGCGGTGATCGCGCTTCAGATCGACATCATGCGCGTGTTCTCGGTGGGCAGTTGGGCGCATTTCGGCTCGCTGGTGGTCAGCCTCGCCATGTTGGGTTTCGGCCTCACGAGCGCGGTGATGACGGTCGCCAAGGACTGGTTCGCGCGTCATTGGCGCGGCGCGGCGACGGTCGCGCTCGGCCTCCTCGGTCCGCTGGCGGTCGGAGCGAACCTCTACGTCCAGCAGCTCGGCTTCAACGCCATCTTCCTCGTCTCCGACCCGAGCCAGAAAGGAAAGCTTCTGCAGATGTTCCTGGCCGAGCTCGCGCCCTTCCTCGCGGGCGCTGTGTTCCTCGGCTGCGTCTTCCTCAAGAGCAACCGCACCTTCGGCCGGGTCTATTTCG
>CAIZGR010000698.1 GCA_903932535.1 uncultured Hyphomicrobiales bacterium | reverse complement strand
CATCGAAGAGGGGGTGGTCGAGGTGATCGCCAGCCACGGCAACAACCATCTCGGCGGCGACGACTTCGACCACAAGATCGTCGAGCACGTGCTCGACCACCTGAAGATCGAGCACAAGGCGGACGTCAGCGAGGATCCGCAGGCGATGGCGCGCATCGTCCGCGCCGCCGAGAACGCCAAGAAGCATCTCTCCGATCATCCGTTCGCGCGGATCGAGGAGGAATACATCGCCGAGGCCGACGGCAGGCCGGTTCATCTCGCCCTGGAGCTCTCCCGCACCGGCTACGAGGAGATGATCGCGCCGTTCATCGAGGAGACGCTGTCGGCGATCCACACGGCGCTCGAATCGGCGGCCCTGACCGCGTCGCAGATCGAGGAGATCCTGCTGGTCGGCGGCGCGACCCGCACCCCCATGATCCGCGATCGCCTGCTCGAGGTGTTCGACCGGCCAGCCCGCGGGGAGGTCGACCCCGATCTCTGCGTCGCGATGGGGGCCGCCATCCAGGGCGCCGCCATCGCGGGCGAGAAGGTGTCGGCCGTGCTGGTCGACGTGACCCCTTACACCTTCGGCACGAGCGCGCTCGGCGAGCTGGACGGGAACCTCTATCCCTACTGCTTCATCCCCATCATTCCCAAGAACACGCCGATCCCGGTGCGCAAGAGCGAGGCGTTCGCCACCGTCACCGACAACCAGAAGGTCGTCGATGTCCGAATCTATCAGGGCGAGAACCAGAACGCCCTCGAGAACATCCAGATCGGCGAATTCCGCATCGACGATCTCGCCGACGCGCCCGCCGGCAACGTCATCGTCATCGACCTCGCGCTGGACCGCGACGGCATCCTGCACGTGTCCGCCAAAGAGAAGGCGACCGGGCTCGAGCAGCGGATCACCATCGACAAGGCGATGTCGCGCTACGACAGGGCGGAGATCGAGGAGGCTCGTCAGCACATCGATCAGTTGTTCGGCGACACGGCGAGCGACACGGAGGAGGCCGCCGGGGACGAGGGGTCCGCAGCCGACCCGAAGGTGCCAGCCCTGCTCGCGCGGGCGCGGGCGAAGCTCGACAGCGCGGTCGCGGAGGACCGCGCCGAGATCGTCGATCTGATCGAGGCCATCGAGGACGCCCGGACGAGCGGCGACGCGGCCGGGCTCGCCGACGCCGTGCGGCGGCTCGACGATCTGCTGTTCTATCTCGAGACCTGATCCGGAGAGGGTCGCGCCATGGCTGGCGAATTGGAGCAGTGCCCGATTTGCCGCGCGCGGCTCGACGGCGACGGTCCCTGCCGGCGCTGCCGGGCGGAGCTGGGAACCGTGCGCCGAGTCGCCGAGGAGAGCGCGGCGCTGGCGGCGGCCGGTCTCTACCGCCTCGCCGCCGGCGACCGCGACGCGGCCGTCCGCCTGCTTCGCCGCGCGAGCACGTTGCGGACGACCCCCGATCTCGCCGCGCTCCGGTCGGCGCTCGGAGACGCGTGAAAGCGCGCGAGGCCCGGACCCGGACAGTCAGGGCGTCAGCACGAGCGTCTTGGCGCCTGCGTTCTTCAGGTCGTCTTCCGAGCCGGTCAGAGGGATCGATTCCACGTTGTTCCACAGCGGCACGAGGTCGCGGTAGTGCGGCGAGAAGATGTGTCCCGACTGTCCGGTCGTGATCATGAACCGCGACTTTTCCGGGTCGGCGAGGTCGTAGAGGCCGCGGAAGCCTGCGCCGTGGGTGCGGGCGAACGGCTTGTCCTTCGGCGCCTCGAACCCGCCGCCGCGGTCGAGGGTGTAGAAGCCGCCGCTCGACGGAACGCTGATGTCGCTGAGCCGGTCGAGCAGGGGCGCGTGGCTGAAGACCCGGTGTTGCAGCAGGCTGACGTGCTCATGGCCCCAGCGCCACTGGCTCATGTCCGGCCCGTCGCGCTTGACGAGGAGGGCGAGGGCGGCGTCGAGCGCCTGTCCCAGCGTCCGGCGGCAGTCCGTGTCGGGCTTGTCCGGCGCGTCGCACCACGACGGGTGGCTGGTCATCAGCGCAATCAGCGTCGTCGCGGCGAAGGGGCCCTTGGCCGCCATGTCGAGGCCGGTCTTGTCCTCGATCAGCAGGCGACGGAGCGAGCCGAGAAACGCGGTGAAGATCAGCGGCTCTGCCCGGTCCTTGTCCATCACCGCGTCCCAGCCCGCGAGCATCGCCTGCGCCTGACGCGCGCGCTCGCCCGACGGCGCGATCCGCGCGATGAACGGCTGAAGCGCACGGGCCGCGAGCGACAGGCGGTCGCCCTGCATCGCCGCGGACGTCTCCAGGCTGTGCTTGTCGATCGTGTCCATGAACTGCTGGATGCGCCGCGCCCGGAACGGCTCCTCCCAGTCCTGCCCGAAGGTCGGCTGGTGGTCGTCGGCGACGTTGGCGTTGTTGGCGTTGAAGGCGAAGCCGGCCCCCGGATTGTGGAGCTGCGGCAACTGATCGAATGGGATCGCGCCGATCCAGTCGTAGGCTCCCGAGGCGCCGTCGACGGGAGCGAGGCCGTCGCCGGACTTGCGCACGGGCACGAGGCCGGGGCTGAAGAAGCCGATGTCGCCCGAGGTGTCGGCGTACACGATGTTCTGCGCCGGCGTCTGATAAAGCCGCAGCGCGGCGAGGAAGTCGTCCCAGGACTTTGCGTCGTTCAAGCGAAAGACGGCCTCGGTCGTGGTGTCGTGGTCGGAGAGGCCCGTGAAGGCGAGCGCGATCGCCTTGCCGGGTCCCGCGAGGCTCGCGAGATCCGCGCTCACGTCCGAGAGCACGGGGCCGTGGCGCGTCGCCCGGATCGTCAGTCTGACGCCGGCCCCGTCCTTCACCCCGATCGTCTCCTCGCGCGTCTCGAATGGCTTCGGTCCGTCCGGGGTGAGGTATTTCGACGGATCGGCCGGATCGATCGTCTCGACGAACAGGTCCTGCACGTCGGTATCGGCGGTGGTGAATCCCCAGGCGATATGGTCGTTCTGGCCGAGCAGGACTCCGGGCGTTCCCGGTACGGTCGCGCCCTTGATCCACCCGCCGGGCGTGACGATGCGGGCGAGATACCAGAGGATCGGCGCCCCGAGGCTCAAGTGCGGGTCGTTGGCGAGGATCGGCTTGCCGGTGACGGTGCGCGAGCCGGCGACGACCCATTCGTTCGACGCCCCGCGGTTCAGGCCCGTCAGCGCGCCGATCTTCTCGTCGACGTCGTCGGCGCTCGCGTGAGAGTCCGCGCGCGCCGGCAACGTGGTGATCGGATCCTCCGGCTTCAGGCCGGGAAAGAACCAGCCGACCTTGTCGGGTCCGAGCTTCTGGGCGATATGGGCGCGCAGAGCCTCCTGCGCGCGGTTGTGCGACAGCTCCAGCGCCATCAGCTTGCCCCAGACCAGCGAGTCTGCGGGTTTCCACGGCTCGGGCGTGACGCCGGCGAGCAGGAACTCGGGGGGCAGGGCGTCCTTGTGGGCGTCGAGCCAGGCGTTGACGCCGCCGGCGTAGGCCTCGAGGCGCTTCTGCGCCGTGGGCGACAGGGCGGCGAAGCTCGTCTCGGCCTGACGGTAGAAGCCGAGGGTGCGGATGAACTTGTCGACGTCGAGAAGGTCCGGGCCGAACGTCTCGGCGGCGCGCCCCTGGCCGACCCGGCGGTTCGCCTCCATCTGGAACAGCCGCTCGCTCGCGTGCAGCCAGCCGAGCGCCCGGGCGGCGTCGTCCTCGTTGGCCGCGAAAACGTGCGGCACGCCGTAGGAGTCGCGCAGGACCCGGACCTCGGCCGAGAGGCCCGGCAGCTTCTCGGTCCCGGAAGCGGCCGGCATCGCGCGCCAAAACAGCCACGCGCCCGCGACCACCGCGACGATCGCGAGTGTAAACACAATCCGCAACAGCCATTTGAGCAGACGCCACCCCATGCCTCGCCCCCGTTCTCGTCTTCGCTGCCTGACGCCCAAGCCGCTCCCTACCCTCGCCCTGAGGGTCGGGGATTTGCTGCGGCCGCCCTGATCGTCGCTTCGCGGCGAGCAATGAAGCGCTTCCCGTTGTTAATGTCCATGTTTGACGTCGCGCCGGCTGTTGAAAACGCTCTGCGCCGGTGAAAATATCCAGCGCCATGCGCAGCGGCGCTCGGCCTCGACCGCGGACGCTCACGCCGCCGCCGCCTATGCGACGTTGCCGGCTGCGAGCGGAGCGGTCGCGAGCGCGGCGGGCGCCCCGGAACCGGGACGTGGGCGCTCATGCTCAGCGGGCTCGCGGGGCTCGGGCTCCACTCTTCCGCGCGTCGCAAAGCAAGGCGGCGGCGGTGTTTCGGAAGGCGCCCGCGTCGGGCGCCCAGGACGGCGAGACGCCCCCTCCCAAATAGCGGCCCGCGCCAATCCGCTTACAGCGAAAACATCACCTTGACCGGGGCGTGATCCGACGGGCGCTCCCAGCCTCGGGCCTCGCGCATCACCTCCATCGCGGCGACCGCGTCGCCGAGCGCCGGGCTCACCCAGACGTGGTCGAGGCGGCGGCCCTTGTCGGCGTTCGACCAGTCGGGCGAGCGATAGCTCCACCACGTGTAGAGCTTTTCCCCGTCCGGCACGAGCTTGCGCAGCGCGTCGACCCAGGGGCCGGCGGCTTGGGCGCGCTTCAGCTTCTCGACCTCGACCGGCGTATGGCTGACGACCTTCAGGAGCGCCTTGTGGCTCCAGACGTCGTGCTCGAGCGGCGCGATGTTGAGGTCGCCGACCAGGATCGCCCGGCCGGCGGCGGCCTTGTCGGCCGCGGCCCATTCCGCCATCTCGTCGACGAAGGCGAGCTTGTGGGCGAATTTCGGGTTGACGTCCGGGTCGGGCTCGTCGCCGCCGGCCGGCACGTAAAAATTATGCACCTCGAGGTCCTTCAACGGTCCGTCGAGGACGACGCGCAAATGCCGGGCGTCGCCCTTGCGGCAGAAATCGCGCACCGAACGCGCGGCGAAGGGGATGCGCGAGACGACGGCGACGCCGTGATAGCCCTTCTGCCCGCTGATCGCGATGTGCGGATAGCCCGCGTCGCGGAAGGCGCCGTGCGGAAAGTTGGCGTCCGGGCACTTGGTCTCCTGGAGGCAGAGGACGTCGGGCGCCTTCTCGGCGAGGTAGCGGGCGACGAGGTCGATCCGGAGGCGGACCGAGTTGATGTTCCAGGTGGCGACGGAGAAATCCAAAGCGCGGCCTCGCGGGGTGAGCTTGTCACAAGCCTCGAGGGGGGCCTCGGCGCAAGGGCGGAGCGGGGGTTTCCCACAAGCGGGACGGCGTCGACAGGACGGCCGAGCGGCGGCGTCCGCGTCGCGATCCAGCGCCGGGCTCGACGGCCGCTTCCGGCGGCTCCTGCGCCGGGCGTCAGCCGAGCAGCCCTTCCGCCTTGGCGAAATAGAGGAGGGCGATGGTCTTGGCGTCGGCGATCTCGCCGCGCCCGATCATCGCGAGCGCTTCGGCGAACGGGATCTCGACGACCTCGATGTCCTCGTCCTCGTCGACGCCGCCGCCGTCGCCCCGACGGCTCGCCTCGCCGTAGGCGGCGACGAAACAGGCGATCTTCTCGGTCATGCCGCCCGGACTCATGAACGCGTCGAACGCGTGGCGCGGCGCGGCGATCGCAAGCCCGGTCTCCTCCAGGGCTTCCCGGATG
>CAIZGR010000697.1 GCA_903932535.1 uncultured Hyphomicrobiales bacterium | reverse complement strand
TCGGGGATGCGCTCGTCGGCGCGCCGCTGGTCCTCGGCCGAGACGCCGAGCCATGCTCCCGGCATGCCGTCAGAGATCCACCCGAGAACAGTCAGGGGTGCGTTCATCCAGAACGTGTGTCCGGCCGTCCGCGAGACGGTCCTCGCCGCGCCGGCGAGCCCGCTGTTCAGGAAGCCCGGCCCTGTCACTTCGGCGGCGATCCGCGTCACGTACTCGCGCATGCGGCGGGATCGCTTCGTCAAAATCTGGAAATCGTGCCGGGCCTCGTATCCGACAACGACGTTCCGGTCGTCCGTCCGCGGCGTCGCGGACAGCGCCATCACGGCGAAGACGAGGTCGACGAGCTTGTCTGGCACGGCCTCATGGAACAGGTCGCCCATGCTGTTGACGAACACGCGGCGCGGCTTTCTCCACGACATCGGCTCGAGCAGGGTCTCGTCGTCGGACAGCGCGACCTTGCCCGTCCAGACCGGGTTCCCGTTGACGACCCTCGTCGTGCCTTCGTAGTGCGGCATCTTCGGGTTGCCGTCGAGCAGACGCGCGGCCTGGCGCATGGCGTAGCAGTTCGCGCAGCCGGGGCTGACGACGCTGCAGCCGACGACCGGGTTCCAGGTCGCATAGGTCCACTCGATTCCGGTCTTGTCGCTCATGCCGCGCCTCCGTCGTCCAGCACCGCGTCGATGAGGCCGCCCTTGACGGCCTCCTCGACGATTTTTCGCGCGAGCTCGGCAGGGGGCATTCCCCGGACTTCGGCGTGGGGGCGGAGCGCCGCCACGAGATCGGGGGGAAGCGTGACGGTCGCGGCGGCGCCGGGCGCGGGTTTTCGCAGCCGCTCGCGCTCCCGCGCGTTCTTCAGGACCGAAGTGACCTTCGCGATCTCGCAACCGATCTGCGCGGCGATGGCGCGCGGTGGGAAGCCCTGCTGCTTCAAGGCGTCCACGGCGGCCGTCAGCGAGGGGTAGCCGAGGGTCGGCGTCCCGGCCCGGCTCACGAGGCCCTCCGCGCGGCGGCGTTGGCGGCGGCCGCGAGGGCGATGCGGCCTTCGAGCCAGAGGTGCAGGCCCGCGAGCTCGCCGGCGATGAGCGAGCCAGCGGGCGCGACCCGCCTGCGCCGCTCGACCTCGTCGGCGGCCTCGCGCAGGCCCGCGGACTTGGCGGCGACCAAAATCTTCATCGTCAACGGGTCGGTTTCGGCGGCCATCTGTCGTCTCCCTCGAATCAGAACGGAATCTCGTCGTCGATCGCCGGCGCGCCGCCCGGCGCGGCCTCGCGCGGGCCGCTGGCCGGCGCCACGTCGCGCGAGCGCTCGTCGTCGTCGATGGGGCGGCCGTCGGCCTTCGAAAGCAGGATGAGCTGGCCCTGATAGGCGCCGAGCACGATCTCGGTCGTCCAGCGGTCCTGGCCGGACTGGTCCTGCCACTTGCGGGTCCTGATCTGGCCCTCGAGATAGGCCTTCGCGCCCTTCTTCAAGTATTGTTCGGCGACCCGGCCCAGCGCCTCGTTGAAGATCACGACGTTGTGCCACTCGGTGCGTTCGCGTCTCTCACCGGTCGTGCGGTCCTTCCAGGTCTCGCTGGTCGCGAGCGAGAAGGTGACGACGCGCTGGCCGCCGGCGGTCGTGCGCACCTCCGGCGACTTGCCGAGGTTGCCGATGAGCGTGGCCTTGTTCAGTCCGGACATCTGGACGTCTCCGAAAATTAGCGTTGCGGGCCCTCGCCCTGCCGGCTTCGCCGGCTGTCCCTCTCCCGTGAACGGGAGAGGGTTACGCGCGGCAGGGCATGAGGACGACGAGCATCTCGGCGTGGGCGGG
>CAIZGR010000696.1 GCA_903932535.1 uncultured Hyphomicrobiales bacterium | reverse complement strand
GCCAACCAATCCCCCCATCCGTGTCCCCCCACGGACCGCGCGACGGCCAACGAGGTCTGTCGCCGCGCGGCTTGACCCCGCCGCCATCACAAGCACCCCTCCCGGCGGCGGGGTCTTTTTCGCTCGGGGACATGCTCGAAACCTATGCGCCGATGTTCGTGCAGTCACTCGTCAACATCGCCGTGCGCGCGTGGTTCTGGTTTGCCTGATCCGCGGCCCGGCGCGGTTTCCGGCCGGGACAACAGAGGTCGAGATGGAACACGTCGAGCCGCCCAATGAGCCGGAACCCGAGAAGCCGGAGAACGAGAAGCCGTTGCCGTTCGACATCAGCGGCGTCGGGCCGGCGACCGAGAAGAACCCGCTCGAAGCCAAGACGCTCTCCGGCGACATCCGCGACATGATCCTCACGCACATCCGCTCGATGACCGTGCCGTGGGCGATGCTCAACGAGAAAGAGCAGTCGGATAAGATCTACGCCGCGACGCAAGCCGGGCAGGATTTGGTGCGCCAATGCCTGCATGTGATCGCGGCCAACAAGCTGCCGGCGCTGCACGTTTCTGTCGGCGCCTACAAGGTCGACAAGCACCTCGAGGTCAAGCTCGCCGTGTCGCCGTCCGTCGCCAACATCACGGCGCTCGCCCAGCACGCCAACATCACGGCGCTCGCCCAGCACGGCAACGGCGCGGCGCTCGCCCAGCACGGCAACGGCGCGGCGCTGCTGATCCTCGCCGAGCCGCAGGACTATTACGGCGAGCGGGCGCCGGCGAAGGCGAAGAAAGATCAGCCGAAGCTGCCGCTCGGCGGCAAAGACGACGATGACTGAGGCGGTCAGCTTCGTCATCCCTGGCGACCCGGTGCCGTTCGCGCGCGCCGGGTCTTTCGGCAAGCGGCGGTTCACTCCGCCAAAGCAGCGCGATTACATGCTCAAGGCGCGGCGGATCGCTCACGAGGCGATGCGCGGCGCCGCGCCGTTCGCAGGCCCTGTCGGCGTCGAGATCGAGGCGCTCTACGAACTGCCGGCCTCCTGGTCGAAGAAAAAGCGCGCAGCGGCGGTAGAAAGCCCATGGAAGCCGTCGCGCCCCGACTGCGACAATCTCGCCAAGGCGATCATGGACGCCGTTGGCGACAATCCCTCGCTCGATCAGACGGACAAACTCGGCGCCATCGTGTTCGGCGACGACGCGGCCGTGTGCCGCCTGCTGGTCGAGAAGCGCTTCGGCTCCTCGTCTTTCGTTCGAGTGACCGTATCTCGTATCTGAGGCCCGCTCATGCCGCGTTACTCGCTGCCCCAGCCGCACCCTGGTTCGCATCGAGTGACGCGCAAAAGGCCGGTTTCCGAACGAACGGCGGAGATCGCCGCAGACCCGCTCAAATACGCCGACTGGCAACCGGCGCGGTCGCGCGGGCGCCCGCGGTTCGATGGCAAGAGGCCGGTGACACTGCCGGCGCTGCGGTTCCTGGGAGACAAGATCGAATGACCGCGCCTCAGCAACCTCAAATCAGCCGCGTGTTCGACGCCGTGATCGGCGGGCGCCGCACGTCGGTCGAAATCCGCGAGATCGTCGGCCTCGGGAAATGTCAGGTGTCGCGCGCGCTCAACACGCTCTGGCGCGACGGCATGATCGAGCGAGACCCCCAGGCGGCGCCCGCGAGCGGCAACGGGCGGCGCGCCTATCGCTACAGGCCGACGGTGCGATGATGCGCCCCTGCGAGCTCTGCGGCGCCCCGACGCGCCCGCATATCGCCCTGCTGCGCGAGCCCTGGTCGGCGAATCGCGTGGCCGTCCGCTGCTGCACACCCTGCGCGACCCGCGCGTGGCGCACGCTCGAGGTCGACCCGCCGGCGCGATCGTATCTCGATCCGCTGCCCGAGAACGTGCTGCGCTTCAGGAGGCGGGCGTGAGTGCGTCGGCCAACACGATCGCGCTGTTGGTTGCGAAAGGATTTGCTGGGCAGGAACTTGTCGAGGTGCTGCGCGCTATCGAACTCGACTACGGGCGCCCCGTCGCCGAGCGGACAGCGCGTCAGGAGCGCAACCGTCGATATTACGCCAAACGTCTTAATAAGACGTCTGATAAGACGTCTGAACAAGACGCCGAAAGCGTCTTAGAAGCGTCTGAATCGGCCGATCCTCGCGCGCCTATACGCGAGCGCGGTCTTTGTGGCGAAGATAGTTTATTTAAAGAAATACCTACGGTATCAAGAAAAACCGACGTCGACGAACCCATCCCCGGCTTGATCGACGAACCCCCCGCCCACCCAAAACCGAAGCGCGACACGTCGGCTGACGACGCGATCGTCGATCAGTTCGTCGAAGGCTGGGGCCGGCTCGCGGCGCAGTGCGGGCTCGCTGGCGTTCGAGCGGTGACCAACAAGCGCCGGTCTCACATCCTGGCCAGAGCGCGGGATTTGACCAGCGTGCTCGATTTCGCCTCGCCAGCGACCGGATTTGCCGATCTGTTCGCGAAAATCCGGGCCGGTCCCAAGTTGCTCGGGCAGACCGGGCTCGATTGGAAGTGCGACATCGATTGGGTGCTCGCCGAGAAAAACTTCGTGAAAATCATGGAGAACGGCTATGCGAAAACCAACAAGCCAAACGGGCAATTCCAGCACGCCGCAAGGTAGCTCTCGTCAACCTCAAACTGGCGTCACGCCCGAAAATTGGACGTCGAAAGCGTTGGCGTTCATGGGCGGCGAGGACGGGTTCGTGATCCGCGCCGTCGAGGGCGAGCGGGGCGAGATTTTCAGCAAACAGCCGGCGACGGACGCGCAGTGGATCGCATGGGGCAAGTGGTTCGACCGCAAGCACATTCCGGTGAATTTCATCCGCGCGTTCGGCTGCGCGACCGTCCCGTGCGAGTGGCCGGAAATGTTCGACGGCGACATGCTGATGTCGTCCGATCGGTTTGCCACGCTGGAGCGCCGTCCGCTCGCGGTGCAACAGGCTGGCAGGCGCCTGCCCGATTGGCTGCGCCCGAAAGACCTCGTGGAGGCCGGACGCGTGTCACGCCCTCGCCCGCCGATGGCTGAGGCGGTGTCGACGCTGGACCGCCTGCGGTCCGACTATGCCGCCCGGCCTGCCGCGCCGCTGGGGTCATGGGGCGCGCCGGCGCCGGAGCCTGCGAGCGAGGACTGGCCGATTGCGGAGGCTGACGATGGCCGCTGACGTGTGGGTGACAGACCACGCATTGCGCCGCTTCCTGGAGCGCGTGAGGGGCGTCCCGCTGCGGGGGCGGTGCGATCGTGACGCGCTGCGCTGGGCGGCGCGCAGGGGCGTCGATTTGCGGGCGGAGCGGCTCGTGATCTGCTCGATCGTCGCGCCGGCGATCGCCGTGGGCGCGGCGCGGCTCAAACTGCGGGGGCTGTCGTACATTTTCGACGGGCCGCGGGTGGTGACGATCACGCCGTATCAGCGGCGGGTTTTCGAGCGGCAGGTGGGCGGACGATGACCAGGGCTCTGGAAGCGCTGCGAGTGGCGCGAGACATCGTGCGCGAGGGCTGGACGCGCGGTTGTGCGGCTCGCGATGCGGCGGGTCGGCCGTGCCTGCTGACGGCCTTCGCTGCGGTTCGATTTTGCGCCGTGGCGGCGCTCGCCAAGTGCGGGGGCTACGACAACGGCGTCAACGCGGCGACGTGGCTGTTCCGCGCCGTTCCCGACTGGCGGCGCGATGATTTCAGCGAGTGGGAGGACGAGCCGCTGCGCACGCACGCGGAGGTGATCGCGGCGTTCGATGCGGCGATTTCGCTGTGCTCGTCGGCAAGCGACTGGCGACAATGATGTGGATGTGACGATTGAAACGACTGACACGCGCGAAGGGCGCCCCCTGGCTTGGAGGGCGCCCTTGATGGCGGGGTGGTGTCTATCCGAAAGAGCGCGCCCCGTAGGGCGAGGTTGATCGAAACTTTCATTTATCCGGCTCTACGGTCGACAACCGCGCCGCGCCGCCAATGTACTCTCGCACTCTGGCGGAAATCGCCGCGTGCCGGGCGTCGCCGGCATGCCCGACATCATCGCTCCCAATGAGCAACTCCAGCTCGTCGGCGGTGATCGTCGTGGATACGCGATAAACGCGGTCATGCGGCGATGTCTCGTCGATGATGTACATCTCAACGCCATCCGTGGCGGCGTATCGCACGCCGCCGTCTTTGGCAAAGTGAACGATTGCGGGCATTATGCGCCCCGCCCATAGCGCCCCGCGCTCGGTCCCTGCGGGGGCAGCACAAACAGGCAATCGCCTGCAGCGAAATCGCCCCAGCGGTCGGCGTCGAGCGCGTAAACCGCTAGGCGGTCGCTGCGCTTCGCCGCGGAGATTGCGGCGTCCAACGTAAGATGTCGCGAGATGATCGGGGAGGTCGCGCCCGTGTAGCAGCCGGCGGCGAGGCGAGTGCAAAACTTGTAAGATTTCGTCATTTTTTATCTCCCTTGTCTTGTAAGCGCCCCGTAGGGCGCTGTTGGGGTTATCCAAATATTTCGATGAATTTGGCGAGTTGGGCGTCCCTGGCGGCGTCCCCGGCGGCGGCCCAGGCGGCGTCCCAGGTGGCGGCCCTGGCGGCGTCCCCGGCGGCGTCCCAGG
>CAIZGR010000695.1 GCA_903932535.1 uncultured Hyphomicrobiales bacterium | reverse complement strand
GGCGCGGCGGGCGCGCCGCGTCGAGCGGCGCGAAACCTATTTCGACCTCCTGATGTCCGGCTACAGCCTCCCGCAGATCGCCGACGCGACGGGCGTGCGCGTGTCCGCGGTCAGGCGCGCGATCACGCAGGCGCTCGCCGACCGGCGGCTCGACACGGGGGAGGATTACGCCCGCGTGCAGGTCGCGCGGCTCAACAAGGCGCTTCGCTGCGCGGACATGGCCCTCGAGGACAGCGACGTGAAGGCCATCCCGCATTTCGTAAAAGTTGTCGCCGAGCTCGATCGCTAACACGGCCTCGCGCGGCCGATGCGTCTCGAAAAGCCTGCGCGCCGGCTCCTGATCGGGCCCCCGGCGCCGCTCGCGCTCACGCACGCGCCGCACGCGGCCGGGTGCTGCGCGCGGGAGGACCCAACCGCTTGATGTTGCCGGCGCGCGTCACAATGAGCGCGATCTCTCCGTCTCGCCGATGGCGAAGGGGGCGCGTCGCGAGATCGGGCGCCGGGCATGGCGCTTCCTGCGGGGCGCCGGCGTTCGCCGCCGCCGCCGAACCCGGCGGCGCTGGTCATTCGGCCGGCGGGGGCTATGTATGCTGCGTGACGAAGTTACGGTGGCGGTGCATTCTACCGGCTACGCCGTCCGTGCGGCAGCTCAATGCGCCCACACACCGGTCGCCACAATCCGACAAAGCCGAGATGTGCGGCGGCCGGCGCGATGCGCCCCGCAAGCCGGACAGAACTGTCCCGTCCGTATCTGCAGCGACCGCACCCTACACCGCCCGCGCCTCCAGCGCGTCCTTGATCTCGTCGAGCACTTTCGGGTCCTCGATCGTCGCCGGGGTCGCCCAAGTGTCGTGGTCGGCGATCTTCTTCATCGTGCCGCGCAAAATCTTCCCGGAGCGGGTCTTCGGCAAGCGGGCGACGACGAGGGCGATCTTGAAGGCGGCGACCGGGCCGATCTTGTCGCGCACCAGCTTGACCACTTCCTTCTCGATCTCCGCGTTCGGCCGGGTGACGCCGGACTTCAGCACGATGAAGCCGCAGGGCTGCTCGCCCTTGATGTCGTCCTTGATGCCGAGCACGGCGCATTCGGCGACGTCCGGATGAGAGGCCACGACCTCCTCCATCCCGCCGGTCGAGAGCCGGTGGCCGGCGACGTTGATGATGTCGTCGGTGCGGCCGAGGATGGTGAGGTAGCCGTCCTCGTCGATGGTGCCGGCGTCGGCGGTCTTGTAATAGCCAGGGAACTCCTTGAGGTAGCTGTCCTTCATCCGCTCGTCCTGGCGGTAGAGGGTCGGCAGGCAGCCGGGCGGCAGCGGCAGCTTGATCACGATCGAGCCCATCTGGCCGACGGGGATCGGGTGACAGGCCTCGTCGACGATCTCCACCGCGTAGCCGGGCATCGGCACGGTCGGCGAGCCGGGCTTGATCGGCAGGATGCCGAGGCCCACGGGGTTGGCCGCGATCGCCCAGCCGGTCTCGGTCTGCCACCAGTGGTCGACCACGGGCTTGTCGAGAACCTTTTCCGCCCACTCGACCGTGTCGGGGTCGGCGCGCTCACCGGCGAGGAACAGGGTGTGCATGGAGCTGAGGTCGTATTTCTTGACGTATTCCGCGTTCGGGTCTTCCTTGCGCACGGCGCGGAGCGCCGTCGGGGCGGTGAAGAAGGCGGTGACCTTGTACTCCTCGATGACGCGCCAGAAGGCGCCCGGGTCCGGCGTCCCGATCGGCTTGCCTTCGTAGAGAACCGTGGTGCAGCCGTGCAGCAGGGGCGCGTAGACGATGTAGGAATGGCCGACGACCCAGCCGATGTCGGACGCCGACCAGTAGGTTTGGCCCGGCTTCACGTCGTAGATCGCCGACATCGTCCACTTGAGCGCGACGATGTAGCCGCCGATGTCGCGCACAACGCCCTTCGGCACGCCGGTCGTGCCCGACGTATAGAGAATGTAGAGCGGATCGGTCGCCGCGAGATCGGCGCAGGGCGCGCGCTTGCCGGCGACCCGGGCGGCGCCGACCAGCGCCGTCCAGTCGTGGTCGCGGCCTTCGTTCATCCGCGCTGCGATCTGCGGGCGCTGGAACACGACCACCGATTGCGGCTTGGCCTTGGAGAGGCCGATCGCCAGATCGAGCAGGGGCTTGTATTCGACGATGCGGCCGGGCTCGATGCCGCAGCTCGCGGTCAGGATCACCTTCGGCTCGGCGTCGTCGATGCGGGTCGCCACCTCCTTGGCGGCGAAGCCGCCGAACACCACCGAATGCACGGCGCCGATGCGGGCGCAGGCCAGCATGGCGACGAACGCCTCGGGGATCATCGGCATGTAGACGAGCACGCGATCACCCTTGGCGACGCCGAGGTCCTGCAGAACGGCGGCGAGCGCCGCGGTCTCGTCGAGAAGCTCGCGGTAGGAAATCGTCCGCTTCGTTCCCGTCACCGGGCTGTCGTAATAAATCGCGGCCTGATCGCCGCGTCCCCCCTCCACATGGCGGTCGAGAGCGTTGTAGCAGGCGTTGACGCGCGCATCGGGAAACCAGCGGCCATAGACGCCGGAGTCGGCGTCGAAAATCTTCTCGGGCGCCTTGATCCAGGAGATCTCCCGTGCGGCTTCCGCCCAAAAGGCTTGCGGATCGGCTCGCCACTGATCATAGGTCTGCCTGTAGCCACTCATGCGTTTCGCTCCCTTAACCGCCGAGGTCATTCAATCGGCGCAATTCTCGCGCCGCGGGCCTGTGAACGCAACGCCGGCGGGCTAAAACTAACGGCGTATGTCCCT
This sequence comes from uncultured Hyphomicrobiales bacterium, assembly GCA_903932535.1. Taxonomy (GTDB): domain Bacteria; phylum Pseudomonadota; class Alphaproteobacteria; order Rhizobiales; family Beijerinckiaceae; genus Roseiarcus. The sequence goes on along the minus strand of CAIZGR010000695.1, from coordinate 722 downwards.
TTTCCACGCGGGGAGCGTTTGGCGCGCGATGTCGGGCGAACTGGATTTCTATCTCGTGGCGATCCCCGCGGTGATCGTTCTCGGTCTCTCGAAAGGCGGGTTTACGGGCCTGAGTTCGCTGGCGATGCCGATGCTGTCGCTGGTGACCTCGCCGGTCCGGGCCGCCGCGATCGTCCTGCCGGTGCTGATCGTGCAGGACTGGGTGAGCGTCTGGGCGTTCCGGCGCGACTTTTCGCCGCGGAACCTCGTCATCCTCATTCCATCCTCGATGATCGGCATCGCGGCGGGATGGCTGCTCGCCGCGCGGGTGAGCGAGGACGCGGTCAGGCTCGCGGTCGGCGCGATCTCGATCGTCTTCGTCTTCTATATGCTGCTGCGCGACCGGCTAGGCCTCGCGGCGGTCGAGCGCCCGGGCGTGCCGGGCGGCGTGCTGTGGGGCGCGCTCGCCGGATTCACGAGCTTCATCAGCCATGCCGGCGCGCCGCCGTTTCAGGTCTACGTGATGCCGCAGAACCTGAAGCCGCGCGTCTTCGCCGGCACCGCCACCATGTTCTTCGCCGCGGTCAACCTCATCAAGCTGCCGCCCTATTTCCTGCTCGGCCAGTTCAGCCGCGACAACCTGAAGGTCTCGCTGGCGCTGATCCCCGTGGCGGTCCTGTCGACCTTCGCCGGCGTCTGGCTGGTGCGCCGGGTCGACGCCAACCGCTTCTACGCCATCATTC
>CAIZGR010000694.1 GCA_903932535.1 uncultured Hyphomicrobiales bacterium | reverse complement strand
CTCGTTGCGCTTGCGCGCGGCTTCCACGTCGCCCTGCGCCGCCGCGAGCGAGAACCACATCCAGGACCGGCGGAGATCCTGCTCGACGCCGAGACCGCGCGCGTAGAGGACCGCGAGGTTGTACTGGCTGTCGCGGACGCCCATTTCCGCCGCCCGCCGAAACCACTTCGCCGCCTCGGCGTAATCGGCCTTCTCGCCGGCCGGCTCCGCGTCCATCACCCCGAGGTTGTGGGCCGCGCGCGCGTTTCCGGCTTGCGCCGCCGCGGCATACCAGCGCTTCGCCGCGACCGCGTCGCGCACGACCCCGGCGCCCTTCTGGTAGAGGGCGCCGAGGCGAAATTCCGCCGGGGCGAAGCCCGCAGACGCCGCGCGCTCGAACCAGAACGCGGCCGCTCTCTGATCCTGCGGCAAGCCGCGCCCGTCGAAAAGGCGCTGGGCGAGATCGTATTCGGCCGCAGGCGATCCGGCCAGGACCGCTTCGCGCAGGGTCGGCGCGGTCCCGGACGGCATCGCGGCCAGGAGATCGGGCGTGCGCGATCCGCTTCCGGGACCGCTGTCCACGCTCCCCGGGCTCCGCGCGATCGAAGCCGTGGGCGCGGCGTCGACGGCGACGGGCGCTGCTCCGATCGTCCCGGCGCCGGACGGCGCAGGCGAAAAAACCCGCGCCGCCTCGGCCTTCGCCCGAGGCTCGTCCAGTTCCGACTTCTGCAGAAGGGGCGCGTGCTCGACCATCAGCCGGGCGAAGGCCCCGAGGGCCAGCACGAGGGCCGCGGCCAGCAGAAGCGAACGCTTGTGACGCGCGCAAAACCGCTTCGCCTGCTGCACATTCTTCTCGACCTGCGGCCAAGCGGCAGGACGCTTTTCGTCGCTGCTCTCGGCCAGCGCGGATTGGGCGGCGCGGCGGGCCGCGGCGATATGCGCCGACACCGCCGGATTGGTCCGCGGACCGATCGTCTGCGCGGGTTCGCGGCCGGGGCGGAAATGCGGCGGCGCGCCGGAGCCCGGCTCGAACAGAAGCTCGTCTTCGACCTTCGCGGACGCCGCCGCCGTCTCGCGCGCGCGACCGCCAAGTGTTCGGCCGTCGTCCCCGCTGCGCCGCCTGGGCGGCGGCGAGGCGCCGGCGTCGTCGCTGGCGATCAGCCGGTCGAGCAGGTCCTGGATGCCTTGCAGCAGCCCTTCGGTGCGCCGTTCGGCCGCCGCCTGTTCCCGGCGAAAGGCGGAGAGTTGCTCGGCGACGCCGGTGTTCTCCGGCCCCGCCTCTGCCGTTCGGTCCGCGTCTTCCAGCTTTTGCAGCAGATCGCGAGCGGCGCGCTCGAGCGCCCCGGCCTCGCCGAGGCGGCCCGCCATGGCCTCGAGCCGGCCGTCGAGCTGCGCGAACCGTTCGGCAATCTCCGCCGTAGCAGTTCGACCGGCGAAACGATCTTCGAGTCTCTGCGCGACAGTCTCCGCCAGTTCGTCCGCGGCCCGCCGGTCGAACGCGGGCGCCTCACGCGCCTCGACGGCCGCCATGAGCGACTGGAGCGCATGATCGATGGAGGCGAGATCGCCGATTCCTCGCTCCGGCGCCGGCAGGCGATCGAGTCTTTCGGCGATTTCCGACAGGATCGGCGCGATTTGCGGGCGCTCGCGATCCCTGATTTCGGCGGCCTCGAGTTTGGCGCCGAGGTCGCGCAGGAGCTCGGAAAGCTGCGCCTCGACGCGTTTGGCCGCGACCTGCGATTCCTGCAAGGCGGCGTCGATGCGTCGGGCGGCGCCGTCGAATTCGCGGATGCCCGACCGAGCCTCCGTCAGCGCGGCGGCGTCCTTGTCGAGCCGGCCCAGGATGTCGTCGAGCCGGCGTTCGATCGACGCCAGAACAGCCGGCGCCGGCCCGCTTTCGAACTGGCGAAACGCCGCGAGCACTTCGGCCATCGGCTCGGATTCGAAGCCGGTCGACGCGCTTGCGGCGAGGCGCTCGACCTGATCGGCCAGATCGGCGATTTGAGATTCCAGCCGCTCGAGAGGAACGCTGCGGCGCGCTGCGGCGAGGAGGAGGTCGTGCACCTCCTCCATCTGCCGCCGAACCGCCTCGAGAACCTCGGGAATGTCGATCGGAGCCAGCAACGCCTCGAACCGCTGCTCTCGACCCAGCGTGGAGACCCGTTGGGCCAGCTCGCCCAGCGCTCTCTCCAGGGCGACGACAGCGTCGCGCGGCGCCATGCCGGAGAGGCCCCGCCGCAACGCGGCCATCTGATTCTGCATCGACGCCAATTCCCGGTCGCTCGCTTTCGCTTCGGACCATTGGAGCCGCAACGCATCCAGTTTTTCGGCGACCGCGCGAAGGTCTTGTCGTATCGGGTCGGAAGTCTCGGAAGAGGCTCGGATTCCGGCGCTCGCCGCCCCCGGCGGCGCCCGCGGCGCCTCCGGGTCGAAGGTCCGGCCCGGGGCCGCCGACGACGGCCGCGGCTCCATGCCGTCGTGCGCCTGGCGCGCATCGAGGGCCCGCCGGCGCGACGCGATCTGCGAAACCGCGGATTCCAGGTCGAAGGAACTCGGCGCCGCTGCCGGGCTCTGAAGAGGGGGCTGCTCCGAAGAGGACCCGCGGCCGCTTCGAAGCGCCGGCGGCTTCTCTCCAGCGTCCAGTTCGCCGGACTGCGGCGCGGCCTCGTTCGGCAGAGCCTGAATGTCGTCCGCCCGGGCCAGAATCGAGTCGATCGACGCCAGGGCCTGCGCCGCGACCTCCTCGCTGCGCATCGTACGCCGACGCTCCAGGGGACCGGCCGACGCTCTCAATCTTTCCTGGAGCTCCCTTGCGGACGCGTAGTGGGCTTGAAACGCCGGCCTCGCGTTCGGGGCGGCGGGGTCCTCCATTGCGTGGCCGCGACGCCGGGCGTCGTCGCGATCGTTCCCACGGGCTGCGGCGTTCCCGGACCTCGCGCTCGACGCGTGCTCGGCGATCGCCCGGTCGAGCCATTCCTCGAGCGCGAGTCCGGCGCGGCTGGCGGCTTGTTCAGCAAGGCGCCGGGCGTCCGGGCTGACGCTTGCTATACCCCACGCCGTGCTTTTGCTCATGCCCTCGACCGCCGCAGGCGTTTGCGATGTGGTGCGCGCCGGCTGCGGCGCCTCCTTTCGCGATCATTCGGTCGTCACGGTGAACAAACGGTTAAGGACCGGCTCGGGTCGGCGTTCGCTGGTCCGGCGCGACGCGAACGACGAGTTGTATGACGCAACTATGGGTTGCAATTTGCTCCCGTTTCGGCATAGTGGAGTCGAGCCGCGCAAATGCGCCGTCATTCCAGGCGCAAACACAACGGCGCCGCCGAAAGGAGAGGTCATGAGCCGGTTGTCGTCCCTCAATTTTTCGTCCAGCGACGCTCCGAACGGCCACGCGCCCGACTCGGGGCCGGAAGACATGACGATCAGCCAGATGTCGCGGTTGTATGGGGTCAGCCTGCGCACGCTGCGGTTCTACGAGGACCGGGGTCTGATCAAGCCGCGCCGCGACGGGAACGCCCGGTATTATCGCGGAGCCGACCGGGTCCGGATGGACATGATCGTGCGAGGCAAGAAGCTCGGCTTCACCCTTTCCGAGATCGGCGACCTGATCGGCGGCAAGGGCCCGAGCGAAACGCCCGACCTCGAGGAGCGCCTGCATCCGCAGCAGATCGTCAACCAGATCGGCCATCTGGAGCGGCAGCGCGAAGAAATCGTAACTGCCAAGCCGCCGGCCGCGTTGACCCTTTCCGGTCTCTGGGGCGGGTGCGT
>CAIZGR010000693.1 GCA_903932535.1 uncultured Hyphomicrobiales bacterium | reverse complement strand
TGAAGGACGTTTCGGCCGGGCTCACGCGCTTCAGCGGCTCGGGCCTGCGCCAGTACGAGGCGCTGGCCATCCAGGGGCAGCGGGTGCTCGACGACGTCGACCGGCTGGTGCGGTCGTTCGAACGCAATCCGAGCCAGCTCATCTTCGGCGCGAAGCCTTCGCTGCCGGAATATCGCGGCGGACAGTGAGGCGGCGTTGGGGGGCAAGTTTCCGATCCTCGGGCGGATGGCGGCGGCGGCGCTGGCCTTTGGGCTCGCCGCATGCGCGAGCGCGCCCTCGACCGTCTTCGACCTGACCGCCGCGCATCCGCCCGCGGCGCGCCCGTTCGGCGCCCAGGTCCGCTTCGACCCGCCGGTCGCAACCCTCGATCTCGACAGCGACCGCATCCTCGTGCGCAACGGCATGGAGCTCGCCCTCCTGCCGGGCGGCCGCTGGCCGCAGCAACTCTCGTCGCTCTTCCGCGCACGCCTGATCGAGACGTTCCAGAACGCCGGCCTCGCCCGGTCGATCGACGGCGGCGCCGCGTCCGCCGATTACGCGCTCGGCCTCGACATTCGCGCCTTCGAGCTGGACGCGACGACTTCGCAGGCCCATGTCGAGGTCGTCGCCAAGATCGTGGCGCTGACCAGCGGCCGGATCGTCGACGTGGCGATCTTTTCCGCCCGGAAGCCGGTTCCCTCGACCGGCGCCGCCTCGGTCGTCGCCTCGCTCGACGAGGCCTCGGCGCAGGTGATGGCGGACATCGTGCGGTTCGTCTCGCGGCGCCTGTGAGCGGGGGCGCCGGGCCGCTGCGACGCAAGAGGCTTGGATCGCGGCCCGCAACCGTATATTTTCTGTTCCGAACCGGGGCTGGCGCAGGGGCTGGCCGCGCCCCGATCCAAGTCGAGGCGCCAGGAATGATCGCAGAGGCCGCCGCTTCCGAAACCCTGCACGACACGATCGTCCGTCACGGCGTTCGCGCGATCCTCGCCGGCGCCCTCGCCGAGAAGCCGTTTCCGCACCTGACTTTTCCCGGATTCTTTCCCGACGGCGTGTATCGGCGGCTGCTCGGGAGCTGGCCCGACCTCGACCGCTACGTCGATCTCAACGGCGCGCGCACGCGCAAGCAGTACACGCTGTGGGACCGCCGGGTGGAGGCAGGCGACCCGGAGCGCACGGCGCTCTGGCGCACGGTCTCGGACGCCCTGTCGGCGCAAGACATCCAAGACGCGCTGCGCGAGCGGCTCGACAAGGGCCTGCGCATCCGGGCCAAGGGCAGCGGCGAGGGCTGGCCCCTGCCGATGCATCCGCAGCCGGTGCTCTACGCCGACTTCGACGGATACAGCATCAAGCCGCATCCCGACACGCGGCGGAAAGTGCTGACCGTCCTCGTCTACATGCCCGAAGACGACAGCCATCCGGAGCTTGGCACCACCCTCTACAAGGTGTCGCCGATGGGCGTATTCCACTGGAAGTCCTACGGCCTCGTCAAGGTGAAGACTGCGCCCTTCGTCCCCAACACCGGCTTCGCCTTCGTCGTCATCCACCCCGCCCACAGCCTGCTGCACTCGAGCTGGCACGGCCGGGACACCATCGCGCTCGACAATTCCAAGCCGCGCATGACGATCCTCAACACCTATTACGCCAAGCCGCCGAAGGGGGACGAGTGAAGTGGACCCCGTTCGCGGGACCATGGGCCGTGGAAATTAAGGTGTAATCCTTCCTGCTCTTTCTTTTCAAAGAGGCTTCAAGCCGCTTTCTGCTGTTGTTTCTGCTTCTAC
>CAIZGR010000692.1 GCA_903932535.1 uncultured Hyphomicrobiales bacterium | reverse complement strand
TATTTCCCAGGCGGACAAGGGTTCCCGCCGAGCGTTCAGGGTGGCCCCGGCGGCGCGGGCGGCGCGGGCGGCCAGGGCGGCGCGGGCGTGTGGAACTCGGGAACGATCGGGACGCTGATCAACAGCGGAACGATCCGCGGCGGCGCCGGCGGGGCCGGCGGGGCCGGCGGCTCGGCCGATCCTCCGAACTCCAGCGGGCCGGCCGGCGCCGACGGACAGGGCGGCTTCGCCATCTACAGCGCCGGGCCGAACGCTTCGATCGGGCCGATCGCCAACAGCGGCCAGATCGTCGGCAACGTCGAGATCGACAATCAGGCGAGCGTGACGATCGACGGCGGAACCGGCGCGGCCTGGGGCCGATGGACAGGCGGGACGATCACGGTCGGGGCCGGAAACCTCACCTTCGCGGGCGGCAATACGATCCTCGACGACGACGTCTCGGTCAACGGCGGCGCTGGAACGGTGATCAACTCCGGCCCGCTGAAGCTTCTCACGAGCCACGCGATCGACGGCAGCTACGTGCAGACCGCGCTCGGCGTGCTCGACCTCGCGCTCGGGGGAACGGCGACCGGCCAGTACGGCGCGCTGACCTTCACCTCGCCGACCTCCACCGTGACGCTCGACGGGACTTTGGCGCTCGACCTCGTGGGCGGCTTCACGCTGGCGAGCGGCGACGTCTTCGACATCCTCGGCGGCTTCTCGGCTTTCTCGGGTGGCTTCAGCGGCGTGTCGCTCGACGGCGCGGCTTGCTCCGCCAAATCGGCGGACGTCTGGACCTGCGCCGGCGGCTTCGACCTCACCATGGGCCTCGGTGCGAACGTCCTCAGCCTCGAGGTCGCGTCGAACGGAGGAGGAGGAGGCGCCGTCCCCGAAGCCTCGACCTGGGCGATGCTGCTCGCGGGCTTCGCCGGGCTCGGGGCGCTGGGGCGGCGCGGGCGCCGGAGGGTTGCGGGCGCGTAGCGGGCGGCCCGTCTCCCCTTGCTGGCGAAAGGGGTCGCTGCCCCTCGCCCAGCAACCCCTTCGGCCTGATCGAGAGCCGGGGCGCCGCGCGCGAGGTTCACCGCCCCGTCAGTTGGGCCTCGATGACGTCGGCCTTGGCGTCCTCCAGCTCGGCGAGCGCCAGATAGTCCTCCGCCCATGGACCCGTCGCTTCCTCGCGAAGCTGGGCGGCAAACTCGCGCTTGCGGTGAAGTTCAACAGCGAGGCGTTCGAGCGCCTTCGCGTCGACCCACTTCTGCTTGGTATGGATAAACATCCCCGAACCCTCGTCCCGCTGAATCCGATCGCGCAGAGGCGACTTTCGCCTCATCCGAGGCGGACTCTATAGCCGCACGCGGCGATGCGTTGTTGACATGGATCAATGGGCGGACTCGTCGCGCCGGGCCTGTGGGCGAGTCCCGGCCCCGCGCGGCATGGGTTGGACCGGGAAGCCCGGTCCAAGCACTTCGCGGACGAAGGCGCGCTAGCCCTCCGCCTCCTCGCGGGCGTGCTCGGCGTCGAGCTTCTGCATGGCGTCGGCGGGCGCGCACTGGGCGGCCTCGCGGTAGAGCTCCTCGGCCTCGGCGAGCTTGGACTTGCCGAACAGGAGCACGAGGCCGTTGGCCTCCTCGATACGGGCGACGGCGGAATCGGGGATGAGCTTGCGGGCGAGCGTGAAGCGCCTGACCGCTTCCTCCTTGGTCGCGCCGTAGGTGAGCTTGGCGAGCGTGCCGCCGATCTTGCTCACGACCTCCGCGTTGTAGGCGCCGAGCGCGAGATGGGCCTCGGCGTGCATGGGCGCGAGCGCGATCGCCTTGTCGAGGCTCGCGTGCAGCCGGCCGCCGAGCCCTTCGGCCAGCGCCTTCACGATCGAGATCTCCTGCGAATAGCGCCCGAGCGCCAGGGCGTGAAAATAGAACGCGTTGGGAAAATCGGGCGCCGCCGCCTGGAGCGCCTCGGCGCGCTCGGCCGCCGCGAGCAGGATGTCGCGCTTCCGATCGGCTCCGGGCTCGAGATAGGTCGCGTAGATGCAGGCCGCCTTGTTGGCGGCGTTGGCGCCGATCGGCCCGAGCGCCGTTCCTTCCGCGACCGCGGCGCCGAAATCGCCGCGGTGGTAGGCGCGCCAGGCCGATTGCAGCGCCTCGGCCGTCGCCTCGGCGTCGCGCTCGCCCACGAGCCGCGGATGGCGGGCGAAGGCGTCGGCGACGAAGTCCGCGTCCGGGAACGGCTCGCAGTCGCCGCGATGCAGCTCCCGCCACGCCGCCTTCAGCTTGGCGCCATCATAAGAATAGGGCTTCGCGTCATGGGGAAACGGGTTCCATTTGACCGTGACCATGCGATCCTCCTCTTGCGGCGGCGCCGCGGCCGGCGCAGCCCCGGCTTGCGACGGGCTCGTGGACTTACCCCCTGCCGGCGGGCGCCTCAAGCGATGTAGCGTTTGGCGAGCTGATCGAAGAGCGCGCGCTCGCGCGGCTCGAGATAGGGCGCGGCGAGCGCGATGACGTGAAAGGCCCCGCGCGCCAGCGTCTCCCCGTCCTGCGCGGCCCTCGGATTGCGGGCGAATTCGAACGACATCCAGTAGCTCGCGACCAGCACGATGTTCTCCGCCAGCGTCTTGATCTCGGCGGGCGCCGCGCGCATCTGGCCGTTTTTGATCAAACCGGCCAGGATCTGCTCGAAAACCCGGGTCTTGTGGGCGAGGATGCGGCGGAACTGCACCTCGATGACATGATAGCGCGACACGAGATCGTTGATGTCGCGGTAGACGAAGCGGTATTTCCAGATCGCCTCGAACACGAGGTGCAGGAACAGCCAGCAGTCCTCGGCGTTGGGCAGGCGCTCCTCTGGCGCGGCCAGCGTCGTCTCGATCTCGCGCCGGAACTCGGCGAAGAGGTCGGCGACGATCGCCTCCTTGGAATGGTAGTGGTAGTAGAGGTTGCCGGGGCTGATCCCCATCTCGACCGCGATCGAGGTCGTCGCCACCGACGGCTCGCCGAACGTGTTGAACATCGTAAGCGCGGTTTCGAGGATGCGCTCACGCGTCCGGCGCGGCGGCTTGGTCGGCATCGCGTTTCACCCCCCCTCGAGGACGTTCGGGCTTCCCGCGACTGAGCGCCGCTTCGAGGGCGCTCAGCGTCGCCTCGACCGGTTGAACGCTAGCCCAGAACTTGCCGCCCTGACCAGACTTGGTCGACGGAATCGGCCGCTCGAGCGCCGCGCGGTCGATCCGCACGCCGTGGCGCGCCAGGATCGGCTCGAGCTCCGCGGCGCGGCGCTTCACTTGCGCGAGCGTGTGGCGATAGGCGTGCTCGGCGAGCCGCTTCCGGTCGGCGTAGCTGAAGATGTTGGCGAAGAAGATCACCTCGTCGTCGCGCGCCGGCTCGAACAGCACGACGTCGGCGTCGGGAAACTCCCTCGCGTAACGCTCCATCCCGACCCGCATGCGCGAGTGGATCAGCGCGCGGAACGTCTGCGACAGAACGGTCACGAGGCCCCGGCCGGCGAGCGGGGCGGGCTTCGCCCCGGCTGCGGCCGCGAGGCCGGCGTCGAAGGGAACGAGCGGATTGACGCAGATCAGCAGTTTTGCGCCCTCCTTCAGCGCGACCGAGGCGTGCAGCGTCTTCTTCAGCGCCCCGTCGACGTAATCGCGGCCGTCGATGTGGGCGGGCGGATAGAGCCCCGGCAGCGCGGCGCTCGCCTTCACCGCCTCCGAGATCGGCACGTGGTCGAAGCCGGGCGCGCCGAAGGGGACCGCGGCGCCGTTGTCGAGGTCGGTGGCGACGATGAAGAGCTGGTGCGGCAGCTTTCGGAAGTCGTCGGTCCGGCCCGGCTTGCCGAACAGGCGGGCGAGATAGGCGGCGATCGCGCCGTTGTCGAACAGGCCGTTCGGCAGCCCGCGCGTCAGGCGGGCGAAGGACTCGAAGAAGCCGCGCACCGGCGAAGCCCCCGCGCCGGCATAGGCGAAGACCGCGCTCTGGACGAGCTGCGGAAACATCGTCAGCCGTTGCATGAACTCGCCGACCGCCGGGCGCAGCAGCAGGTCCGGCTCGAACGGGTCGTGATGCGACCGGTCGAGAATGAACATGTCGTGCATTTCGCCGGGCGCAATCCCGTTGGCGAGTCCGGCGGCGACGAAGGCGCCGGAACTCACGCCCACATAGAGATCGAGATCGGTGAGCGAGAGGCCGGCGAGGACCTCCTGCAACGCGACCAGCGCGCCGATCTCGTAGATGCCGCCCAGGGGACCGCCCCCTGCGAGGGCGATCCCCACTTTTCCGTTGTCACGCCGCTTGCCCATGGGACCGCTCCTCAGGCCCAGGCCCGGATAGAGCGGGCTTACTCGGCTTTCGCCTCGGCCTTCGCCTTGTGGGCGCGGGTCCGATGCGGCTCTTCTTCCTCGGCTTCCGGCGCGAGCTTCTTGGCGATTTCCGTCAGCTCGGCGACCCGTTGCGTCAGGACGTCGACGTCCTTGCGGCTCGGGACGTTGAGGCTGTGGAGCGCGCGGGCGACCCGGTCCTCGAACACCTGCTCGAGCTTGTCCCAGGCGCCGGCGGCCTTGGCCCGCCCCTCGGCGATGCGCTCGTCGGCCATGGTCTTCGTCCGCTCCTGGATCTTCTCACCCTCTTCGACGAGGGATTCGAACACCTTCACGCCTTCCTGCTGGGCTTTCGAGAAGGCGCCGAGCCCGGCGAGCCAGATCTGGTTCGTGGATTCGCGAATTCGCGTGGCAAGCTGCATTTCCGTCGCCTCGCTGGCGATTTCCTTGAGTTTCTTTGGCATGACCATCCTCGTTGGATCTCGGCGGCCAACCCGCCTTCTTGCACTGGCGATTTGAGCATAAGATTTTAGAATTCGCCGCCCAATGTTCTAGGCGGCCCATTCTAGAGACATCCGCTAGAAATCTGGTCGAGGGGAAAGGAAAGGCTCATGAGCGCATTCGTCACCGGCGCAACGGGATTCATCGGCAGGCGGCTTGTCCGGCGCCTTCTGGAGCGGGGCCACGAGACGATCCACGTCCTGGTCCGCGAGCCGGCCCCCGAACGGATCGAGGCGCTTCGCGCCTTCTGGGGCGCAGGCTCGGCGCGGGTGAAAATCGTCGAGGGCGACATTGCGCTGCCCGGCCTCGGGATCGCCGAGAAGGAGGCGCACCGGCTCGCGGGCAAGGTCGATCATTTCTTCCATCTCGCCGCCGTTTACGACCTCGAGGCGGAGCCCGCCGCGGTCGTCGCCGCAAACGTCGCCGGCGTCGCCAACGCGCTCGCCTTCGCCCGGAGCGTCAAGGCGGGCTGTTTCCACCACGTCAGCTCCATCGCCGCGGCCGGTCTCTACGACGGCGTGTTCCGCGAGGACATGTTCGAGGAGGCGCGCGGACTCGACCATCCCTACTACGCCTCCAAGCACAAGGGCGAGAGCTTGGTCCGGGCCGAGACGGAGATCCCGTGGCGGATCTACCGGCCGGGCGTCGTGGTCGGCGACTCGAAGACCGGCGAGATCGACAAGATCGACGGCCCCTACTACTTCTTCAAGCTGATCCAGAAGCTGCGCGACGCCCTGCCGTCCTGGGTTCCGATGATCGGCCTGGAAGGCGGGCGGATCAACGTCGTGCCGGTCGACTTCGTCGTCGCGGCCATGGACTGCCTCGCCCATCTCGACGGGCTCGACGGGCGGACCTTCCACCTCACCGATCCCAACCCGATGCGGGTCGGCGACATGCTGAGCGCGCTCGCGAAGGCCGCCCATGCGCCCGCCTTCGCCATGCGCGTCAACGCGGGCCTCTTCGGCCTCGCCCCTGCGGCGTTGACCCGCGGGTTGATGGCGCTCACGCCCTTCCGCCGCATGCGCAAGATGATGATGAAGGAACTGGGGTTGCCCGACGACATCCTCATGTTCGTCAACTACCCGACCCGGTTCGACTGCCGCGAGACGCAGAGGCTGCTCAAGCCCGCCGGCATCGAGGTCCCCGCCTTCGAGGACTACGCTTGGCGGCTGTGGGACTATTGGGAGCGTCATCTCGATCCGGCCCTGTTCGTCGACCGCTCCTTGCGCGGGGCGGTGGCGGGCAAGCGCGTGCTGATCACCGGCGGGTCGGCCGGCATCGGCAAGGCGATCGCGCAGCGCCTCGCCAAAGCCGGCGCGACGACGCTGATCGTGGCGCGCGACGTCGAGAAGCTCGATCTGACGCGCGAGGAATTCGCCGCCCTCGGCCTCGAGGTCGCGACCTACAGCGCCGACATCTCCGATCCCGTGCAATGCGCGGCGCTGATCGCGCGCATCGACGCCGAGCACGGCGGCGTCGACATCCTCATCAACAACGCCGGGCGCTCGATCCGCCGGTCGGTCGAGAATTCCTACGATCGGCTGCACGACCTCGAACGGCTGGTGCGGCTCAACTATCTGGCGGCCGTGCAACTGACGATGGGCTTCCTGCCCGGCATGGCGGAGCGCCGGAAGGGTCACGTCATCAACATCTCGTCGATCGGCGTGCTGACGACGGCGCCGCGCTTTTCGGCCTATGTCGGCTCGAAGTCGGCGCTCGAGGGCTGGACGAACTGCGCGGCGAGCGAGTTCCTCGACCGCGGCGTGGCGTTCACCAACGTCAACATGCCGCTGGTGCGCACCGAGATGATCGCGCCGACCAAGTTCTACCAGCATGTGCCGACGCTGGATCCGGACGAGGCCTCCGCGCTCATCGTCGAGGCGATCGTCGACAGGCCGGCGCGGGTCGCGACCCGGCTCGGACGATTCGGCCAGGCGATCCAGGCGCTCGCGCCCAGCATGGGCCGCATCATTCTCAACACCGCCTTCCGCATGTTCCCGGAAAGCGCCGCGGCGCGCGGCGGCAAGGAAGGCGAGATCGCGCCGAGCGCCGATCAGGTGGCGTTCACGCAGCTCCTGAAGGGCCTCCACATCTGAAGGGGGAGAGTGAGGAACGCAATGGAACGGATTTGGCTGAAGTCCTACCCCGAGGGCGTCCCGGCCGACATCAACCCGGCGGCCTACGGCTCGCTGGGCGACTTCTTCGCCGCGAGCGTCGACCGGTATCGCGACAGGCCCGCCTATGTCAGCATGAAGCGGACGATCACCTACGGCGAGCTCGACCGTCTGTCGCGCGCCTTCGCGAGCTATCTCATGGTGGCGACCCGGTTGCCGCGCGGGGCGCGCGTCGCGCTGACGATGCCGAACCTGCTGCAATATCCGGTCGCCCTGTTCGGCGCGCTCCGGGCGGGCTACGTCGTCGTCAACTGCAATCCGCTCTACTCGCCGCGCGAGCTGCGCCATCAGCTCGTGGACTCGGGGGCGGAAGCGATCGTCGTGCTCGAGAATTTCGCCCAGACGCTACAGAAGGCGATCGAGGGGACGCAGGTACGCGAGGTGATCGTGACCGGCGTCGGCGACCTGCTCGGCGGCCCGCGCGGGCTCCTGACCAATTTCGTCCTGCGCCATGTGCGGCGCGCCGTGCCGCCGTGGCGCCTGCCGCAGGCAGTCCGCTTCAACCGCGCGCTCGCGGTGGGGCGGGGCATCAAGGCGGAGCTGCCCAAGGTCGAGCCGGCCGATCTGGCCTTCCTGCAATACACCGGCGGAACGACGGGCGTGCCGAAAGGCGCGATGCTGACGCATCGCAACATGATCGCCAATCTCCAGCAGGTTGCGGCCTGGGTCGCGCCGGTCTTGGGGCCGCAGGGCGAGACCTTCGTCACGGCGATGCCGCTCTATCACGTGTTCGCCCTGACCGTGAACGCCTTCGTTCCGATGATGATCGGCGCCGACAACCTCTTGATCGCCGATCCGCGCGACATCGAGGGGTTCGTCAAGGCGCTGGCGGAGACGCCGTTCACCGTGATCAGCGGCGTCAACACCCTGTTCAACGCGTTGCTGAACAACCAGGACTTCCTGCGGCTCGACTTCTCCCGCCTGCATCTCGCCGTCGCCGGCGGCATGGCGGTTCAAAGGGCGGTCGCCGAGCATTGGAAGCGGGTGACCGGCAAGCCGCTGATCGAGGGCTACGGCCTGACCGAGACCGCGCCGATCGCCACAAGCAATCCGCTGACGATCGTGGATTACACCGGCGCGATCGGCATGCCGATGCCCTCGACCGACATCGCCATCCGCGACACGGAGGGGCGCGACGTTCCGCTCGGAGAACCGGGCGAACTCTGCATCAAGGGGCCGCAGGTGATGGCCGGCTACTGGATGAAGCCGGAAGAGACGGCGAACGTGATGACGGCGGACGGCTATCTGCGCACCGGCGACATCGCCCGGATCGACGATCGCGGCTACGTCTTTATCGTCGACCGGCAGAAGGACATGATCCTCGTCTCCGGCTTCAACGTCTATCCGAACGAGATCGAGGACGTGGTGATGACCCACCCCGGCGTCCACGAGGTCGGGGCGGTCGGCGTGCCGGACCCCAAATCTGGCGAGGCGGTGAAGATCGTGGTGGTCCGCAAGGATGCGGGCGTCACCGACGCCGAGATCATCGCCCACTGCCGCCGGTTTCTCACCGGCTACAAGACCCCGCGCCACGTGGAGTTCCGCGAAACCTTGCCACGGTCGCCGATCGGCAAGATCCTGCGGCGCGAGCTGAAGGACAAGGCGGCGCCGGCGGAAGCGAGACCGAAGGAGAACGCCGAGCCGAAGAGCGCCTGAGACGCGACGCTCGGAAGGGGGAACCTCGAGGAACGCTCCGGCGCGCGCCGGAGGACGCGCTCGTTCCGCAAGAACGCGAGGAAAGCATCATGACCGTCGAGACTTCCCGCCGGGCCGATCGGCCGGCAATCGACTATATCGTCGTCGGCGCCGGGCCTGCCGGCTGCGCCGTCGCCGCGCGTCTTGCTCAGCTCGCGCCCGATTCGAGCGTCGCGCTGATCGAGGCGGGGCCGGCCAAGTCTTCGCTCCTGTCCGACGTTCCGCTCGGCATCGCGCTGCTGGTTCCGTTCCGCTCGAAGCGGAACTACGCCTACGAGACGACTCCGCAGGCGGGCTTCGGCGGCCGCAAGGGATTCCAGCCGCGCGGCCGGGGCCTCGGCGGCTCGAGCCTGATCAACGCCATGATCTACATGCGCGGCCAGCCGCAGGACTACGATTCGTGGGCGGCGCTCGGCTGCAAGGGCTGGGCGTGGCCGGACGTCTTGCCCTACTTCAAGCGCGGCGAGGACAATGCGCGCGGCGCCTGCGCATGGCGCGGCGCCGGCGGGCCGCTGCATGTCAGCGACCTCGCCCACCGCACTCCGGCGGTCGAGGCTTTCGTCCAGGCGGCGGGCCTCGCCGGCTTCGCCCGCAACGACGACTTCAACGGCCCGGTCCAGGAAGGCGTCGGACCGTATCAGTTGTTCCAGAAGAAAGGCTGGCGCTACAACGCCGCCCGCGCCTATCTTCAGGCCTCGCCCGCGCCCAATCTCGCCGTTTACGCCGACTGTCAGGCGCGCCGGATCGTGTTCGAGGGCAAGCGCGCCGCCGGCGTCGTCTTCGCGCGGGGCGGCCGGGAGGAGCGGCTCGACGCCCGGCGCGAGGTGATCGTCTCGGCGGGCGCGTTCGGCTCGCCCCAGCTCCTGATGGTGTCGGGCGTCGGCCCGGGCGACGCGCTCCAGAGCTTCGGCATTGCGGTCGTGCACGACGCGCCCGAAGTCGGCGCCAATCTGCAGGACCATTGCGACTACGTCGCCAACCTGACCGCCAAGGGTCCGGGCCTGTTCGGCGTCGCCCTGCCGATGCTCACCACCGGCCCCAAGGAGCTTTCCGACTTCCTCCGCCGCGGAAGCGGCCTCCTGACCTCCAATGCGGCGGAGGCGGGCGGCTTCGTCAGAAGCCGCCCGGACGTCGACCGGCCCGATCTGCAGCTCCATTTCTGCGTCGGCATCGTCGACGACCACAACCGGAAGATCCATTTCACCACCGGCATGTCGCTGCATGTCTGCGACCTGAGGCCGAAGAGCCGCGGCGTGGTGCGCCTCGCCGGCCCCGACGTCGCGACGGCGCCCTTGATCGACCCGAACTATCTCGCCGATCCGGAGGACCTCGAGACGCTGGTCCGCGGGGCGGAGATCGTCCAGACGATCCTCGCCCAGCCACCGCTCGCCCCCTATCGCGGACGCTATATCTACGGGACCGGCCATGACGGTCCCGACGCCCTGCGCAAGCTCGTCCGCGCGCGCGCCGACACGATCTACCACCCGGTCGGCACGTGCCGCATGGGCGTCGACGACCGCGCCGTCGTCGATCCGGCGCTGCGGGTGCGCGGGATCGAGGGCCTCCGGGTGGCCGACGCGTCGATCATGCCGCTGCTGATCAGCGGCAACACCCAGGCGCCCTCGGCGATGATCGGCGAGAAGGCGGCGGACATGATTTTGGGACGGGCGGCGGCGTGACGCGCCTTCCCCTCTTCCACGCGGGCCGGAAGAGGGGCGGGGTGAGGGGCTGCGCCGGACGTCGGCGCAGCCCCTTCATCCGGGCTTCGGCCGCCTTCGGGATTTCGTCCAAAGGCGTGACGCGAGGGCACGCTCTTCTCCCAGCATGCGAAGCGAAGGCGTTTCAATACGCGCTCGCCTCGTTCAGCGTCGCCATGTCGGCCGGCGCGAGCGTCAACTCTGCCGCGCGGATGAGGCTGTCCGCCTGCTCGACCGAGGTCGCGCTCGCGATCGGCGCGGTGACGCCGGGGCGCGCCATCGCCCAGGCGAGCGCGACCTCGGCGGGTTTGGCCTTGTGCTGCGCCGCGACCGCCTCGAGCGCGTCGAGAATGCGCAGGCCGCGCGGGTTGAGATAGGCCGCAATGCCACCGCCCCGCGCGCTCTTTCCGAGGTCCGCTTCGCTGCGGTATTTGCCCGACAGAAACCCCTTGGCGAGGCTGAAATAGGTGATGACGCCGATTGCCTCGCGCCGGCAGAGGTCCGCGAGTCCGTCCTCGAAGCCCTTGCGGTCGGCGAGATTGTATTCCGGCTGCAACACCTCGTAGCGCGCGCCGCCCAGCGCCTTCGCTGCGGCGATCGCCTCCTCGAGCAGCGCCGTGTTGAGGTTGGAGGCGCCGCACCAGCGGATCTTGCCCTTCGCGATCAGGCGCTGATAGGCGCCGAGCGTGTCGGCTACGGGCGTCTCCGGGTCGGGCCAGTGCGAGAGATAAAGGTCGATCACGTCGGTCTGGAGCCGCCTCAGCGACGCCTCGACCGCCTCCTCGATATAGGCGGGCGACAGGCCCTTCTTGCCCTCGCCCATCGGCGAGCCGACCTTGGTGATGACGACGACCCGGGCTCGGTTTCCCCGCGCCTTCATCCATTCGCCGATGATCGTCTCCGATTCGCCGCCGTGATTGCCGGGCGCCCAGGCCGAATAGACGTCGGCGGTGTCGATGGCGGCGACGCCGCTTTCAGCGAAGCGGTCGAGGACGGCGAAGGACACGTCCCTGTCGGCGGTCCAGCCGAAGACGTTGCCTCCCAGGACGATCGGCGCGATGGCGAGGTCGGTGCGGCCGAGGCGGCGGGTCTGCATGGAATGCTCCTGTTTCGACGAGGATAGCCAAGGAGGGCGCGTGCGGAAAGGCGGCCTCGCCTTTTCGAGGCGGCCGGGAAGCCGACGCGCTCACGGGAGGGGCGGCGTCTCGCCGCCCATGCGCGCACGCGCTCCCTCCAGCGCGGGGCCGTCGGCGCCGCTTCCGAGCGCCAGCCGGGCTATCGCGCGGCCCGGCCGCCCGCTAAGCTCGCGTCGATGAGCCTTTCGAGCGAAGAAGTCGAGCGTTACGCGCGCCAGATCGTGCTGCGGGGCGTCGGCGGCCCCGGGCAGAACAGGCTGAAAGCGGCGCGCGCGCTGGTGGTCGGCGCGGGCGGCCTCGGCTCGCCGGCGCTGCAATATCTCGCCGGCGCGGGCGTGGGCGCGCTCGGGATCGCCGACGACGACACCGTTGCGCTCTCGAACCTCCACCGCCAGATTCTCCACGGGACGGACGATGTCGGCCGGCCGAAGACGCTCAGCGCGAGGCAGGCGATTCTCCGCCTCAACCCGCATGTGACGGTCGAGCCGATCCCGCTGCGCCTCGACGCGGCCAACGCGCGCGGGATCGTCGCGCGGTTCGACGTCGTGCTCGACGGCTCGGACAACTTCGCCACCCGCTACGCCCTTTCCGACGCCTGCTACTTCGAGCGCCGGCCGCTGGTGACGGCCGCGCTCGGCGAGTACGACGGAACGTTGACGGTGCTCAAGCCCTGGGAGACGGGGCCGGACGGCCGGCCGAACCCGACTTGGCGCTGCCTTTTCCCCGATCCGCCGGAGCCCGGAACGATCCCGGCCTGCGCCGAGGCCGGCGTGCTCGGCGCGGTCGGCGGCGTGCTCGGTTCGCTGATGGCGCTGGAGGCGATTCGGGAAATCGTCGGCGGCTTCGGCGACGGCGACGAAGGCCTCGTCGGGCGCCTGCTGATGATCGACCTCAAGGGGATGCGCTTCGAGACGCTGCGCTACGGCTGGGACGAGACGAACCCGCTGAGCGGAACGAGGGCGAACGCTGCGCTCGCCCCGTGAGCGGGGCGCAGGTCACGCCGGCGCGGCGATCACGTCGCCCCACTCGGGATGCTTTTTCGACTGGGCGAGCACATAGGGACAGACCGGGACGATCTTGAAACCCGCCGCGCGGGCGTCGGCGACCATGTGCTCGACGAGCGCGAGGGCCACGCCCTTGCCGCGCATGCTGTCGGGCGCCTCGGTGTGGTCGGCGCTGATCAGTTCCTTGCTGCGGATGGTGAAGAGGAGCTGCGCCTCTCCGGCGACACCGTCGATCCGGGCCACATATCGGCTTCCCATCGCCCTCTCCTCTTTCACGATTCGGATGGCGTTGCGCATTCGGCCCTCCCTCTTTCTTTGGCGGGCGCTCGAAAAACGCGCCGTCGCATCGCGTTCCCACGGTCGAGGACGCCGGACGCGTCACGCCGGCGTTCGTACCCCCTCGAACCGGGCCGCTTCCGGCGCCGCCTCCGCGCCCAGCGTCCGGAGCGCGGCGTCGACGCCCGCGGACGAGATCCGGATGAATCCGGTGTAGGGGCTGCTGAGCTCGAGGATCAGGAAGATCGCCGTCGCGATCGAGAGCGCGCCCGCGAAATGCGCGATGACCGTCACCGTGTTCGGCGTCGCCAAGAGCCCGTTGCCGAGGAAGAGCACGCTGGCCCAGCAGACGACGACAGTCAGCACATGGGGCGGAAAGGGGCTCGCGAGCTGGCGCGTCATCAGCATCTGGGTGTCGTGGTATTTCCGCGCCAGATCCCAGGCCTTGGTGAGCAGGCGCCGCTGCCGGTCGGTGGCGGGCTCGAGGCTGTCGAAATAACCGTCGAGTCCGGCGAATATCGTTTTCATCTCCTCGAAGGTGAACGGCCGCGGTCCTTGCCCGGCGGCGCCGAAGAAGCGGTCGCGCGAACGTTGCAGCGAGGCGCGCAGGCCCGCCCGGCCGACGGCGCCCTCCGGCCCGTATTGCTCGAGGGCGAGGTCGATGTCGGCCACGACCGGCCCGAGCGAATAGGCCTCCGACTGCTGGGTGGTGAAGACGGAAAAGGCGGTGAAGACGAGCAGGCCGAGGACGAGCGCGAGCAGGCCCGACACGAGCCCGGCCATCGATCCGACCGGCCCCTTGGATGCGGTCAGGACATCGAGGGGCACGTCCAATTGGATGAGCATGCCGAGGGCGCTCGCGCCGAAAGCGATCAGTCCAACGGCGAGGGAACGGGTAAGCGGAGTCATGTCTCTCGTGGGGCAGGAGGAAAAACCGCCTCGAGCGATACCATGTTTGCGCCGGAGTCGCGACGGGCCCGGGCGGTTTCGCCGCCCGGGCCCGCTGCGCTCAGCTCTTGTGCCAGGACGGCTGGAGCCCGTAGACGGGCGTGTCGAGGCCCTCGTAGCGCGCCTTCAGTTGCAGCGACAGGAACTGCGAATAGTGGCGCGACTGGTGCAGGTTGCCGCCGTGCATCCAGAGCGCCTCCTGCTGCGTCGGCTTCCACATGTTGCGCTGCTCGCCCTCCCACGGGCCGGGGTCCTTGGGCGTGTCGGAGCCGATCCCCCAGCATTTGCCGACCCTGTCGGCCAGTTCCTGCCCGCACAGGTCGGCGATCCAGCCGTTCATCGACCCGTAGCCGGTGGCGTAGACGATTACGTCGGCGGGGACCTCCTCGCCGGTGTCGAGCTTGACGCCGGCCGGCGTGATCTCGACGACCTGCCCTTGCGCAAGCTTGATCTTGCCGTCGATGACGAGTTGCGAGGCGCCGATGTCGATGTAGTACCCCGACCCGCGCCGCAGGTACTTCATGAACAGCCCCGAGCCGTCGACCCCGAAGTCGAGCCTGAACCCGGCCTTCTCCAGCGCCGCGTAGAAGCCGGCGTCGACCTCGCGGATCTTGTCGTAAACCGGCTTCTGGAACGTGTGCATGATTGCGTAGGGGAGCGAGGCGAAGATCAGGTCCGCCTTTCCGGTGCTCGTGCCGCTCTGCACCGCGCGCTCCGAGTAGAGATCGCCGAGGCCGATCTCCATCAGCGACGCCGAGCGCACGATATGGGTGGTCGAGCGCTGGATCATGGTCACGTCCACGCCGTTCTCCCAGAGCGCCGCGGCAATGTCGTGGGCGGAGTTGTTCGAGCCGATCACGACCGCCTTCTTGCCCTTGTAGGCGTCGGGGCCGGGATGCCTCGAGGAATGGTGCTGCTCGCCCGCGAAGGTCTCGGCGCCCTTGAATTGCGGGATGTTGGCCTTGCCCGACATGCCGGTGGCGAACACGAGTTGCTTGGGATGCAGGACGACCTCCCGCCCGTCGCGGTCGACGACGACGGTCCATTCCTTCTTCGCGTCGTCATAGGTCGCGGACTTCGCTTCCGACTTCGTCCAGTAGTTCAGCTCCATCACCTTGGTGTACATCTCGAGCCAGTCGCCGATCTTGTCCTTGGGCGAGAATACCGGCCAGTTCTTCGGGAAGTCGATGTACGGCAGGTGGTCGTACCAGACCGGATCGTGCAGGCAGAGCGACTTGTAGCGCTTGCGCCAGCTGTCGCCGGCGCGCTCGTTCTTCTCGATGATGATGGTCGGCACTTCGAGCTGGCGCAGCCGCGCGCCGAGCGCGATGCCGCCCTGCCCGCCGCCGATGATCAGGACGTAGGGCTCTTTCGTGATCCCGAGGGTCGCGAGCTCCTCCTCGCGCGTTTCCTTCCAGCTCTTGGCGCCGATGTGGACGCCGTGCCTGGCCCCGAGCGGACGGGTGAAGCCGGCCTTCTCCTCGAAGCCTTTCAGCTCGACCATGGTGGTGAGCAGCGTCCAGATGAGCCCGTCGCGGATGCGCACGAGGCCGTAGCCGCGCGCGACCTCGGTCTCGAAGGTGAACCACGCTTCCATGACGCCGCCCGCGTCCGTGACCGGCTCCTTCTCGAAGACGCGCCAGTCGCGGGGTTTCACGGCCGGCAGGCACTGGGTCAGCATGTCCCGGATCTGGTCGCGCCCCTCGACGGTCTTGATGTTCCAGGTGAAGGAAACGAGGTCGCGCCAGTACGAGTCTGCGGCGAACATCGCGACGGCGGCGTCGATGTCGGGCTTGGCGAGCGCCTCCCCGAAACGGTCGAGAAAGACCTGGGCCCTGGCGGCCGGTGTCACGTCGAGCATGAAAAAACCTCCCTTGATGGTGTTGGATCGGACGGCGTCGCGCCGTCCAGCCGCAAGGTCCCCGGCAATGCCCGTGCCAGCCGTCGCGCGATGCGCCGCGCCAGCGTTGTCAAGCCTTTATCAGGCAGCGCCGCCGCCCGCCTGTCGCAACCGGCGCGACAGTTCGTGCGACAGGCCGCGACGCCTGTCGCAGGGCGTTCCTTCGCTCCGCTTTCGCAGGGCGCGAGGGCGTTCATGCCTCCCCCGACCGCTTCAGGCGGCGGTGGATCGTCGAGCGATGCACGCCGGCGCGGCGGGCGAGCTCCGAGACGTTGCCGCCCGCGGCTTCGAGCCCGGCCCGCAGGCCGGCGCGCGGCGCAGCCGGCGGATCGAGCGCGCCCGCGGCCGGCCCGGCGCCCGGCTGGATCGCCTCCGGCAGAGCCTCGATCCCGATCTCCAGCCCGTCCGAGAGCGCGGTGGCGACCCGCAGCGCGTTCCAGAGCTCGCGCAGGTTCCCCGGCCACGGATAGGTCGTCAGCGCGAGCCGCGCCGGAGCGGAGAGGCGCCATTCCCGGCGCGCCTCGCCGCCGAGGCGGCCGAGCAGGTGGTCGATCAGCGCGCCGAGATCGGCGCGCGCGCGCAGCGGCGGCAGCGTCAGCGTGCCGGCGTTGAGGCGGTAGAAGAGGTCCTCGCGGAAACGGCGCTCGCGGACGAGCGCCTCGAGACGCAGGTGCGACGCGGAGACGAGGCGGAAGGCGACCGGGCGCGGCTGATGCGCGCCGACCGGCGTCACCTCGTTCTCCGACAGCACCCGCAGGAAGCGGCTTTGCAGCGACAGCGGCATGTCGCCGATCTCGTCGAGGAACAGCGTGCCGCCGTTGGCCGCTTCGATCAGCCCCTGCTTGCCTTTCGGCAGCGCGCCGGTGAAGGCGCCGGGCGCATAGCCGAACAGCTCCGCCTCGATCAGGTGCTCCGGAATGGCCGCGCAATTGACCGCGACGAAGCGCCCGGGGCGCGCGGCGGCGGCGTGGATGGCGCGCGCGAGATATTCCTTGCCCGCGCCCGTCTCGCCCTGGATGAGGATCGGGATCCTGGCGGCGCCGAGCCGCGCGGCCCGCGCCAGCACGGCCGCCATCGCCGGATCGCCGAAGGCGAGGGCGCCGAGCGAAGCGGGCATCGCCGCCGGCGCGGACGGGCGC
>CAIZGR010000691.1 GCA_903932535.1 uncultured Hyphomicrobiales bacterium | reverse complement strand
GGACGTGACGGCGAGCGACGCGACCGCGCCGATGCCGACGCACACGAGGAAGCCGAGCGCGCGCCTGAGAAAGCCCCGTGGCTTCGGCCGCGCGCTCGCGGCGAGCGTCAGGCGCTCGAGCTGCGCCTCGCGCAGCGCCTCACGAAAGCCCTCGCGGACCGCCCGCTCGATCTCGCCGTGCGCCGGACCGAGGGCGCCGCCGCCCACCGGATGAAGCCGGATATCGATCTGCAGCCTTGGCCGGTCGCCCCGAAGGACCTCCGCTTCCACGCTGGCGTATTCCGAGACCGACATCGCCTTCTCCTCGTCTCCCAGGGGCGCAGGCTTGCGCCACGAGAACCATGCGGACGGGCCGCGCGAACAGGAAACGCGGGCCGGCTCTTACGGATGTCGGCGTCGACGACCGCCTCGAGGCCGAAGCTGCAACGGCTCTCGAATGTGGGGCTGACGATCTCCGACGCCCGTGCGCATTGCTGGCGCGGGTGGCTCGCGAAGGGCCTTGCGGTCGATCCCGGGGCTTATGCCTGCATGGCGACGTCATGGACGAGCGACAAGAAGCGACGCGTCCCATTCCTGAATGACGACAGGCGGCGCCCAACGACCTGGTCGCGATCGTCGATTAAATTGACGACAGCCCGGCCGGCGTGAACGACGATTGTTGGCGGTTGGGGCGTAATGGACCCCGCGAGGTCCGGTCGGGCTTGCAGAATTCTGTCTTTTCTGTCTTATTCAGAAAGCGTCGAGGAGAGAGTCATGGACGAGGTGAGCACGGTCGAATTCATGCGCCATTTCGGGCGCTACCACGACGAAGCCCGGAAGCGGCCGATTACGCTTACGAAGCACGGCCGGCCCTCGGTCGTCGTCCTTCCTGTCGAACTGTACCAGAAGCTGACCGGCCACGCCGATCCTCGCCGCGCCTATGGGCC
The DNA here is from genome assembly GCA_903932535.1 of uncultured Hyphomicrobiales bacterium. Lineage (GTDB taxonomy): Bacteria > Pseudomonadota > Alphaproteobacteria > Rhizobiales > Beijerinckiaceae > Roseiarcus. The sequence continues at coordinate 666 of CAIZGR010000691.1, read as the reverse complement.
AGGCGAAATGCCGGACGATCTGGCGGCCATGTTCCGGGAACGACTCGAAAAAGACTCCGCCGAGCACCAGGCAGGAAGCGATGCCTGAAGGGTTTCGCCGCGGCGACATCATCGTCTACCCCTACCTCTGGCGTCGGCAGGCGGAAGACAATCCGGATCGGGAACATGGCGAAAAGAATCGACCTGTCTGCATGATCCTCACTGTGACGGACAAGGAGGGGCTGACTCATCTTCTGCTGCTGCCGGTTTCGTCGAAGCCTCCGTCAGCCGGCCAAACCGCGCTCGAGATACCCGGCCTCGAACTCCGCCGTGCGAGGCTGACCGCGTACGAACGGGGATGGATCACGGTCAGCGAGTGCAACTACGACATTCTGGAGCGGTCCTATTATCTCGACACACGCCAGAAGCCCCTCGGCCGTTTTAGCGACGCATTTCTGGAGGAAATCCGCCGCGCCTTCGCGCCTTTCCTCCGTTCAGGAAACGCCCGGGTCATTCGGACCTGACGCGCGCTGCGTCAGACCGTGTTCGGTCGGATCGCGGCGATCGCCGCCCCGAACTCCGCGGTCGGAATCGGCACGCCGGCGGCGCGTTCGGCAGCCCAATGAGCGCCCGCGCCGATCGCCTCGACCCGGAAGCTCGGATGGGGATGCGCGATCAGCGCATCCG
>CAIZGR010000690.1 GCA_903932535.1 uncultured Hyphomicrobiales bacterium | reverse complement strand
CCGGATCTCATGAGGCGCGGGTCGGGAGGGCGAGGAACCGCTCGCCCTCGTCCGACTTCACGCGAAACAACACGCTCTTCTTGCCGTCGCTCTTGGCGGCGTCGATCGCCTCGGCCACTTCCGACGGCCGGCTGACCGGCTTGCCGCGGACCTCCAGAATGACGTCGCCGGGCTTCAAGCCTTCGTCCGCCGCCGGGCTGTCCGGATCGACATCGGCCACGACCACGCCGTCGTCGCCGCGGCCGGCGCGCAGCGTCAGTCCGAGCCGCGCGAGCTCCGACGCTTCGCCGCGTGGCGAAAAGTCGGATTTCGCCGCCTTTTCGGCCGGCATCGTCCCGAGCGTCACGCCGAGCGCCATCGGGGCCCCGTTGCGGACGAGGGCGAGGGAGGCCGTCTTTTTCGGCTCCATCGCGGCGATTCGCCGGGCGAGATCGTGCGGGTCGGCGACCGTTTCCCCATCGACGGCCGTGACCACGTCGCCGCTCTTCAGGCCGGCGATGTCCGCCGGCGAATTCTTCTCGACCGCTGCGATCAGCGCGCCGCCGGCGCTCTTCAGCCCGAAGCTGTCGGCGATGTCCTGAGACACCGACTGGATTTGCACCCCGATCCAGCCGCGCGTCACGACGCCCTTCGCCTTGAGCTGATCGACGACATTCTTCACCACGTCGCCGGAGATGGCGAAGCCGATGCCGACGCTGCCGCCCGACGGGGAGAAGATTGCGGTGTTGACGCCGACCACCTGCCCTTCGCCGTTGAAGGCCGGACCGCCGGAATTGCCATGGTTCACCGGCGCGTCGATCTGGAGGAAATCGTCGTAGGGGCCGGAGCCGATGTCGCGGCCGCGCGCCGAGACGATGCCCGCCGTGACCGTGCCGCCGAGGCCGAACGGATTGCCGACCGCGATCACCCAGTCGCCGACCCGGGGCGCCTTCGACGCGAAAGTGACAAAGGGAAAGTCGCGGCCGTCCGCTTTCAGCAACGCCAGATCGGTCTTCTTGTCCACCCCGATCACCTTGGCCGGAAGCGTCTTGCCGTCCGCCAGCGTGATCGTGACGTCGCTCGCGTGGTCCACGACGTGGTTGTTGGTCACGATGTAGCCGTCCGCCGAAACGAAGAATCCAGACCCTTGCGCCATCGTCCCGTGCCGGGACGGAGCTTCTCCGCCGCCGGGCAATCCGAAGTGGCGGAAGAAACGGTAGAAGGGACTGTTGGGCGAAAGCTCGGGGAAGCCCTGCGGATTGTCGGCGTCCGTCGCATCGGCGTCGAGGACTTTCACCTTCACCGACACCACGGCGGGCTCGACCCGATCGACGATGTCGGCGAAAGACGCCGGGCCTGACGCCGGCAGCGGCGCGATGGCCGACGGCGCGCCCGCGCCTGCGCGAGCCGGATCGACGCCCCGCTCCGCCGCCGCGCCGGCGACCGCCGCGCATGCGGCGCCGGCGAGCATCGCGCGGCGCAGGGTGAGGGATCGGCCGATGGAGCGCATCGTGAAATCCGGGGATGCGGCCGCCGGGAACCCGGAGACCTCGGATTTTGATCTTCGCTGTCGCGCCCTAACCTGCGCATGACCCCGATATGAAAGCTTTGTAATGTTGACGTGACGACGCCCGCAGTTCGCGCCGATACCCTCGATAGCCCTTGCGGCTTTCCAACCCTCCCGCCCCCTGATAGCAGCCCGGTCCATGACCCGGCCGGCCGTCCCCCCGCGCGCAAATCTCACCGCAACCCTGATCGGCTTCGGCGCCGTCGTCTTGTGGTCGGCGCTCGCGCTCCTGACCGCGTTCTCGGGCGAGACGCCGCCGTTCGAGCTGGCCGCGCTCACCTTCGCGATCGGAGGCTCGAGCGGCCTCGTCTACGCGGCGGCGCGCGGACGCCTTTCGGCGCTCGCGCAGCCCTGGCCGGTGTGGGCGGTCGGGATCGGCGGCCTGTTCGGGTATCACGCGGTTTATTTCGCCGCGCTCCGCCGCGCCCCGCCCGCCGACGCGAGCCTGATCGCCTATCTCTGGCCGCTGCTGATCGTGCTTTTTTCCGCCGCCCTGCCGGGAGAGCGGCTGCTGCCGCGCCACGTGATCGGGGCGGGGCTCGGCTTCGCCGGGGCGGCGACGCTGTTTGCGTCGAAAGGCCCGAGCTTCGCCGCGGCGGACGGAAAGGCGCTCGCGGGCTACGGCCTCGCCCTCGCCTGCGCCTTCATCTGGTCCGGCTATTCGGTGCTGTCGCGCCGGCTGAAGAGCGCGCCGACGGAGGCGGTCGCCGGCTTCTGCCTCGCGACGGCGGCGCTGGCGGCGGTCTGTCACGCGGCGTTCGAGACGACGGTCGCCCCGGCGAACGCCGGGCAGTGGCTCGCCATCCTCGGCCTCGGCCTCGGGCCGGTGGGCCTCGCCTTCTACGTCTGGGACTACGGGGTCAAGCACGGCGACATCCGGCTGCTCGGCGTTGCCGCTTACGCCGCGCCGGTGCTGTCGACGCTCGTTCTGGTGGCGGCCGGCGTCGCGCCGGCGACCGGGGCGCTGGCGCTCGCCTGCGCGCTGATCGTCGGCGGCGCAATCCTCGCATCGCGCGGAGGCTGAGCGGCCGGTGCTCGATATTCTCGTCGACGTCATCGGCCCGATCGCGGTCGTCGCCCTGATCGGCTGGATGTGGGGACGCGCCCGGCAGCCGTTCGACACGCTGAGCTTCTCGATGGTGGCGAGTTATGTCGGCACGCCCTGCCTGATCGTCGATTCGCTCGCCACGTCGGGCCTGCGCGCCGACGGCCTCGCCGCGATGGGCCTCGGGGCGACGCTCTGCACCCTGCTGGCGCTGGCTGCGGGCTTTCTGCTCGTGATCGTGTCGCGTCAGCCCGTATCGACCTATCTGCCGGCCTCGACCTTCGCCAACTGCGGCAATATCGGCCTGCCGCTCGCGCTCTTCGCCTTCGGCAAGGAGGGCATGGCGCTGGCCATCGCCTATCTCTCCGTCCACGGCCTCTTCAATTTCGTTATCGGTCAAGCGCTGGCGGCGGGACGGTTCTCGTTGCGCGAGACGCTGGTCTCCCCGCTCCTGTGGGCGACCGCGCTCGGCGCCGTCCTCAGCGCCACGGGAACCGCGTTGCCGCTCTCGGTCGGCCGCGCCGCCCACATCCTCGGCGGCCTGACCATTCCGATGATGCTGCTCGCGCTCGGCTATTCGCTGACGAAGCTCAGGGTGACGTCGCTCGCTTGGCCGCTCGCCTTTTCGGCGCTGCGGCTCCTCGGCGGCTTCGCCATCGGCTGGGGCGTCGCGCTGGCGCTGGGCCTGACCGGCGTCGCCCGCGGCGTGCTGGTGATCGAAAGCGCGATGCCGGTCGCGGTGTACAACTACATGTTCGCCGCGCGCTTCGACAATCGGCCCGAGGACGTGGCGGGGCTCGTGGTGCTGTCGACGATCCTGGCGATCGGCGCGCTGCCGGCGTTCCTGCTGACCGTGATGTGACGGCCGGAACGGGGGCCGACCCAATCAAGAAGCCGGCCCGCAGGCCGGCCGTCGCGCTCGCCTGAGCGGGTGCTCGCGGACCGCCGCACACGCTCCGAGGCCGCGCCGGACGGCGGGACGCCGCCCCTCCTGGCCGGAACGGTCAGGCTTCGCTGCTGGCGCCCTTCGGCTTGAGGACCTGACGGCCGCGATACATGCCGGTCTTCAAGTCGATGTGGTGCGGACGGCGCAGCTCGCCCGAGTCCTTGTCCTCGACATAGGTCGGGGCCTTGAGGGCGTCGGCGGAGCGGCGCATGCCGCGGCGGGAGGGCGAGGTTTTGCGTCTCGGAACGGCCATTGATAAGACTCCTCTCGGCGCACGAACGCGGGCCTTCGCGCGCAGGAAAACGGGAAGGCGCGCACTTACACGCAAACGCCCGGAAACGCCAGCCCTGGCGCGCGACAATTCGACGAGCGCGCGCCGATCCGGGTCCTCACGCCGCGCCGCGGGTCTCGAAAGCCGCGAAGGCGATCGCCTCGCGGGGGCTCCGGTCCGCCCAGAGCACGAACTGGAACGCCTGAAAATAGGTCTCGCAGGCGGAGATCGCCGCCTTGACGATCGCGGCGCACTGGGCGTCGCTCGCGCTCGCGCCCCCGGCGAGGCAGATCGCGTGCCGGAACATCACGAGGTCCTGGTCGCGCCAGATGTCGAAGTGGCCGAGCCAAAGCTGCTCGTTGATCAACTGGATCAGCTCGGCGACCGCGGCGCGCTTGCGCTGCGGCGCCTTGAGGTCGAACGAACAGGCGACGTGCAGCGACTCGAGGTCCGGGATCCAGGTGAAGGCGAGGTCGTAATTGGCCCAGGCGCCGGCGACCAGGATCGACAGCTCGTCCTCCGCGGCGCGGTCGAAGGTCCATTCGTTGACGGCGGCCAACCTTTCCACCACGTCGACGGGGTGCTCGGGTCGATCGTCGGCGACAGTCTCGATCAGGGACATCCAGAAGTCTTTCAGCGCGGAATACGGGACGCGACACGACGATTGAGGCCCGGGCTCGGCGCTCCCGACGGAGCCCTCCGCCCGTTGCGGCCCCGCCCCGGCGACGGGGCGTATGGCCGCAACCTCGTTGATTCGTGTCGAATCGTAAACCCGCCGGACTCCGTCGTCCACAGAATCTGCGAAACGAATCAAGACCCTGTGAAAGTTCCCCTTCCCTGTCAGGGCTTTGGCTCGCCAAGGCGCGCCTCGAGCGCGGCGATGCGCTGGGCGAGCTTCTCGTTTTCTTCCCGCGCCTTCGCCGCCATCTCGCGCACCGCGTCGAACTCCTCGCGGCTGACCACGTCCATGCCGGCCATCACCCGTTCGAGCTGGCTTTTGGCGAAGGTCTGCGCCTCCCGCCGGGCGCCGTCGGCGAGGCCCGCGGCGTCCGTCATGAGGCGGGAGAGATCGTCGAAGAATCGGCTGCTGGTCTGCGGCATGGAAGGCTCCGGGGTCGCGCCGCAGGCTCTGCTGGCGCCGCGGCTTGAACCGCTATGTGGCGCGCGGCTTTGCGCAGCGCAAGAGCGGCCGCCGGCTGTGGAGCGGGGCCGGCCTTTGCGCAGGCGGCGCCGGACGGGCCTCGTCATACCCGCGGCAAGGGAGAGGATCTGGCGGCGGCGCTCGAAGCGCTTTCGGAGCGGGCGCGCCCGGGCGGCGAGACGCCGCCCCTCCTGTCGGCCGCGGTTTCCCTTCTTCGCCGCCTGATGCAGGATGCGGAGCCCGCCGGCCGGCCAAATCCAGCGGCCAAGAGGCCCGGCGCTCCAATCGAAGGGGAAAGTCATGAAGGTTTCGCATGTCGCCAAGGCCGCCGCCGTCGCGGCGTTGCTCCTGTCGCCGATCGAGGCGGGCGCGCTCGAGTTCGTCGGCGGAGCGAGTCCCGCCGCGCACGTGGGCGACGGCATGATCCAGACGGTCCAGCATCGCCGCGCCGGGCATGCGCACGTGAACGTGAGCAACGTGCACGTCCATGGCCGGCCCGGCTATCACGGGGGTCATCGGCCCGGCTACCACCCCGGCTATCGTCCGGGCGGCGTCGTCGCGCCGCGCGCGGTCTGGGTCGGACGGCCCGGCTGGTATCGCTGGGCGCCGGGCGGCGCGATCGCGGCTGGCGCGGCGATCGGCTTCGTCGCCGCGGCGACCGCCGTCGCCTGGGCGCCGCCCCCGCCCCAGCCGGGTCTCTGCTGGTACTTCACCGACCCGAGCCGCACCCAGGGGTTCTGGGACGCCTGCCCGTAAGGCGAAAATCACTTCGCCCCGCGAAGCGGGACGAAAGAATTTACCGCATCCGCCCCGCGTCGAGAAGCCGCAGAACGATCCACACCGGCACCACGACCATCGCGCCGGCGAGCAGCATCCGGCCGAACTGGCGCAAGTCCGAGAAGCCGTATTCGACGACGTGCCGCGCCGTGCGCACGGCGTCGTTGAGAAGGGTCGTCGGGTCGAGGCCGAAGGCGTCGAGCAGGAAGCCGACGACGAACGACACCACCACCAGCCTCAGAAAGACCGCCAGCGGCGAGCCGCCGACGAAACGGGCGACGACGTTGTTGTTCATGCGCGCGAGGCTTTCCTTGCTTTCGCGCGGCGAGCCGCGCCCTTCCACGAATAATCCGGCCCCGCTCACGCGGGGCCGGAATTATGCGATCACGACTTCGGGAACGGCACGACCGCCGGCTTGGGCGAAGCGGTCGCCGCCTCGTCCTCGGACCCGACCGGCTTGCCGTCGATCGTGAGGCGCCCGTGCGCGGCGCCGATCGCGACCGTAGACCCGTCGGCGATCTCCCCCGCTAGCAACGACTGCGCCAACGGGTCCTGCACCCATTTCTGGATGACGCGCTTCAGTGGCCGCGCGCCGTAATGCGGATCGTAACCCTTGTCGGCGAGCCACTGGCGCCCCTTGGCGTCGAGCGCGAGCGTGATCTTGCGGTCGACGAGCAGCCGCTGGAGCCGCTTGAACTGGATGTCGACGATGTCGCCCATGTCCTCGCGGCGGAGGCGATGGAAGAGGATGATCTCGTCGACCCGGTTCAGGAACTCCGGCCGGAAGTGCCCGCGCACGACCGCCATCACCTCCTTCTCGACCGCCTTGGTGTCCTGGTCCTCCTCGAGGTTCACCAGATACTCGGAGCCGAGGTTCGAGGTCATCACGATCAGCACGTTGCGGAAATCGACCGTGCGGCCCTGCCCGTCGGTGAGGCGCCCGTCGTCGAGCACCTGCAACAGGACGTTGAACACGTCCGGATGCGCCTTCTCGACCTCGTCGAACAGCACCACCTGATAGGGCCGGCGCCGCACGGCTTCCGTCAGCGCGCCGCCCTCCTCATAGCCGACGTAGCCCGGAGGCGCGCCGATCAGGCGGGCGACGGAGTGCTTCTCCATGTATTCCGACATGTCGATGCGCACCATCGCGGTCTCGTCGTCGAACAGGAAGCTGGCCAGCGCCTTGGTCAGCTCGGTCTTGCCGACGCCGGTGGGCCCTAAGAACATGAACGAGCCGATCGGCCGGTTCGGGTCCTGGAGGCCGGCGCGGGCGCGCCGGACCGCGGTCGACACCGCGGTCACCGCCTCCTTCTGGCCCACGACCCGGCGCGCGATCTCCACCTCCATCTTGAGGAGCTTGTCGCGCTCGCCCTCGAGCATCTTGTCGACCGGCACGCCGGTCCAGCGCGAGACCACCTGGGCGACGTGGTTGGCGGTCACCGCCTCGTCGACCAACGCCCCGGCTGCGCTCTGCTTCTCGGCCTCGGCGAGCTTCTTCTCGAGCTCGGGGATCGTGCCGTAGGCGAGCCTGCCGGCCTCGGCGTAGTCGCCCTTGCGCTGCGCCTGGGCGAGCGCGTTGCGCGCGGCGTCGAGATCCTCCTTGAGCTTCGCCGCCTGGCCGATCTTGTCCTTCTCCGCCTTCCAGCGCGCGGTCAGCGAATCGGACTTCTCCTGCAATTCGGCGAGCTCCGACTGGAGCTTCTTCAGCCGGTCCTTGGAAGCCGCGTCGGTCTCCTTCTTCAAGGCCTCCTGCTCGATCTTGAGCTGCATGATGCGGCGGTCGAGCTCGTCCAACTCTTCGGGCTTGGAATCGACCTGCATGCGCTGCCGCGACCCGGCCTCGTCGATCAGGTCGATCGCCTTGTCGGGCAGGAATCGGTCGGCGATGTAACGGTCGGACAGCGTCGCCGCGGCGATGATCGCGGAATCCGTGATGCGGACGCCATGATGCGCCTCGTACTTCTCCTTGAGGCCGCGCAGGATCGAGATCGTGTCCTCGACGGTCGGCTGGGAGACGAACACCGGCTGGAACCGCCGCGCGAGCGCCGCGTCCTTCTCGACGTGCTTGCGGTATTCGTCGAGCGTGGTCGCGCCGACGCAGTGCAGCTCGCCGCGCGCGAGCGCGGGCTTGAGCAGGTTCGAGGCGTCCATCGCCCCGTCGGCCTTGCCGGCGCCGACGAGCGTGTGCATCTCGTCGATGAACAGGATGACGCCGCCTTGGGCGGCGATCACCTCGTTCAGCACCGCCTTCAGCCGCTCCTCGAACTCGCCGCGGTATTTCGCTCCGGCGATCAGCGCGCCCATGTCCAGCGACAGGAGCTTCTTGTCGCGCAGCGACTCCGGCACGTCGCCGTTGACGATGCGCAGCGCGAGACCCTCGACGATCGCCGTCTTGCCGACGCCCGGCTCGCCGATGAGGACCGGATTGTTCTTGGTCCGGCGCGACAGAACTTGGATGGTGCGGCGAATCTCCTCGTCGCGGCCGATGACCGGATCGAGCTTGCCCGCCCGCGCGGCTTCGGTCAGGTCGCGGGTGTATTTTTTGAGCGCGTCATAGGCGTTCTCGGCGCTCGCCGAATCGGCGGTGCGGCCCTTGCGCAGGTCGTTGACGGCGGCGTTGAGGGTCTGCGGCGTCACCCCGGCGTTCGCCAGGATCTTGCCGGCCTCGGCGCCCTTCTCCATCGCCAGCGCCAGCAACAGGCGCTCGACGGTGACGAACGAATCGCCCGCCTTCTGCGCGATCTTCTCGGCGCTGTCGAAGACGCGCGCGGTCGTGGGCGCCATATAGAGCTGGCCCGCTCCCGCCCCCTGCACTTTCGGCAGCTTCGACAAGGCGAGCTCGACCTGCTTCAGCGCCTCGCGCGAACTGCCGCCCGCCTTGTCGATGAGGCCGGCGCACAGGCCCTCCTCGTCGTCGAGCAGGACTTTCAGGATATGCTCGGGCGTGAACTGCTGGTGGCCTTCGCGGAGCGCCAGCGACTGCGCCGCCTGGACGAAGCCGCGCGCCCGTTCCGTGTATTTCTCGAGATTCATGGACTACCCCTCTGGCGCCGCCTCCCGTCCCGTAGCGACGACGGGCGACCCGGTCTTGCCTTCGCCGCCCGGAGGCGGCCTCGAAAGGAATGTAGGAACCGACAGCGCCGGCCGGAAGAGGCTATCCGCCCGAAATGGGCTTTATCACCGCCGCTCAGGACGCCGCGCGCTTCAGAAACTCCTGAAGCCACTCGGCGTTCATGCCGGCGATCGGCAGCCAAGCTTTGAACAGCGACTCCGGGGAAAAGCGCTCGAGCTCGACCATCATGCGCTTCTCGACTTCCGCCAAAGCCGCCTTCTGCATCGGCTCGACGTCGGGCAGTCCCATGAACTGGCGCGCCTCCAGCGGCGTGCAATCGACATTGACCGTGATCTTCATCGGACGATGCAATCCCTCTCCTGAGACCTCGCCGATCGGCGGCGCGGCCTCATGTATAAGCACACCGTCGCAAATGCGACAGCGCTCCGGATGGGGGCGGACGGACGGCCCGGAGGCGTTCCGGGCGACTGTCCAGACGACGTAGGGAAATGGTTAGGGCGCGGATGGATTGGCAGGCTATTGGAGTTGTAAAATTTACGTTAAGCGGCAGTTCTCACGTCATCGAGCATGGACAAAATTTAATCCTGTCGTAAGGAAAACAGCAGCACAGGTCGGGGTACAGTGCGTTGTGAACACGCATTGACGTAGTCGGTTTCCGAAAGCCACTTCGGAAGCGCCTTCACAAGATGTCCGTCCGACGTTGGCGCGGGCGCCAATTCGGTTTCGGGAAAGATAGCGCCGCAGCGTCGCGCTTGGGGGAAGACGCAGAAGACAAGGGATCATGATGGAAGACACTCCCGCCCCTCGCCCTTATCGCCACGGAAACCTTCCGAATGCGATGAGGGCCGCCGCCCGCGCCATTCTCGACGAAGCCGGGCCCGACGGCGTCGGACTTCGCGAGACCGCGCGTCGCGTTGGCGTTTCCGCCACCGCCGCCTACCGGCATTTCGACAGCAAAGAGGACCTGCTCGCCTCGGTCGCCGCCGAAGGCTTCCGCGAGCTCGCCGCCACGATGAAGGCGGCGGTCAACGACCGCGACCCGTTGATCGCGGTCGGCCTCGCCTACGTGTAATTCGCCTTGCAGAAGCGCGGCCTGGTCCGCCTCATGTTCGGGCCGCTCCTGGTCGAGCGCGAGAAATACCCGACGCTCAACGAAGCGGTGAACGAGGCGTTGGGCTTCCTCCAGCAGGCCGTCAGCGGCGCCGGGGGCAAGCCGCGCGAGGACAGTCCGGCGACGATGGCCGCCTGGGGCCTCGTGCATGGGCTGTCGACGCTGTTCATCGACGGACTCGTCCCGGAGAGCCAAGCGCGGGTCATGGCGGAGCAGATCCTGCTTCGCTCGGGCTCGGGCAGGCCGGACCCGGCGCCGGCCGTTCAGTAGCGGCCGGCGGCGTGGCGGCTTTCCCGAGCTGAACCCTGACGAATTGCGCTTCAGGCCCACATTCGGCGCTTCGCGCCGCCTTCTCCCGCAGACGAAGACGGGAGAAGGGCGCGGGCCCCTCGCGCACGAAGCCGGAGAGGGAAGCGCCCAAAGGCAGCAGGCTGAAGGCTGGCGGGCGCACGCCTTGAAGTTGACTTGCATGGGCGCCGCGTCGACGCACCCGCCGACGCGGCCTTTCCGATCATGCTGACGTCACGGGCGCTGGCTCAGGGCCGTTTGCCATTCCGCGTCGCCGCGCCGCACGACGATATCGTTGCATACCCCGATGACGCCCGGAATCCGCCGCGCCTCCGCTTCCGCGAACGATCTTCGATAGGTCCGGTTGACGGCGCCTTTCAAAGTCACCCACCCGCCGCTCACGGCGACCGTCGCCGCATGGCGCGGGATCGCAAGGTTCCCGTGGAGAACGTTGAGCACTTCTGTACGCAGATCACGCAGGACATGTCCTCTCGACGCGCAGAAAACTGGAAATGAGGCTGCGTCGCTTCACCAAGCCTTTCGCACGGCAAACTTTTGGAGCGTGCGATTGTCGTTGGACGCCTCGAGGCGCGTCTTCCTGCGCCCGGGAGACGCGCCGGCCGGAGCCATTCGGCTTTCGGCGGCTTGGCCGCTGTCCGCGCGCCACGACAGGTCCGAGGCGAACAGGCTCACTTCCAGCCGGTCGAGGAAATCGGCCTCGTCGCAGTGGTTCAGGATGTTCCGGCCGATTTCCGATTTCACGGCGCTCCAATACCGGGCGCTCGACACATGGTCCGATTCTCGCCGTCTGCGGCGCGCTTCCTCGTAGGCGTTGACTCCGAATTGGTGGACGAGGCGGTCGGCCTCCGAACCGATCGCATTCCGTCCGTCCTTGTTACGCCGTATCCAGCCGAGCGAAAGAAACCTCATCCAAATCTTCCTGTCGTCAGAAAGCTTATCGCCGCTCCGTGAGGAGCTTCATCGCCTCGTGCAGCGCAATAAGCGGACGCCCGCGCGTCTGGACCGTGCGCGGACTGCGAAGCCGATCCAATCCGGGATTCTACGTAAGACACCCAACGTCAGAGTGTTCGTTGGAGACGAATCGACCCGCGCGACCGCTATCGTCCGCCGCCCGCCGCCCGCCGCCCTCGCGGAAACATTCCTGATCTCCGTGCGTTACAGAGCGGGAAGGGGTATTGTTGACGGCGTCTTCGGAGCAGCTTCTCATATTACGAGCAAATATGTGTTACACTGGTGACAAAGTGTCGCAATAGATGTAAACTGCCCTTCAAATTAGCCTTGTACCAAACGGGACTTCGTCGAGTGGCGCTTGGACAAGACCGAGACCTATGTTTTCCTTCTGGGAAGCGCGCCGGCATCTGGCCAGCGTTTGGTCTGTATTTCCTGTTGCCTCACTCCTCTTCGGCAGACTTCGTTATGCTCGCAGACACCTGACGCTATTCGAGACGAAGAGAATGCGGTCCGAGGGGTTTACGCGCATTGTCTGTTTGATACATTCCCGGACAAGGGCGTTCGCGCAGCGCGCCTCACCCGCCGAAGATGACCTTTCGGAACCGCGACTGCGCGATGGCGTAATAGACGGCGCCGATCACGACCATCGCCAGAAGCTCGCGCCAGACCAGGGTGACGCCGGCGCCGCGGAACAGCACCGCCTGGGCGAACGACACGAAATGCGGCGTGGGACTGACGGTCTGGACGACGTATTGCAGCCAGACGGGCATGCTCTCCATCGGCGTGCTGCTGCCCGAGAGAAGCTGCGTGACCATCAGCACCGGAATGGCGAGCAGGCCGAACTGCCCCATGGTGGTCGCCAGCGTTCCCAGCATGATGCCGAGCGCCGCCACCACCAGCGAATAGATCGCGGCCCCGAAAATGAACAGGAGGAGCGAGCCGTTGATCGGCGCCCCGATCCACCAATGCACGACGAACTGGATCGACAGCGTCGCCGAAACGAGAATGACGAGGCCGTTGGCGATCATCTTCGCCACCATGATCTCCGGCGCCACGATCGGCATGACGAGGAGATGCTCGACCGTGCCCTGCTCGCGTTCGCGAATGAGCGCGGCGCCGGTCAGGATGACGGTCAGCATGGTGATCTGGTTGATGACCTGGGTCATCGCCGAGAACCACGCCGTCTTCAGGTTGGGGTTGAACGCCGCGCGCACGACGAGATTGACCGGCGCGGACGTCGAAGCGTCCTTGCCGGACAGGAACCGCTGGATCTCGTTGGCGATCGCGGTCCTGAGGTACGCCGATCCGTTGCCCGCCTGAGCGACGGCGGTTGCGTCGACGTTGACCTGCACCCCCGTCTTGCGCTGAGCGCGCACGTCCGCCTCGAAGTTCGGCGGGATTTCCACGACGAACAGGAGCTTGTTCTTGTCCATCATCGGGTCGATGTCGGACGCCCGGATCTGCACCGGCGGCTGGAAGGTCGGCAACCGCAAAGCTTCGGCGATCTGCCGCGACAGCGCCGACCCGTCCTCGTCCACGATCCCGACGGACAGATTGGTGGCCTCGGTCACGGCGCCGGTCGCCACCGTGTTCACCGAGATGCTGAACGAATAGATCACCAGGAAAAGCATCACCGGATCGGCCCGGATGCTTCTCAGCTCCTTGATCACCAGATGATAGACGTTCGAGAGGTGATCGGCGAACGTCAGCGGCTTGTGTTCGACGAAGCGCTGCGTCGGGGCGGAGGAAACCTCTGACATTCACGCCTCCTGCTTGCGCAGCAGAACCAGCGACAGGCCCAGGAAGACGAGCGCGATGAACGCGATCGCCGCGATGCTGGGCCATAAATCCGCCAATCCGAGCGCCTTGGCGAAAACGCCGACGGAAATCTGCTGATACCACGACGAGGGGAAGGCGAGGCCGATGATCCTCGCGCCGCCGGACAGCGACGAGACCGGCGCGAGCATGCCGGAGAAATTGATCGCCGGCACCATCGCCAGGATCGTGGTCGCGAAGACGGCCGCGACCTGCGATCGGGTGAACGAAGAGATCAACTCGCCGAAGCCCGTGGTCGCAATCACGTAAATGAAGGTCCCGACGAGCAGAACGAGGAACGGCCCCTTGGCGGGAACATTGAAGATGAACACCGACATCAGATAGAGGACGAAGAAGTTGATCATCGCGATCGCGACGTAAGGCGCCTGCTTGCCGATCAGGAACTCGAACCGGGTGATCGGCGTCGAACGGAAATTCGCGATCGAGCCGGTTTCCTTTTCGCGCACCACCGAGATCGCCGACATGATCGCCGGGATCAGGCAGAGCATCAGCATGAAGATGCTCGGGATCATCGCGTTGACGCTGAGGAACGCCTGGTTGTAGCGGAAGCGCACCTCGATATCGTCGTTGCTCCACTTGTTGGGCGCGCCCGGCCGCAGGATCTCGCGCTTCAGCTCCTCGCCCTGCTTGGCCACGACGCCCTGCACGTAATTCTTCGCAGTCTCGCCGCGGAAGGTCATCGCGCCGTCGACGGTGACGTCGACCTCGGGCTTGCGTCCGTTCAGCAGATCGCGCCCGAAGCCGGGCGGAATCTCGACGACGATCTGGGTGGCGCCGCTCCTCAGGCGCCGCTGCGCCTCCTCCTCCGAGGTGATCGGCGGCTGCACCGAGAAGTAGCGCGAGCCCTCGAACCCCTGGAGCAACTCGCGGCTCTGCGGCGTCTGATCCTGGTCGAACGCCGCCATCTTCAGGTTTTCGATGTCGAACGAGATGCCGAAGCCGAAGGCCAGCATCAGGACGATCGGACCGAGAACGGCGAAGGCGAGGCGGATCGGGTCGCGCAGAAGCTCGACCGTCTCGCGCCGCGCGTAGGCCCAGAGCCGCCCGGCGCTGAAGGGTTTGGGCGGCGCGAGCGCTTCGGCGGCGGTCTCCATGGCTTCGAGCGCGGGAGGCTCGACCGCCTTCGACCGGTCGATGCCGGCGGCGTCCGCGAGATAGCCGACGAAACAGTCCTCGAGCGAAGAGCTGCCGCGCGCCTCGACGAGATCGTAGGGCGCGCCGACCGCGAGCACCCGGCCCGCGTGCATGAGCGAAATGCGGTCGCAGCGCTCGGCTTCGTTCATGAAGTGGGTGGTGACGAAGATCGTCACGCCGTCGTCGCGCGAGAGGTCGATCAGCGTGCGCCAGAAGGCGTCGCGCGCGATCGGATCGACGCCGGAGGTCGGCTCGTCGAGAATGAGGATGGCGGGCTCGTGCAGCACGGCGACGGCGAGTTGCAGGCGCTGCTTGATGCCGAGCGGCAGGCTGTCGGGACGGGCGTTGACGAAGGCCTCGAGGTCGTAGCGTTCGAGCAGCTCCGCGATCCGCGGGGCGATCCTTTCCTTCGGCAGGTGGTAGAGTTCGGCGTGCAGCGCGAGGTTCTGGCCGACCGTCAGCTCGCCGTAGAGCGAGAAGGCCTGCGTCATGTAGCCGACGTTGCGCCGCGCCTGCATGTCGTCGGAGCCCATCGGCTGGCCGAAAAGCTGGCATGTCCCGCTGGTCGCCGGCAGGAAGCCGACGAGCATCTTCATCGTCGTGGACTTGCCGCAGCCGTTCGAGCCGAGGAAGCCGAAGATTTCGCCGGGGGGAATCTTGAAGCTGACGTGGTCGACCGCGACGAAGTCGCCGAACTTGCGCGTCAGCCCTTCCGCTTGGATCGCCGGCGTCTCGTCGGCCGAGGCGACGCGCGGACGCACGACGACCTTCTGGTGCAGGGCGCGCTTGGCTTCGGGCATCAGCGCGATGAAGGCGTCGTCGAGGTTCGGCTCGCCGGTCTTGTCGAGCAGCGCCTTCAGGTTGCCGGTGGCGATGATCTTGCCGTCGTCCATCGCCATCAGCCAGTCGAAGCGCTCGGCCTCGTCCATGTAGGCGGTGGCGACGATGACGCTCATCTGCGGGCGGCGCGCGCGGATGGTGTTGATCAGGTCCCAGAACTGGCCGCGCGACAGCGGATCGACGCCGGTCGTCGGCTCGTCGAGGATCAGGAGGTCGGGGTCGTTGATGAGGGCGCAGCAGAGGCTGAGCTTCTGCTTCATGCCGCCGGAAAGCTTTCCGGCCGGGCGCGCCTCGAATTTTTCCATGGCGGTCGCGGTGAGAAGCTCGGTGATCCTGCCGCGACGCTCCTCGGCGCCCTGCCCGAACAGGCGGCCGAAGAAGTCGATGTTCTCGAACACGCTCAGCGTCGGGTAGAGGTTTCGCCCGAGGCCCTGCGGCATGTAGGCGATGCGGCTGCGGATCTCGCGCAGGTTCCGGTTGTCCCCGACATCCTTGTCGAAGACGACGACCTCGCCCTGCTGGATGATCCGCACGCCCGCGATCAGCCCGAGCAGGGTCGATTTTCCGACCCCGTCGGGGCCGATCACGCCGACCAT
>CAIZGR010000689.1 GCA_903932535.1 uncultured Hyphomicrobiales bacterium | reverse complement strand
CGATCGCGTTTCCCTGTCCCTGTCCGGCCAGCGCGCCGTTGGGATAGGTGCGCGTGGTGCGGACCTGCTCGAACGGAACCAGACCGCCGCCGATCTCGACGAACGGGCGGCTCGCCCCGAAATTGATCGGGTCGTAGACCAGCGAGCCGCCGAAGGTCGGGGCGTTGGTGACGGCGATCCCCTGGGCGTTGTATTCGTTGTAGGAGAAGCCGCCCATCGCCGTCAGTTCCGGCGTGAGGCTGGTGCGGCCGTGCGCGCCGAGCGCGAACGAGCCGATCGATCCGAAGCCGGAGCTGCAGTTCGAGCAATTCACCTGCTCGGTCGCGCCCAGCAGGATCGAGCCGAGCACCCTTCCGGTCACGATCTGCTGCTGCTGCGCCTTCGCGACGCTGTTGACGGAATTCTGCAATTGCGGCGGCGTCGTCGTCGGCATGGAAACGAGCGTGAGGTCCTGCCCGCTCTGTTCGAGCTGGTAGCGATAGCCGCCGGCGATCGTGGCGCCGGCCAGCACGAAGGCGTTCGGGGCGATCGTTCCGCCGTTCGTGGCGACGACGATCGGAATGCCGGCGCCGGTCGTCTGGGCGCCGGCGCCCCCGATGTTGCGGATGGCCAGCAGCGTCGAGCCCGTCGCCTTGCCGCCGTCGACGATGATCTGATCGGACGCCGATCCGGTTCCGCCGAGCACGGCGTTCATGGTCACGAACCCGCCCGTTCCGACATAATTGCCGACCGTGAGGGTCTTGAAGCCGCCGCCGGCGGCAGGCGGGGCGAAGACGACGTAGCTCCGGGCGACGGCGAGATTCGAGACGACCGACGAAGCGGTCAGGGTCCAGGTCGAGCCGTTCGTCAGATTGACGGTCGAGGTCGCGGCGGCGCCTGTCTGGATGGAGCCGGTCAAGGCGGACGCTGCGGCGTTCAGCGTTATGAGGCTGCCGCCGGTGGCGTCGAGCAGGACGCCGCCGCCGGCGTTCGCCGTCGTGCCCTCGAAGTTGACCGTGGCGACCGAGGGTTGGGCGAAAATGAGCGCGCCGCTCTGGTTGGCGATGGTGAAATTGTCGAACGTCGCAGTCTGGTTGGTCCCCCCGAGGAACGCGATTGCCGTGCCTGCGGAGGCGATCGTTCCGCCGCCGGTCGCCAGCACCGAAGCCCCGTCGCCTTGCAGCCCGACCGCGGCCGCGGCGGGGTTGGTCGTCGTGATGCTGAGGGTTCCCGTCGCCGAGATCGAGCCGGCGGCGCCGCTCCCGGTCCGGTCGCTGGCGAGGAGGCCGAAGGCTCCGGCGCCCGAGGTCGAGACGGTCGCCGCGCCGAGCCGGATCTGCGAGCCCGCCCCGTCCGCATCGAGCCCGTCCGCGGCGAGCCCGGTTCCGGTCGAGACGCCGCCCGAGGTCGTCACGGCTGCCGAGCCGGTCGCCGTGACGACGCCGCCCGCGGCGGCGGTGACGCCTGCGGCGCCCGCGCCCTGTGTCGTAAACGTGTTGTTCCCGCCGAGAAGGGCTTGCGACCCGCTCCCCGTCACCAAGAGCGCGTGCGCGTCGGGACCGGATGTCGCGGCGGACGCGCTGTCGAGATGGACGACGCCGCCGGCCGCCGCGGCGACGCCGACCGACCCGGCGCCCGAGGTCGTGACGGATGCGCCGACGCCGCCGAGCGGCTCGGCCGTAATGTTCGCTCCCGTTCCGGAGGCGTAAAGCCCCCCCGAATTGACCCCGGTGGTCGTCACCGAGCCGCCCAGGAGCGTCGCGGTCCCGAGGTTCGAGGCGAAGACGCCGACGCTGTTGGACGCGGGCGATTCGCCTGCGCCCGTCGTGATCGAGACGCCCGAGGCGGTGATCGCCGAGCTTCCGCCGGTGACGGCAAGGCCGTCGGACCCGGCGCCTTTGGTGGTCACCGAGCCGCCGTTCAGCGTGACGACCCCGCCGCCGTCGGCCGCGACGCCGGGACCCGCGGCTCCGCTGGTGGCGATGGCGACTCCGGTGGCGGAAACCGTCGACAAGCTTCCGGTCGCGTGCATGCCGTCGGCGCCGTCGCCGGAGGTCGTCACCGAGCCGCCGCCGGACAGCGTGACCGTCCCGCCGCCGTCGGCGACGACCCCGCTTGCGCCGGTCCCGCTGGTCCCGACCGTCATCGCGGCGGTGGAGGTAATCGTTCCGCCGACGCTGAAGGGCGTGGGCGTGTCGTAAGCCGTGGCGTAGAGTCCGTAAGCCGAGTCGCTGGTGGTCTTTACAGTCGTCGTCCCGTTGAACACCACGCTGGACCGCGCGCCGCCCGGAGCGCCGTCTCTGCCGTCGCTGACGACGCCATAGGGAGCGGTCGGGTCGCCGGGATACGAGCCGGAATACGATTGAATGCTGACGTTGTCGCCGTCCGACTTGATGCTTCCGCCCTGGTAGGCGACGAACGCGAAGCCGGTATAGGGGGTGATGCCCGTGTCGATGTACAGCGGCGGGGGAGGACCGGGCTGAGCCGGCGCATTCAGTCCCGCCTGGAAGGATATGCCGGACGCGGTCACGTTGCATTGATCGCCTCCCAGGGCGACCATGTTGGTGTACGGTGGGCCGTTGAGGACCCCGTCCCAGGCGCAATACGGCGTCACGCGGGCAGACGCATCGAGCGTGCCGAAAACGAGCGCGATCGTCGCCAGGAGGCCGGCGCGCGCCGTCAGCGACCGCACAGGACGCCTCCCGAACCGCCGCCGAATCCCGAAAAGCCGTAGCTGACGCCGGAGCAGAGCGAAGCGTCGCCCGCGCAAAGGGAGGCGAAATCCACGGGATTGTCCGTCAGGCTCGCCGAAGTCGTTCCTCCGGCCTTCTTCGCCGTCGCGGTTTGGCCGGGATGATCGAGCCTGGCGCAGGCGCAGCGGCCGGTCCGCTCGCCGGCAGCGCCTCCGAACGGTTGGCCGCAATTGCGCGCCTGCTGCTCGAAGCTGACGCCTTTTCGCCGCGGGCAGACGAGCGCCCGGCCTTCGACGAGCGTCACCCGCGTATCCGCCCGCACGTCGATGTCGAGGACGGTGCCGCGGACGCCGATCGCCGCCGTCGGCGTCGTGATCGTGTAGGCCTTCTTGTCGAGGGTGCCGGTGGTGAACCGGAAGAGGCCCTTGGCGAGGCCGACCGCGACCTTTTCCGCGCCGGGGCTCCCCTCGTAGACGAAGCGGTCGAGAACCACCCGGGACGTCGGCCCGACCGCGAGATTGGTCGAATCGAGGAACACCAGCTTGGCGAGCGACTCGGTTCCCGTGCGCACGACCTCGTTCCGGTAGACGGCGTCGCCGACGACCAGCGGCGCGGCGGCGCCGCTCAGCTCGCGCGTGACCTGATTTTGCGCCGTGGCCGTCGAGCCGATCGATTCCTGCGCAAAGGCCGCGCCGGCTGCGATCGCCGTGCATTGCGCGGCGAAAAGCGCCGTGATCGCGAAATACGGACGCTCCACGAATCTCCTCGCGCCGGCAAAAACGATCGAGTCATCAGACCAGGAAATAGATTGCATATCGATTAATATGTCAAACGCGTCCGGCTGAGGACGGGTCTCCGTTCAAGAATTCCAGGCTCGGCGGGGCATTGGTCCCCTGCGCAACCAAGGATTCACCACCAAGGACAACAAGCGCCAAGAAGAGCTTTTGCGTGATCCTTCTGTGCGCCCTGCCGGGCGCGATGCCCTTGTGGGTGCGAGTCCCACCCGGGCAATGGCCGGTTGGCCCGGTAGCTTGGCGGGCGCCAGTCCGTCGAGGAAGAGCGTGCAACGCCTCGAGGACGAGATGAACGCGATGCCCGTCCCCGGCGAGGCCGGCCGCCGGGAGGGGGCGCGAAACCGGCTCGACCGCCTGCTGCGCCGCAGGAGCGGCTGCCTCGGCCCTGGATTGCGCTACGCGGCGGACAAGGCCGTCGAAGCCCATGGCTATGACCGCGTGCGCAGCTTCCTCGCCGGACGCCACGAGACGCCGCCCACGAAGAATCGGACGGGTTTACCCTGAAAGCGGTCTTCGGCGACCTCGGCGCGCTGGGAATGCGCCTCTGTCGCCGAGATGGCGTCCTCTCGTGGGCGTGTCGCGAAGCGGGATGCGGGAATTCCGCACGTCCGGTCTGATGAGCGGGGAAGGGAAACCGAGCCCTCGGCCATGCGCCTCGACGCCGCCGCGCCCTTCCTCGATCTTGCCGATTTTTGTGGTGAGAAGGCTCATCACGCGGGCCGCTGGCCGACCACGACCCGCTCGACGCCCGCGAGGTCGCGCCGGGTTTCGGCGTGGACGAAACCCAGGCGCGCCGCAAGCCCGAGCACGGCGCCGCCTTGCCCGGCGCCGACCTCGACGAGGAGCCGCCCGCCCGGCGCGAGCAGCGCGACCGACGCCGGCAGGATCGCGCGATAGGCGTCGAGCCCGTCGGGGCCGCCGTCGAGCGCGAGACGCGGGTCGTAATCGCGCACCGCGCGCTCGAGGCCGTCGACGTCGGCGCTCGGGATGTAGGGCGGGTTCGACACGATCAGATCGAACGGGCCTTCGACCCCCTCGGTCCAGGAGCCGAGGCGGACGTCCGCGCGGGCGGCGAGGCCGCAGGCTTCGACGTTTCGCCTGGCGATCGAGACGGCGGCGGCCGACGCGTCGACGCCGAGGCCGAGGGCGGCCGGGCATTCGGTCAAGAGCGCGCACAGGATCGCGCCCGAGCCGACGCCGAGATCGAGGATGCGCAAGGGGTCGCGCCGGCGCGACCCGAGGAGCTTCAGCGCCGCCTCGACCAGCGTCTCGGTCTCCGGGCGCGGGTCGAGCACATCGGGGGAAACGGCGAGCGCGAGGCCCCAGAATTCGCGCCGCCCGGCGATCTTCGACAAGGGCTCGCCGGCCGCGCGCCGCGCCGCGAGATCGACGAGCCGGGCCGCAGCGGGTTCTCCCAGCGCCGCCTCGGGCGCCGCGATCAGCGCCGCCGGCGTGAGCCCGCCGGCTTCGCACAGCGCAAGCCGCGCTTCCCGCCGCGGCTCGTCGAGCCCGGCGTTCTCGAAGTTTTCCGCCAGCCAAGCGAGCGCCTCCGCGCGGCTCGTGGCCGCGCCGACGCCCCGCATCCCGCTCACGCCACCTGTCCGTGGCAATGCTTGAACTTCTTGCCCGAGCCGCAAGGACAGGGCTCGTTCCGTCCGACCCGCCCCCAGGTGGCGGGCGTCTGCGGATCGCGCTCGTCGGCGAGCGCGAGGCCCGCGGCCGGAGCGAGCCGGGCATCTGTCGAGAGCCCGCCGAGCGGATATTCGTTCTCGCCCGTGTCCGGATCGGCGTGCTCGAACTGCATCGGCGGGGGCGGCGGCTCGGGGGCGTTGAAGCGCACCTCGACCCGCGACATCTGGCCGATCACCGCCTCGTGCCACTGCTCGATCAGTTGCTGGAAGAGCTCGAACGCCTCGGACTTGTACTCGTTGAGCGGGTCGCGCTGCGCCATGCCGCGCCAGCCGATCACCTGACGCAGATGGTCGAGCGTCACGAGGTGCTCGCGCCACAGGTGATCGAGCGTCTGCAGGATCATCTGCTTCTCGACGTAGCGCATCGCGTCGGGCGTGTTGCGCTTGACGCGCTCGGCGTAGTCTTCCTCCGCCGCCTTGTGCAGGCGGGCGGCGACCTCTTCGTCGGCGATGCCCTCCTCCTTCGCCCAGGCGTCGACAGGCAGGTCGAGGTTGAGCTTCTGGACGACTTCCTGCTTGAGGCCGGCGATGTCCCAGGCCTCCGGATAGGCATCGTGCGGAATGTGCTTGCCGACGAGGTCGTCGATGACGCCCGTGCGCATCTCCTCGATCGTGGGCTCCAGCGAATCCGCAGCCATCATCTTGCGCCGGTTCTCGAACACGACCTTGCGCTGGTCGTTCATCACGTTGTCGAACTTGAGGATGTTCTTGCGGATGTCGAAGTTGCGCGCCTCGACCTTCTGCTGCGCCTTCTCCAGCGCCTTGTTGATCCAGGGATGGACGATCGCCTCGTCTTCCTTGAGCCCCAGGCGCTTGAGCATCGTGTCCATGCGCTCGGCGCCGAAGATGCGCATCAGGTCGTCCTGAAGCGACAGGAAGAATTTCGACCGGCCCGGGTCGCCCTGGCGGCCGGCGCGGCCGCGGAGCTGGTTGTCGATGCGGCGGCTCTCGTGCCGCTCGGTGCCGATGATGTAGAGGCCGCCCGCGTCGATCGCCTTCTGCTTGAGATCGGCCACCTCGGCGCGGATTTCCGCCTCCTTCGCTGCGCGCTCCTCCGAGGTCGCGTTCGGGTCGATCTCCTGGCGGATGCGCATCTCGACGTTGCCGCCGAGCTGGATGTCGGTGCCGCGGCCGGCCATGTTGGTGGCGATGGTGATGGCGCCGGGAACGCCCGCCTCGGCTACGATGAAAGCCTCCATCTCGTGGAAGCGGGCGTTGAGCACCGCGAAGGTCCTGGACGGCTTGCCCGAGCGCGAGGCGGCGTAGAGCGGCCTCAGCGCGCCGGGCTGGGTGAAGTCGATCTTGGTGTATCCCTTCTTCTCGAGCACTTCGGCGAGAACCTCGGACTTCTCGATCGAGGTCGTGCCGACCAGCATCGGCTGGAGCTTGGCGTTGGCCTCCTCGATCTCGCGCACGACGGCGCGCGTCTTCTCTTCTACGGTGCGATAGACCTCGTCGTCCTCGTCGGCGCGGCTGATCGGCAAATTGGTCGGGATCTCGACGACGACGAGCTTGTAGATCTCGGCGAACTCGTCGGCCTCGGTCGAGGCCGTGCCGGTCATGCCGGCGAGCTTCTTGTAGAGGCGGAAATAGTTCTGGAAGGTGATCGAGGCGAGCGTCACGTTCTCCGGCTGGACCGTGACGTGCTCCTTGGCCTCGAGCGCCTGATGCAGGCCCTCCGAATAGCGTCGGCCGGGCATCATGCGCCCGGTGAACTCGTCGACGATGATCACCTCGCCGTTGCGGACGATGTAGTCCTTGTCGCGCTGGAAGAGCTTGTGGGCGCGCAGCGCCTGGTTGACGTGGTGGACGAGCGTCGCGTTGCCCGCTTCGTAGAGCGAGCCTTCCTCCTTCATGGCGCCGAGCTTGCGCAGAAGCGCCTCGGCGTGCTCGTTGCCGGTCTCGGTCAGGTTGACCGTGCGCTGCTTCTCGTCGAGCTCGAAGTCTTCCTTGCTCAGGCTCGGGATGATCGTGTCGACCGAGGCGTAGAGGGCGGAGCGGTCCTCCGACGGGCCGGAAATGATCAAGGGCGTGCGCGCCTCGTCCACCAGGATCGAGTCGACCTCGTCGACGATGGCGTAGGCGTGGCCGCGCTGGACCATCTGCCCCATGTCGTATTTCATGTTGTCGCGCAGGTAGTCGAAGCCGAACTCGTTGTTCGTTCCGTAGGTGACGTCGGCGGCGTAGGCGGCGCGGCGCTCGTCGTCGTCGAGTCCGTGGACGATCACGCCGACGGTCAGGCCGAGGAACTTGTAGATCTGGCCCATCCACTCGGAGTCGCGGCGGGCGAGGTAGTCGTTGACGGTGATGACGTGCACGCCTTCGCCGGCGAGCGCGTTGAGATAGACCGCGAGGGTGGCGACCAGCGTCTTGCCTTCGCCGGTCTTCATCTCGGCGATCGCGCCCTCGTGCAGAACCATCCCGCCGATGAGCTGGACGTCGAAATGGCGCTGTCCGAGCGTGCGCTTGGCGGCCTCGCGCACGGCGGCGAAGGCTTCGGGCAAGATATCGTCGAGTGTCTTGCCTTGAGCGAGCGCAGCACGAAACTCAAGCGTCTTCGCGCGCAATTGCTCGTCGGTCAGCGCAGCGAAACTGGGCTCCAAACCGTTGATCGCGGCGACTCTGGGCCGATAGGCCTTGAGCCGGCGGTCATTGGATGAACCGAAAACTTTTTTGAGAACCGAGCCCAGCATGACCGACCCTTTCGCCCCGGGCCGAGCGGCCCGAGCGCCCAAGCGCCGCAAAACGACGCAAATCAGGG
>CAIZGR010000688.1 GCA_903932535.1 uncultured Hyphomicrobiales bacterium | reverse complement strand
TCGGGGTCGCAAGCCACCGCAGTTATGTCGGCCTGACACAATCGCCCGTCGAAAGCTCCGACAAATCGGCCCGCGCCGCCACCCCCATTTTCACCCATAATGGCGCGCCGCAGGCGCTGGTCGGCTGCCATGATATTGGATAGTGAACAGGCGCATCGGCAAGCTATCCTCGTGGAGCAGCCTGTTGGGTGGCGAACCGACCGGCGGCGCGAGGCTTCATTGCTTTGCCGGGAGGGGCCTCATGTTTTCATGGCGGGCGGATCGCGGGCCTGATCGTTCGCCGGGGTGGATTTTTTGGCGGCCTTCAAGGATGCTTCGCGGCTTCGCGAGATCGACCGTCGATGAGGTCAGGTTTCGCCAGGGACCGCTGCGCCGGGCGCTCGTCCGATCGAGGTCTCTGGCGCGTCCGAAGGGTTGGTGCATGACGTCCGACAGAGCCTCCGCGGCCGAGGCGCTCCGCAAGGAGCCACGGCGAAGCGCGGCCTTCGCCTTCCCGGCCCGCGGCGCCAAGGGAAGGGTGGCGATCGCCGTGGGCGCGGCGGTGGCCGTGCTCACCTTGGGCGGCGCGTCCATGCTGGTGTGGCGGGACCGGCAGGCCGAAATCGCGCAGTGGGAGCTTAACGCGGCCAATTTCTCCACCATGCTCGCCGAGCACGCCGAGCAGACGATGCGCGCGGCCGACCTCGTGCTGCAGGGCATCGTGCAGCCGCTGAACGATGCCAAGCTCGACAGCGAGGACGACCTGTGGCGGGCGATGGACACGCCCGCGATCCACGAGGCCATCCGAAACAAGGTGGCGGCGGCGCCGCAGGTCGACGTCGCCTCCATCGTCGACGGGCGTGGAACGATCGTCAACTTCAACCGCTATTATCCGCCCATCCTTCCCAACGATCCTGGAAAACGAATCAACCTCTCCGACCGGGACTATTTCAAGACGCTGATGGCCGGCCCCTTCGACGGCCCCTATATCAGCGCGCCGGTGCGGAACCGCGTGACCAAGCAGTGGACGTTCTACCTCGCCCGGCAGATCCAGGACCGCCAGGGCCGACCGCTCGGCGTCGCGATCACCGGCATCAACAGCGCCTTCTTCCAGGCCTTTTTCAAGGCCGTGAACATCGGCCAGGGCAGCGCCATCTCGCTGTTCCGGGGAGACGGCGTCCTCCTGGCGCGCGATCCGCTGCCGGGCGACTACATCGGCAGGTCCTTCGCCGACCAGCCGGGCTTCCGCGACGCCCTCCGGCCGGGCGTGAGCTCGGCCGCCGTCGTCACCAACGACCCCCGGCTCGTCGGCGGCGAGAACAATCTGCGAATCGTCGCGCCGCGCCGCCTTCGAGACTACCCGTTGGTGGTGAACATCACGATCGACGACGAAATCCTGCTGGCCAACTGGCGCAAGACGGTTTGGCGGGTGGGCACGCTCGCGGTCTCGCTGGCGGGAAGCGTGTTCGCCATGTCCTTGCTGCTCGCGCGGGTGCTCGGCGGCCAGGAGCGCGCGCTCCAGGAACTGGAGGAGGCGCATGCGGAGTCGGAAGCGACGGCGGAAGCGTTGCAGGCGGCCAAGGAGTCGGCCGAGGCGGCCAACCGGGCCAAGTCCGACTTCCTCGCCAACATGAGCCACGAAATCCGCACGCCGATGAACGGCATCATCGGCATGAACGGGCTCTTGCTCGACACCGAGCTGACCGCCGAGCAGCAGAAATACGCGCTCATGACGCGGGATTCGGCCGAGGCGCTGCTCGCCATCATCAACGACGTGCTCGACATCTCCAAGCTGGAGGCCGGGCGGGTCGATCTCGAAACGATCGACTTCGACATCACCGATCTCGTGGAGTCGGCCGCCGCCGTGCTCGCCCCGCACGCGGCCGAGAAGAAGATCGGGCTCGCCGCCTATGTCGATCCCGCGCTGCCGGAGCACCTGCGCGGCGACCCGCTGCGCATCCGCCAGGTGCTCCTGAACCTCGTCGGCAACGCGGTGAAGTTCACCGAACGCGGCAGCGTCGGCGTGCAGGCGTCGCGGGCGCCCGCGCCGGAGGGCGCGGTGAGGCTGCGCTTCGAGGTGACCGACACGGGGCCCGGAATCCCGGAGCCGGCGCAGGCGCGCCTGTTCCATAAATTCACCCAAGCCGACAGCTCGATCACGCGGCGCTACGGCGGCACCGGGCTGGGTCTGGCGATTTGCGCCAAGCTCGTCGCGCTGATGGGCGGGGAGATCGGCGTCGCCAGTTCGGTCGGCGTGGGCTCGACATTCTGGTTCGAGATCGCCCTCGAACCAGCGCTGGAGCCTCCGGCGGAACGCGCGCTGGTGGCGCCCGAGCGGCTGCGCGGCATTCACACGCTGATCGTCGACGACGTGCCGATGAACATCGAGATCCTGACGCGGCAGCTTCGCACGCTCGGCATGGAGATCGAGACCGCGCTTGACGGGTTCCAGGCGGTGGCCGAGATCGAGCGGGCGTGGTTCCACGGGCGCCCTTACGACCTCGTGCTGCTCGACCAGATGATGCCCGGCCTCGCCGGCCTGTCGCTGGCCGAGCGGGTGCGAGCCTCGCCGAACTTCGCCGAGACGCGGATCGTCCTGATTTCCTCGGCAGGAAATTCGGAATTGAGGCGCGGGGTGGGCACCCTGATCGACGCGGTTCTGGAGAAGCCGCTCCGCCGCGCCGATCTGCTGGAATGCCTGAGCCGGCTGTTCGGCTCCGAAGCGGCGGCCGCATCGGCGGCGAGCCCGGCCCCAGCAGCCGGCGCGGAAAATGGCGACGCCGCCGGCCCCCCCGCCAAAGCGGCGGCCGCGCCCGCCCCGGCGGCTCCTCGCGGTCTCAAGGTGCTGCTCGCCGAGGACAACAAGGTCAACCAGGAGGTTTTCCTCACGTTGCTGCGCAAGGCCGGGCACAGCGTGCGCGTGGTCGACAACGGCGCCGAGGCGGTCGAGGCGGCTTCCGCCGAACTGTTCGACGTTGTGCTGATGGACGTGCAGATGCCGGTGCTCGACGGCATCGAGGCGACGAAGCAGATCCGTCAGCTGCCTGGGCCGCGCGGCCGGGTGCGGGTGGTGGCGCTGACCGCCGACGCGATGACCGGGGCGAGGGAGTACTACATCAAGGCGGGCATGGACGACTATCTCGCCAAGCCGCTCAAGTCCGCCGCCCTGCGCGCCAAACTCGCGGAATTCACGCCGGCGGACGAGGTGGGCGAAGAAGTCGCGTAGCGCGGGCGGCTTCCTGTTGTGGGACCAGGCGCAAGAGCGCCCTGCCCGCGCGACGGCTTTCTGGTCGAGGAAGTGACCCAGACGGGCTTCGCCTTCCCGGTCTGCGGGCCGCGGCGCTACGCGACCTGCGGCTATCAGGACAATCTCGGCTTCGGCTTCGACACCGCGCTCGGGGTGAAGGTCGCCCATTCGGGCAAGGCCGTCGTCTCCATCTCCGGCGCCGGCGGATTCCTGTTCGGCGTCCGGGAACTCGCCACCGCCGTCCAGAATCACATCGACGTAGTCCCCGTCGTCTTCGACAACGCCGCCTACGGCGACGTCCTGCGCGACCAGCCGCAGAGCTACCGCGGGCGGACGATCGGCTCCAAGCTCGTCAATCCGGATTTCGTCGCGCTCGCGAGAAGTTTCGGGATTCGCAGCCTGCGCGTCGACACGGCCCACGCGCTCGGGATCGGCGAGGCGGACGAAAAATGTTCCACCAATTACGGCGCCGATGAAGTAAGGGATACATGCGGCCACTTCATCGAACGCTGTTATCTCGAGCTCAATCCGGACGTTGCCGCCAGCGTTGCGTTAGGTGAGACTCGCTCGGGAGAGGCGCATTTTGTGCCGCGTGGCCATGCTGAAGGCCGTCCGATACTCTGAGGCTCGAGGCCAGATGGTCGATTTTGCCTGTCCGCAGAAATCCAGAGCCCCGGCACGCCGAGTCATCCGGATGCACCCCGGCAAACGCGCGGTTCCGCTCCGGTTCGGAGCGTCCTAATCCCACTTCCTGTGCCCCCACATCCACTGCTCGGGCGCCTCGCGGATGAAGGCCTCGAACTGGGCCTGGAGCGCCGCGGTGGCGGCGACGGCGTCGGCGGCGCGGTCCTCCGTCTCGGGGATCGGGATGCGCGCGACCTTGATGCGGAAGCGCACGCCGGGCAGGCGGTAGGCGGCGCCGGCGTAGAGCTTCAGTCCGGTGGTGCGGGCGAGCAGGGCGGGAAAGACGTTCGAGCGCGCCGGATGGCCGAAGAAAGGCACCGCGGCGCCGCGGTCGTCGCGCAGGTCGGCCAGAAAGGCCGGATAGCCTCCCGTCTTCGCCGCCTCGAGCAGCCTGCGCGCCGTCACCGGGGTCTTGGGCAGGAGACCGCCCTCATAGAGGAAGGCGCGCAGCTTGTGGGTCTCGGCGTCGACGAAAGGATTGTTCATCCGCTGAAAGACGCCGGTCAGCGGCGCGCCCATCCGCTTGCCCGCATAGGCGACCAGCTCCCAGTTGCCCAGGTGCAACGCGCACACCACGCATGAGCCGCCCCGCGCGATGGCGTCGATCTCCGCTTCGGATTCGAACGTCACGCGCCCCTCGGCGGCGATCCGCTCGAGGTGGAAGACCTCGGCGAAGGTGCGGCCGAGATTCTCCCACATGCCGGCGGCGAGCTTCTTGCGCGCGTCCAGGGCCATGTCGGGATAAGCGAGGGCGAGGTTGCGCATCACGCGCTCCTGCCGGTAGAGATGCGGCGCGATCAGGCGCCACCCGAGGCCCGAGACCCTCGAGGCGACTTCGAGCGGCAGGGCGCGCGCAAGACCTTCGGCGAGGCGAAAGCCGGCGAATTCCAGCCGGTGGCGCAGGTTTTTCGAGAAGATCATATTTTGGAAAGATCGTCTTTGGCCGGCCCTCGGCTCCCCGGGCCGACCGCGCCTGATGACGCAGGCCCCCGCGCTCTGTCAAGCGCGCCAGCCGCGACAAAAAAGGCCTTTCGCCCGCGCCGGGCGCTCATGTAGCGTCCCGCGAAACGGATTTCGGGCGCGAATCCCGACGGAGGCGACATGAGCGAGCAGAACAAATACATTCTGGGCGAGGACCGGATTCCGCGCGAATGGTACAACATCGCAGCCGACCTGCCGGCGCCGCCTCCGCCCGTGCTCCATCCGGCCACAGGCGCCCCGATCGGCCCCGACGATCTCGCGCCGCTCTTCCCCATGGCGCTGATCGGCCAGGAAGTCTCGACCGAACGCCACATCGAGATTCCCGATCCGGTGCGCGACATCTACCGCATGTGGCGCCCGACGCCGCTCCATCGCGCCCGCGGTCTGGAAAAGGCGCTCGGCACGACGGCGCGCATCTTCTATAAAAACGAGGGCGTGAGCCCCGCGGGCAGCCACAAGCCCAACACCGCGGTCGCCCAAGCCTTCTACAACAAGCAGGCCGGCGTCACGAAGCTCTCGACCGAGACCGGCGCGGGGCAGTGGGGCTCCTCGCTCGCCTTCGCCGGCGCCCTGTTCGGGCTCGAGGTCAAGGTCTACATGGTTCGAGTGTCCTACCAGCAGAAGCCCTACCGGCGGGCGCTGATGGAGACGTACGGCGCGAAATGCGTCGCGAGCCCGAGCACGGAAACCGACTCCGGCCGCGCCGTCCTCGCTGCGCACCCGGATTCGCCCGGCAGCCTCGGCATCGCCATCTCGGAGGCGGTCGAGGTCGCGGCCAAGAACGCCGACACCAAATACGCGCTCGGCTCCGTGCTCAACCACGTTCTGCTGCACCAGACGGTGATCGGCATCGAGGCGATCGAGCAGATGGAGCAAGCCGACGCCTATCCGGACGTGGTGATCGGCTGCGCCGGCGGCGGCTCGAACTTCGCCGGCATCGCGTTCCCGTTCATCGGCAAGAAGCTGCGCGACAAGACGGATGTGCGGGTGATCGCGGTCGAGCCCGCGGCCTGCCCGACGCTGACGCGGGGCGCCTACGCCTTCGACTTCGGCGACACGGCGCATCTGACCCCTATGGTCAAGATGCACACGCTCGGATCTGAATTCATCCCGCCGGGCTTCCACGCGGGCGGGCTGCGCTACCACGGCATGTCGCCGCTGGTCAGCCACTGCAAGGAGCTGGGCCTGATCGAAGCGCGCGCCTACCACCAGAACCCGTGCTTCGAGGCGGGCGTGCTGTTCGCCCGCACCGAGGGCATCGTGCCGGCGCCGGAATCGAACCACGCGGTGCGCGCAGCGATCGACGAAGCGCTGAAGGCGCGCGAGGAGGGCGCGTCGCCGACGATCCTGTTCAACCTGTCGGGCCACGGCCATTTCGACATGCAGGCCTACACCGACTATTTCGCCGGCAAGCTCGAGGATCTGGACTACGACCCGAAGGCGCTCGAGGACTCGCTCGCCCACCTGCCGAAGGTGGCGGCGGAGTAGGCTCGCCGAGCCGGCGCGGCGATGAGGGCGCCGGCTGTCGCCGCCGGCGTCGCGCTCGCGCTCTGGGGGGCGCAGAGCCTCGTCGCGACCTTCGCGGCCGCGGTCTATCGGCGGGGCCTGCCGCAACCCGAGATCCCCGGCGTCGAGCCGAGGGTCGCGGTCATGCTGCCGGTCAAGGGGACCGGCTGCCTAGCCGAACTCCTGCCGCGGCTGCGGGCGCAGGCCTATGGCGCCTACCGCATCGTCGCGGCGGTCGAGAGCGAGGACGATCCGGCCTTCGAGCCGCTTTGCGCCGCTGCGGCCGAGCCTGGCGCGCCGATCGAGATGGTCGTCGCGGGCCTCGCCGAAAACGCCGGCCAGAAGGTCTGGAACCTGCTCGCCGCGCTCGAGCGGCTGACGCCGGCGGACGAGGTCGTCGCCTTCCTCGACGCCGACACCCTTCCGACGCCGCTCTGGCTGCCCCGGCTGATCGCGGTCCTGGTCAATTCCGGCCGGCCGGTTGCGACGGGGTATCGGTGGATGATCCCGACGGACGACCGCTGGAGTTCCGCCGCGCTCGCCGCCGCCAACAACGGCATAGCCGCCCTGCCGCGCGGCGGCCTGCCGATGACGATCGTCTGGGGCGGCAGCGTCGCCATTCGGCGCACGACCCTCGAGGCGATCCGGCTCGAGGATTACTGGCGGGGCGCGATCAGCGACGACCTCCAGATGGCCGAGGCGCTGCGGAATGCCGGCCTTCTGGCGCACGCGCCCCGGCAGGCGCTTCTGCTCTCGCCGGTGTGCTGCTCGTGGCCCGGCTTCGTCGCGTTCGGCCTGCGCCAATATAGGCTCGTCTGGCTGCACAGTCCGGCGCGCTGGGCGATCGCGCTCGCGTGCCTGTGGGCGCCGGTGATCGGGCTTCTTTGCGCGGCGCCGGCGCTCGCCGCGGGCGCGCCCGTCGCCTGGGCTGCGGTGGCCGTCCTGATCGCGCTCGGCGAAGCGCGCGCCCGTTTGCGGCGCGACATCGAGGCGGCGCTGTGGCCGGAGGCTCGCGGACCGCAGCGGCGCTGGGTCGAGCGGCTGACGCGCCCGGTCCGGCACGTCCTGAACGCCGTTTCGGCGGCGGGCGCGCCACTGTCGCGCGAGATCCGTTGGGCCGGCGTTCGCTACCGGGTCCGCGGCCCGCAATCGGTGACGATCGCGCGCCGCGGGGACGGCTGAACGGCGCCCCGTCAGGGCCGCCGCGCGATCAGGAGCAGCGCCGCGCCCTCGTCGGCGCCGGGTTTCGGCGGGCCGAACAGGCGCGGGGCGAAGGCGCCCCGCTCACCCGGTGGCGAACGCCCAGAGCGAGCGCCAGACGCAGCGCTTGCCGGGGTTCTTGAAGGCGACCGGGTCGAAATAGGCGAGATGGCCGGTCGAGCCGTCGTCGAGCCAGCGGAAGCCGACCTCGACGCGGCCCGGCCGCAACGTGACGAATTGCGCGACGGGGCCGAAGTCGTCCGCCTCGGAGGCGGGGCCAATGCGGCCGGTCACGCCGTCCTGGTAGCGATAGATGCGCCCGTCCTGCGTCGTCACGCGCACCGAGCGGGCGGCCTCGTCGAAGTCGATGGTCAAGGGACCGAATTTTCCGTCGCCCTTGTAGTCGCAACTGCGGGTCAGCGGCTCGGCGGCGACCGGCGCAGCGAGGAGCGCGACAAATCCCAGGACGGCATGAGCAACGCTGTTCATCAAGCCTCGGACGTGATTTTAGTGAGCCCGCCCAGCCGCCAAAAAGGCTACCTGCATCTTCGGGCGCCCCGCCAAAAAGGGCAAGATTGGGATTGTTCCGCAACAGCATAAAAATCTTCGGCCGGCGCGGGCGGGCGATGCGGTTCGGCCCCCGTTGCAACGCGCCTTCAACCTGCTATTGAGCCCCGCGCGCCGAACCGGCCGCCGCCATTCCGAGGTTCTGCATGTTCTCATTCAGCCGCCGCGCGGCGCTTGCGCTGCCTCTCCTCGTCGCCGGGACCGCCTGGGCGGCGAGCGAGGACGCCGACAACACCGTCGTCATGACGCTCAAGACCGGCAAGGTCGTCATCCGGCTCCGGCCCGACTGGGCGCCCAAGCACGTCGAGCAGATCAAGACGCTGGTGAAGCGCGGCTTCTACGACGGCATCGTCTTCCACCGGGTGATCCCCGGCTTCATGGCGCAGACCGGAGACCCGACCGGCACCGGCGGGGGCGGGTCCGACCTGCCGAACCTGAAGGCCGAGTTCAATCCCACCCATTTCCAGCGCGGCGTGCTCGGCATGGCGCGCTCCAGCGACCCGGATTCGGCCAATTCGCAGTTCTTCATCATGTTCGCCGACGGCGGCTTCCTCGACGGCCAGTACACCGCCTTCGGCGAGGTCGTCTCGGGCATGGACGCGGTGGACAAGATCAAGGCGGGAACGCAAGCCAACAACGGCGCGGTGACCAACCCCGACAAGATTATCTCGATGAAGATGGCCGGAACGGCGAAATAGGAGCTTTGACATGAGCGAAGGCAATACGCTGACCCTGGAGACGACCAAGGGGCCGGTCGTGATCGAAATGAACCCGGCCGTCGCGCCCAACCACGTCGCCCACATCAAGAAGCTCGTCGGCGAGGGCTTCTACGACGGCATCGTGTTCCACCGCGTGATCGAAGGCTTCATGGCCCAGACCGGCTGCCCGCACGGCACCGGCACGGGCGGCTCGAAGTACCCGAACCTGAAGGCCGAGTTCAACGCCGAGCCGCATGTGCGCGGCACGGCGTCGATGGCGCGCGCGTCGAGCCCGGATTCGGCCAACTCGCAGTTCTTCATCTGCTTCGGCGACGCCCGCTTCCTCGACCGCCAGTACACGGTGTGGGGCAAGGTGACGTCCGGCATGGAGAACGTCGACAAGATCAAGCGCGGCGAACCGGTGCGCGATCCCGACAAGATCGTGAAGGCGACGCTGAGCTGAGGCGCGCTTCGCCGAAGCGCGGCGAGATCGTCGTATGCGCCGTCATCGCAGAT
>CAIZGR010000687.1 GCA_903932535.1 uncultured Hyphomicrobiales bacterium | reverse complement strand
CGCCGCCGCCCGGCTGATAGCCGTGCGTCGTGTAGCCGTGCGTCATGGGTCGCGCTCCTTGCTGATGGTGTCCGCTGCCCGCGCGATCACCTCGCGGGCATGATCGAGGACCGACCATGCGGCGTAGGCCCAGAATGCCGCCACGATGATCAGGCCGATCGCGAAAATGACGAGGGCGATAGCGAGGGCGTGCATCAGGCCGCAAGCGCCTTCATAATCGCCGCCTTCGTCGCGGCGTCGGCGTGCTCGACGGCATAGATCAGGTCCTGATCAAGAGCCGCGCACGCGCACGGCCGCGCGAGCGCAACCGGCGTGCCGGGGATCGGCTGTTTCCCGTCGATCGCCTCGGCCTTCGCGAACAGGACGGACCATTGCAGATTGCCAGGGTCCCAGTGCGAATCCGGCGAAGGAACGTCGCCGTGCCCGAACCATCCCGCGTCCCTGCCGAACTGGCCGGCATTGCGGTGAGGATCGAGCGCAGTCGCCTTTCCGTAGACGCCATCTGGCCAAGGGCGCGAAAGCGGGATGCCATAGGCGTCCTTGCACGCCGCCATGAGCGACGCGACCGCCGCAGCCGTCTCGTCGTCGAAAACCCACGGCGTCTCTTTCGAGAAGCCGATGACCTCGACCTGCACGCGAGCAAGCCAGTTGTGGGTGACGAGCGCCGCTCCGATGGTCCCGACCTGCACAAGCTGGACGATGCGAACGCGGCCTTCCGTCTCGTCGTATCCGACCATGAAGTGGGGCGCGTAGTGCTGCTTGAAAACAGACATGGACCCGGCCCAATTACCCTCCGTGGTGTGGAGGACGGCGGCGGGAGGCGCGTCAAGGTCGATGGTTTGGTTGAAGTGCGGGATGCCTCCGACGTGTTCAACGTCGAAGGCCCCGGCCTTCGTGAGCCAGGGTGCGAGCGTCATCTTGATTGTCCTCGATTGCGCGTTCCCGACGCGCGGCGGTCAGAATCCCCGCTTCTGAAAATAATCCGCCCAACGCTCGGCCATCGTCCCGCGCCGCTGCGCCGCGTCAACAGCGCCGGCACGCTCGAACAAGGCGCACGCCTGATAGGCCGCCATGTACGCCGTGGCCGCCGCTTCGATCGCTTTTTTCCCGGCCCATGCCATGGTGTTCAATTCCCACCACGCGGCCTCAACCTCGGACTGGATTGTGTTCGTTCCGGCGAGGACTGCGGCGTGAATGTCGATGCCCGTCGCCGCCTTGATCGCAGAGAGGCGCGGCAATTTGCGCATGTAGAGGCCGAACGAGGTCGGCGCGGCGCCGGGCGGATAGGTCTTCATCCAGTGCAGCTTCGCGCCGGTCGCGTCGTAATAGTCGCCCATCGCGCCAGGGTCAATCGAGCTTTCCGCTTCGGCCTGCGCCAACATGCCAAGGGCGAAAGGATTGCCGACGCCGTGCGCCCTCCATGCCGCGACGACGGCGCGAGCATTGCCGAAAAACGTCACGCCTTCGGGCGTAGCCTCGTCAGGCCATTGCGGAATAGGCAGGCTCATGACGGCTCCTCGATAGACAGACAGATCCGGCCGGCGCCGAAGGATCGACGCCGGATCGGAGGTCAGGAAAATGCGCAAGGCTCAGATGGACCCGACCGGGATAAACATCGTCCACCGGAGGACATTGCCGGCAGAAGTCGTCGCGGTGACGGACCACGCGTAGGTCACGCCGGCCAGAAATCCGGTCGTGTTCGCCGGATTCGCGCCGATATCTTGCGAAACCGTCGTCGGGCCGATGATGTATGGCGTGTCGATCAGCAGCGCCGCGGCGTTGGCGTCCGTTCCGCTTTCGACCGTGAGCGTCGCCGTCGCCGAACTGATCGTCTCGGACGTGGCGAGGTCGCCCGCGAAATTGAAGCTGAAACTGACAGGCCCTTCGCCCGGCGATCGAGCGCTGAAATTCCCACCATACGGCATGACGATCGCCTTACTTTTTGACGCGGAGTGTGCGGGTCGTGATCCTGGCGACCAGCGCGCGGATCGTGCGCGGCGCGACGAGATAAGCGCGAGGGTCGATGACCGGAGGAAACCGAGGCCGCGCCCGGCCCATCGCCGAGATCATCGCCCGCGCCGCAGCAGCGACCCGCACGGAGGCCGACGCCCGGCCGGTTGCGGAGGCCGCTGACAGGCTCGCAAGCGCGACGCGCACCGCCGCCGCCGCCCGGCCCGAGGCCGACGCCATGCCGCGCGCGGCGGCTGCGAGGTGGACGATGACCGATGGCGCTCCACGGCCGGATGATGACGCCGCCGAGCGCGAGGCCGCCGAGACGGCGACAATCGGCGATCCGGTCGCCGATCCCGTCACCGACCCGCGCCCATGGCCCGCGATCTTGACGTATGGAGCACCAGCGGCCCGCGCCTGCGCTTCCATCGTTGCAGCAGACGCGATCCTCGCGCTCGGAGCGGCGCGACTGGACGATGCGGCCGAGACCGCGCTTGCAAGATGCGGATGAAGATTGACAGGAACCCACTGCGCCGACCGGATCGCGTAGGCGCCGGCAGGCTCAGGCAGCCAGAACGCCCACGGATCGGCGGCCACCGCCCGCAAAGCGGCCATAGACGTTGCGGACTCGGACACAGCCAGCGTATGCAATATTGCATTCGCAGATTTTGTGTCAAACTTACTATATCCGATATACATCGGGGATGCGTTGGGCCAGATAACCCCATTCAACGTAATTGTCTGTGACGTAATCGAACCTGTCGCTAGATTTGTCACTACAATGTTGACTTTTGCCGAGACCGAATCAGCACTAATTGCCACAAAATATGGCACATTCATCGTTGAAAGAGATAGTGTTGAAATAGAATTATCACTCGATGCTACCCCAACCACGCTCCAATAGAACGCCATTCCATTATTATTGTTGTTTCCAGTGTCTACAAACGCCTGCCATGGCGCGCTGCTCAGAGGAGTTAGGATTGCCGCCGCTGTGATCGCTGTTGGAGTATTTGTCCTGCCGTCCGCGTAGTAAGAGCTTGCCCCGCTAGTGTACGACGTTCCCGGCCCCGCCGCCGTCTGGACAGCGACAGGCGTTCCAGAGCTCGAGACATGCCCTCCCGCGTGCAGAGGGATGAACGAGCCGCCCGAGGCGACCCCCGAAAAGCGGATGCCCGCCGCAAGCGGGTGCGACAGATCGAAGCCGGGCGCGCGGCCGGCGGGATATTCGATGCCCATCGGCGCGGCTCAGTAGTCGGCGGTCGGAGTGGCGAGTTTCAAGGTGTTCCCAGATGACGCGAATGTCTGGCCGGTGTTGTTCTGGACGAAGACCTTGAACGGGACGGCCGGGACCGTGATCTTGTGCGTCCCGTCCGTGGCATAGACGGACCCGGCCGAGATCGTCGTGGCCGGCAGACGGATAATGAAATCGGGCGCCCGCGCGAGCGCCGCGCCAGAGACGGCCGTTTCAAACGTCGTCCCGCCGTCAAGCGATTTGAGGAACCATCCCGACAGGACCGCGCCGGCCGAAAGCGCCGAGCCGATTGCGCCGAGCGTCAGGTACAGGTCGCCGATCATCGCCTGCCCGGTGTTCGCGTTGGTAAACACGCCCGAACTGCCGCCGACCGAGGAAACAGCCGTCGATCCATTCGTGATCGAGTTCCATCCGGTATCGCTCGAAAGCAGCGTCAGCGCGGATTGCAGCAGGCCGTTGTTCAATGTGCCTGCGCCCCAAAGCAGCGGGATGCCGTTGTTCGCGCTCATCAGACGAGCCCTCCCGCCGCATCGAGGTCATTTTGCGAAACAGCGCCGCCAAGCCCACCGCCGCCAAGCGAGACGGGCGCGGTCGCCCATGGCAGGGTCGTCGCGGCGAGCGCCAGCAGTTTGGCCGAGAATATCGCGGTAAAGCCCGTCGAACCCGACGAGGCCGTCTCTTGCGTGACGATCGCCGCCGCCATGCCCGCCACGGTCGCGTACACGGTCGGATCGCTCATTTTGATGCTCGGCGCGTTCGGAACCGTCACCCACGCCATGAGGACTTTTGCGGCCTGTAGCGCGGCGTCATGCGTCGCGTTGCCGTTGGCCGTGCCGGCGGCGAACGTCGAGAGTGTCGGATATACGCCGTTGAGCAGAAGCTGGCCGGCGACCGCTTCGACAGTCACATCCTGCGCCGGGCCTGCGACCGTGGCCGCGTTGATCGCCGCCAGCTTGTCCGCCGTCGCGCCCGAGAGCGTCGCCCATTTCACCTTGAGCGCATCGTAGTAGGACATGCGGATTACTCCAGGCTGAAGGTCAGCGTGCCCGCCGGGAAATACGGCGTCGTCGGCTGAAGGCCGACGATCAGCGGCGTCACCGGCCGGATCATGCCATCGCCGGCCGAGGTCGTGTTGAGGCCTACGTTGAAGGTCGAGCCAGAAACGCCGCCAACAGTCAGCAGCCCGGACCAAGAGCCAGAGGCCAGCGAGGGCAACGATCCGAATTTCACGGCGACAACGACGCTTGTTCCGTTGGCGAAACTCTGGTCGGTGACGGTTAGGACGCCGGGCGAGGCCGACGAGCAGGCGAAAGGCGACCATTTCCCCGCGCCCGAGAGGTTGAGGTAGTCCCACGCACGGAGGTTGCCGCCGGTCGCAGCGTCATAGACGCCAAGCGCGGTGATCGTGATCGTGCCGCTGGACGCGGCGAAAGCAGCGAATGAGATCTGCGCGCCGCTCGTGCCGGAAACCGGCGTGATGCTCGGCTCGGTCCCGGAAGACGCGGCGGCCTGCGGGAAAGCCGAGAATTGCAGCGCGTCTCCCGACGACACCGTGCCGCCAGCCGTCGCGGTCAGCGTGACGGTCGTTCCCGCGATCGTGGAGACCGTGCCGATCTGCGTGCTCGTGGTCGCGTCGTAGACATTGACGCCCGACCCGTTCGTCCCGAGCGCGGTCAGCCACGCCGGCGCGCTCGACCCGAGGTTGACCGTCGTGCCGCTCGACCCCGCGCCGGCCGTGAGCCTGCCCGCGATCTGGATGCGCGCGTAGCCGCTGGCCGAGACCTCAACGCCGCCCGAGCCGCTCCCGCCGGTCGGCGCCGTCGTGAAGAGCGCTAGGAACCGGCTGTAGGCCGTCGATGACGGGATCGGGCCGAGCGCGTCATTGAGCGCGGCCTGCGCCTGAAAGTCGCTGAATCCGGGCATGTGATGGTCCTCTGTGAGATTACGGCGAGACCCCGAGCGGCCAGATGCCGCCGATGGTGTTGGGCGCGGTCGTGTTGCCCGACCCTCCGGTGATGCTGACGACTGGATTGGTTGCGGATTCGAGATCGACGACCGTGTTCCCGGTCCACGTCACGCCGCTCTTGCCGGAGGCGTAGGCGGCCCGGCCGCTGAACCCGCTGATGGTGAACCCAGTCGTCGTCGAGTAGTTCGACGGTGCGGTTGCATCGCCGCTCTTGGCGAGGCCGAGGAAGTGCGCGCCAGGCATGACGAGGGCCGCGATCATCTGCCCCGCCACCGGAGGCGTTGCGAGGACATGTGCGTTGACCGCGACCGTCAGCGTCTTCTCTTTGGCGCTCAGGGCGAATTGCGGCGAGGGAGGCGGGTAAGAAATGCTGATCAGCGAGGGCAGATTGAGCACGCGCCAGTTGAGCGTCCCGCTCCCCGCCGCGAATTGGCCGAGCGTCCCGATTGTCGCGTCTTGCCACGTCGCGACGCCGCCCGCGTAGCCGATCAGGCCGAACTGGTGGACGATCCCCGACGATGACGACATGCGAAGTTGCGCGGCCGGAAGGTTGGTCACAAGTTCCGCGCCGAGCTTCGAGGCGAGCGTCGTGTCCGTGACCGTGATCGTCGCTGCATTGACCGAGGCCGTCACGGTCCCGGTCGCCGTCGCGGTCACGTTCGGTATCGCGCCTGTGACCACGATCGGAGATCCGCCCAAGACGACCCTGTAGGAGCCATCTAGCATCGGGCCGGCCGAGGTCGCCGTCATGCCCGTCACCGCGCCGTTGAGCGCGGTCGCGAGCGCCGACGCCATTGACGACGAGGTCGCGCCCGAGGCCGCCGTGGTCGAGCGCGTCGCGCCGGCCGCCGTGACCGACACCGTGTCGCCGGTCGCCACGGTCGGGCCGATCGCGACGACCGTCTTGTAGATCGAGACTTCGCTTGCCGGCAGGGTCGCGGGCGACCCGTCGATGGCATACGGGTTTCCGCCAGCCGCGCCGAGCGGCGGATAGGCCACCGGGAAATAGCGCACCGCGTCGATGTAGAGCGGGTCGTAAAGCGAGACCTGGGCCGTCGCGCCCGACAACTTCGTGTACATTAACGGCGTCCCGTCCGTCGCCGTCCAGGTCGTCGCCGTCCCGATGGTCGCCGTCTCGGCGCCGGAAGCGTAGGTCGTGACGTTCG
>CAIZGR010000686.1 GCA_903932535.1 uncultured Hyphomicrobiales bacterium | reverse complement strand
TAGCGGTTTATCGCGTTGACGGCTCGGGAACGCAAAATCTGAGACCTTTGCCTTTTTCATTGCGGCGAGAATCGCGAAGGCGCGGTCGCTGAGCGGGACGCGGTGCTCTCGGGCGCCCTTCATTCGTTCGGGGGGAACGGTCCAGACCTTGGCGACTTCGTCAATCTCGGACCAGCGCGTACCGAGTGCTTCGCCAGAGCGCGCGGCTGTCAGGATCGCGAATTCGAGGCAGCGCGACGAAACGTCATCGCGGGCGCGAAGATCAATCATGAAAGCGGGAAGCTTGGCATATTCGAGCGCCGCGTGATGGCCACGCGTCAGCTTAGACCTGGCGGCCAAGAGCTTGTCGAGATGGCCCCGCCACCGGGCAGGATTTGCTGATCCGTCCGTGACATGGCCGTGAGCGCGCGCCGCGTCCAGCACAAGCTCTATGCGCCCGCGCAATCTGCTCGCCGTTTCCGGCTTCGCCTGCCACAAGGGCTTGAGCACGCCGAGCACGTCGGCCGTTGTGACCTGATCGACCGGCTTTGCGCGAAGGGGCGCGGCGTATTCCCGCATCGTCATCTTCCATTGATCGCGATGCTTTGCATTGCGCCACGTCGCCTCATGAGCGGCGATATAGTCGTCTGACACAGCGCCGAACGTCGGGATTACGCGGGCCCGTTCGGCGGCTTCGTCAGCGACGCGCCGGCGCTCGGCGATAGGATCGACGCCGCTCTTGGCCTGGCGGCGCTCGGCAAGGGCGCGCTCGCGCGCATTGGCGAGGCTGACGGCTGGAAATCCGCCGAGGCCCATTTCGCGGGCCTTCCCCTCTCGCATATACCGCAGCACCCATTTCCGTGCGCCCTTCGCCGGAGCCTTGCCCTCGGCTTCCGCTCGCTTGGGCGGCGGAGAGACGATCAGCCATAGGCCGTCACCATCGCCGTATTTCCCCGGACCTGCCGTTTCGACCTTTCGCGCTGTCAGCTTGCCCATGTCGCCAGTCCACAAATCGGTCCACAAATTCGACGCAGATTCTGGCGAATGATGGCGAACGTGTAAAGACAGCAATCGTGCAAAGCCCCAAGATTTCCAACGCTTCCGGCCGGCTCAGAGTATTGTCACGAACGTCGGCGAACGCGAGTATATGTGACACCGCTTCCGCCAATAGACATTGATTTCATTGGTTTATTCGGCGCTTTTGCCATCGCGTCCCCAAATCAGTCCACAAATAGAATACGCATTGAAGCGAACACTCGCGCACACTGGCGCATAGCTTGGCGCGTTCGCTGTCACCGCCAGACGATCCCGGCGATTACGCAAGCGATGGCCAAGACTGCCGCGCCGATATCGACTTCGAGGAGGAAAAAGACCGGCTCATATCGCGGCGTCCGCGCCGGCTGCCTTACCCGTTGATCCCCTTGCCTCGCCTGTTCGGAAGCTTCCCAGGCCGCTTGTGCCGCTTTAGCGCGCCCAGCCTCGATAGGATTGCGGGAAGCCCAATCGTCGAAGCCCAGAAACATGGAGGCGGCTGGGGGTTCTGCCCTTGCCGGCGAGGCGGACTTCGCAGAGCCGAATTTCCAAGCTTGGCGGATCGCCGCGGCCGCATTCCCAATGCCAATACAGATCGCAGCTAGCGCGCCGTAAGCGAGAGCGACCCCGCCGATAACGAGCACCGGGACCGGGCCGAAAAGCAGAGTACAGAGGATCGCCGCCAGTAGAACGATGACGCAGCCCATTTGATAGCTCCGGCAATCGGACAAGTTTAACCTGTCTCGAATTCGCCCCGTTGTCACTTGCCGCCAGCGGGCAATTTGCGCTCGCCGGGAAACCTGCCGGCGAAGGGGCGCGAGAAAATCGTTTCGCGACCCGCATTTTCCCTCTTGTGTAAATTCTAAACGGTCGTATAGTCATACACAGAGGCGAACACAAGGGAACGAACATGGCCAAGCCGCTCGTCGCTTACTTCCGGGTTTCCACTCGCGAGCAAGGCCGCTCCGGTCTCGGAATTGACGCGCAGCGTGCCGCGGTCGCCCGCTTCGCCGAGGCCGAGGGTTTCGAGATTGTCGCCGAGTTCGTCGAGGTCGAGACGGGCAAGGGCGCGGACGCGCTCGACCGTCGCCCGGAACTGGCGAAGGCGCTGGCGAAGTCCAAGGCGGCGAAGTGCCCGGTTGTCGTCGCCAAGCTCGACCGCCTGTCCCGCGACGTTCACTTTATTTCCGGCCTGATGGCGCAGCGCGTCGCCTTCATCGTCGCCGAGCTTGGCGCGGACGCCGACCCCTTCATGCTCCACCTGTACGCCGCCCTCGCCGAGAAAGAGCGCGCCGTGATTTCAGCCCGCACGAAGGCCGCTCTTGCCGCTGCCAAGGCTCGCGGGCAGGCGCTCGGCAACCCCCGCCTTGGGGAAGCCCGCGCAGTCGCGAACGCCTCGCACGTCGCCGGGGCCGATGCCTTCGCCGCGACCGTCGCGCCTGCGATCCGCGCCGCCCAGGCCGCCGGGGCGAAGACGCTCCGGGAAATCGCCGCCGCCCTCGACGGTCGCGGGATCGCCACGGCGCGCGGCGGAAAATGGGACGCGAAGACGGTTTCCAACGTCCTCAAGCGGATCTGCTAAGCGCTCTCCGGCCGCTTAGTCGCCCATGCCGGGCCGCTTTGCCGTATGCCATGCGGGGCGCGTCTCGACGCGCCGGCCTCCGCAGGCCGAGCAAACCATGCGACGCCCAGCGTCCGGTACAAACACCGCGTCCTCGAGCTGGTCTACCACGACATCACCCATGTGACGGCAGGCTCGACACTCGGCGATGACGGCGCGCACGCCGTTGGCGCGCATGTTGGCGAGCGTCATCGGGGCGGGGTGATCGCGCTTACTCAGAGGCGCCCTTTACTTGATAACTCGGGGTGTAAAGGGGGGCTTTGGAGAGGGCTTACCCAAGTCGTCGCAAATCTTCCGTATGGCCCAAAACTCGCAGCTGCCGTCCGGCTCGATAGGGACTACAAAAGGATAGCCACCGGCTTTCCTCCACCACTCTGCTCCGGTATTTAGCGAGCCGCCTCCGTTCCAAGGAGCGCAATCTCGACTGCGAAGTTTGTCTTCCCAAACTTCTCGAGGCAAAAAGCGATCTACGATCATCCCTATGCGGCTACGTGCGCCAGATAATCTCGATGACCTTCGACCGGGCGCTCCGGGTCATCCCCAAATTGAGCCTCCGGAAGCTCTCCTAGCTCGGGCAGGGGTTCTGCATGAACTTCCCGACCCCAAATCTCAGAAAGCATCCGCTCCAGAACCGGCGCAACGTCCTTGACGACGAGAGAAGGGTCCCGGTGGGACAGGACAAAGCCGGGCACGCTATCGCAGTACGCTCTCAACCCTCCGTCTTCGCGCGGCTCGAAGGTGACAACGATTTTCGCGAAACGTGGGTATGGGTTGGGCATAGGTGGCCCCCTTGGGTGAGCTATTGGCGACCAGAGCTTATTCACCGATAATGCACAACACTGGTGAACAGGTCCACAACCATGGTGTCCTGAAGCTTAATCCAGGCTGTCGCCCGCCGCCGTGGGTCTTTTTCAGCCGCGACCCTACCCGCCGTTGGCCGAAACTGGCCCCCGTCGCTTTGCCGAACAAGGTCTGGTCGCAAGAAAGCGCTAGCGTGCCTACGACCACTATATAACCGGGGTCACGCCTTACTTCCTCAGCCTTACCCAGCCCCGCCGCCATTCTCGGCGATAAACTCGGTGCCGGCGGCTTCGACGGCGG
Source organism: uncultured Hyphomicrobiales bacterium (assembly GCA_903932535.1). Lineage (GTDB taxonomy): Bacteria > Pseudomonadota > Alphaproteobacteria > Rhizobiales > Beijerinckiaceae > Roseiarcus. Next base: position 7,042 of record CAIZGR010000686.1, on the reverse strand, counting down.
CTCGCCTTCTAAGCAATTCATCGCCGGTAAGTGGCGCCCCGATCGTCGCCATTGAGGCCTTAAGTGCGTCCAATTCCCATCGCGGACGCCCGGCCGCTTCGCTCTCTTCGATACGAGCGGCAAGCCGGCGCGTTCGCTGTGCGGCTAAGAACCCGCGCTTATTCTTCGGGTGTTCACCCATAGAGTGACGATCTCCTACCGTTCTCTGGCTTGTTTCAACTTCCTGAGCCTGACGCCCGGCCCCTCGCCGTTTTCATCCACGAAGATGACGCCGGCGGCTTCAAGGGCGGCGCGGATCGCGGCGACGGCCTCTTGAGACGCTGGCGGCTGCCCTGACCCTTCGGCCCGCTTTAACGTCATCGTCGAGACGCCCGCCGCAAGCGCGACCTCCGGCTGAGACTTCCCCAAGAGGGCGCGCGCGGCTCGGATTTGGTTGGAAGTCGCCAAGGGCCATTGACCTAATTAGAACATTCCTGCTATTGTTCTAATTGTATCAGTACCGCCAATTCGGAGCAAGCCTAATGCCTAGCGACACCGTTCGGGTAAACGCCCAAGCCATGCCCGCGCTCGACCGCCGCGCCGCCCTCGGCTCACTCGCCGCCGGGGCCGCCATGCTCACCGCCCCGCGCCTCGCCAAGGCCGCCAGCGGCGAGGCCCTTGCAAAGCTGATTGCCGCGCACGCCAACGCGCTACAGGCTTTCCGTGCAGCGATTGATGCGCTCGACGCCGCCAAGCCGGCAGACGGCGCTTACATCAACGGGCCGGGCGGCTTCGCCTATTTCCCCGAAATGGGCCAGGACAGCGCGGCCGAACACGTCGAGCATGACTTCCGCCTGTTTGCCCGCGCGACAAGGGCGATTGCATCCGTCTCGCCCGACCTCGGAGCGCAAGTTGCCGCGATCTTCGCCGCCGAGCGATCCGCCACGCTGGCGCGGCTTGAGGCCCTGTTCGCGCCACAGGTGGCGGCGAAGGCGCGGTGGACAGAGACGTGCGCCGTAGAGGAAGCCGCGATGTTGGCGCTTTGTTCACACCGTTGCGCGACGCTCGACGAACAGGGCCGGAAGCTCGGCTACCTTGCCCGCTTCCTCGACAGTCTCGGCACTGAGCAGCACGACGCGCTTTTCGCGGCGATGCTGCCGGAGGCGTAACGGTCACGCATCACTTCACGTGACAGGAGGTCAAACCGCCCGGGCAACTCGGCGGCTCTTGGCCGCTTGGTGCCTGCGTGAGATAATTGCGAACTGCGACGCACATCGCGAAACAGCTTCGCCGCCGTTTTGAATGGAGCCGCGCTTGGGCGATTTAGTTGAGGATGCGGCAATCCGATGGCTTAGAGGCCAGGAAAAGCACGTAGCGCCCGGCGAGCCATCGGGCCGTGAAGCTCTTGCGCGTATCATTCGGGCAAACGACGCGCTTCCCGAAACGGTTAAGACTTATTTGGTTCTCGCGCTTGAAGAGACAAGCTCGGCAAATCCGCGCTTGGAAATTATAAAGGCTAAAGGACAGAGAAAAAGTGACACAAGGAAATTCATTGAAGATATAGTTATTGGCGAGCGTGTCCATAAATACGTTGGGTCGGACAATAAAGAATATCTCATGATCGAGGAATATTGCAAAAAATACGGCGTTGGCAAAGCAACTGCTATAAGAGCGCTCGCGGAGTACCGAAAAGCCAAGGGATTAACCCCCTAAGAAGGCAAGGTCTGGCAATCCCGGATTACCGGAACACGACTTGCTGGCAAATGGCGAATATGCGTGATTGATAACAAACCGCCCTGAATTCTGAGGACGGTTCAAAATGAAGACTAAGCCTGCCAACGAAGCGCCGCGCGCCGCTTGGCCAATCAACGAAGGTTGTCATCGGCTCGGGATCGGCCGCGTCAGCCTGTACGCTATGGCCAAACGCGGCGAGATCCGATTGATCAAAATCGCCGGCCGCACGCTCGTTCCCGAAAGCGAAATTGCGCGCCTCACGTCGCCCGCAACCGCGCCGGAGGCAGCTTGAGAGCCGTGACCCGCCTCAAAACAAGCCCGGCCAACGCATCGGGGGATGCGGGCCGGGTTCGGGGATTTCGTTTGCTGACGAATACCGTTGAAGATAGCCGCTCCCCGCTCCCGCTGCAACTCGCCTTCCTTTCGCGCCGCGTCGGTATGGTCGACCCGGCGGCGCTGGCGACGCTCGCCGTCCTCGCATTCGGGGAGCGGCCGGCATGACACAGGCCGAAGCAGAGCTTGGCCTTTGCCAAGACGTTGTGAGCGTCCGTGATGTTTGGGAGCGCCTTTACGCTCTCGGCGTTCGTGAACGGGCCGTGACTGGCGGCGGTAACTTCGCCGCCTTGCGCTTTGCCGCCGTCAAATTTCTGCCGAGCGGCGCATTCGAATTCGCGCACAACTTGCCCGATGCGAGCGGGGCCGTTCTCGCCGTCATCGTTCCGATGCTCGATATAGATGGCCGGACGCATGACCTTGTGGCGCTTGACCTCGAAACGATGCGCGCGGCGCGCTGGCGGCGCTCTCTTTCGATCCTCGGAATGCATCGGCTCTACGGGCCGCGCATCGAACCCCTCGCCGTTTATCAAACCCCGCTCGAATGGCTACGGGCCGGGCGCGACGGGATCGTGATTGCGGACTTTCCGGCCGCCACGAAACTGCTTTGCGGCGGCGAGCCGCTGGCGGTTGACGACGCGGCCTTTGGTCGGGAGCTTCATGCGAAGCTTCGCCTTGGGCCGCCGCGCATTCTCGTGCGCGAACAGCGGAGGGTCGCATGATCCGTGTTGCGACACCACCCGCGCCCAAGGGCTTCCGCGACCTCACCGATACCGGGGCCGCTCGCGTTCCCGGCCCGGATCGACGCCGTTTCCCGTTGGAGCCGTGGGGCGATATCACCTTTGCCGGCGGCGAGGAATGGGCAATCAAACGCCTCTTGCCCCGCTCCGGGCTGGCGGCGCTGTACGGCAGACCCGGGAGCCTGAAAAGCTTCGTTGCCGTCAACATCGCGCTGTGCGTCGCACTCGGCTGGGATTGGGCGGGGAGGCGCGTCAATCAGGCTCCCGTCGTCTATATCGCCGCTGAGGGCTCAGGCGGGCTTAGGAAGCGGAAGGAAGGCTATGCGCGCGCTTGGCCCAATCTCCCGGCCTCCGTCCCGTTCTATCTCGTCAGCGCAGCGCCCAACCTCGGCGCGGACCCCGGCGACCTCGCCCCCCTCATTGCGGACATCGAAGCGGCAGGCGTTCGCCCCGGCCTGATCGTGTTGGACACGCTGGCGCAAACGCTCGGTGCGGCCGACGAGAACGGGGCGGGAATGACCGCCTTTGTTGGCAATGCGGCGAGGCTCGCAGCGAAATTCGGCGCGCTTGTGCTGATCGTTCATCACGTCGGCCTCGGCGAGGGCGCTCAACAGCGAATGCGCGGACATTCGTCCCTTCATGGCGCCCTCGACGCTCAGCTTTTGTGCGAGCGCCAAGAGGGTAGCCTGTCGGCGACGCTCACCTTGCAAAAGCTGAAGGATGAGGCGTGCGACGTTCGGCTTACGGCAAACCTGTCACGCGTGACGGTCACGCACGACGATGACGGCGAGGAAATCTCGACGCTCATTGTGGAGACCATTGCCGACGCCGCCGCGCCGGAGACGAGTAAACGCGCGCCTTCGGTCCCGCGTTCTCAGCGCCTGCTACGCGAAGTTATCGCGCGATCCATAGACGAGGCAGGGGAGATGATCCGGCCGTTCATTGACGGGCCGTCCTTGCGCGCGGTGGACGAAGATCGCGTCCGCGAACGCTACTACGCCGCGCTCGCCGAACAGCGCGACGATGACGAAGACGCCGACAAGATCGCCGAGCGCCGCCGCAAGGCGTTCGGTCGTGCACTCAAGGCCATGCTCGACGCTAAGGACATCGTCGCCGGGGCCGTCGCCGGTAGGAGGATGCTTTGGCTACACTGACCATCCGGACGGCGGGACATTCCGGGACACCCCTAAAGGGGGGTGTCCTGTCCTGTCCCGCTAACCGCCGGGCAATGGCGGGACAAATGTCCCGCAATGTCCCGTCCTGTCCTGCATGTCCCGTCCTCAACAGGATCGAACCATGACCCGCATCATCGGGATTGACCCCGGCGCTCACGGCGCAATCGCGGTGCTCGACGAGACCGGCGAGCTTCTAGAAGTTCACGACATGCCGTCCCTTGAGGAAAGCTCGGGCCGTCCGGCGACGAACGCGCCCTTGCTCGCCTCGCTTCTGGCGCGCACTCACGGCGTGCGCATCTTCTGCGAGTTCGTCAGCGCGCGCCCTACAGACGCCAAGGCGTCGGCTTTCTCGTTTGGCCGGGCGCGAGGCGTCATTGAAGGCGCGGCGGGCGCCCTTGGCCTCCCTATCGCTTTCCTGACCCCGCCGACGTGGAAGCGCCTCGCCAATGTCGCGCCTGGCGCCGAAAACAAAGATCAGGCGCGCGCCCGCGCTATCGCTCGCTGGCCTGCGATGGCGGAAAGTTTTGCTCTCAAAAAGCACGTTGACCGCGCAGAGGCCGCGTTGATCGGCTGGGCCGGAATTCAGCGCGAGGGCCGCAAGTGACGCGCGGCCTCTTGCCCAATCGCCGTCCCGATGAGGCTGTCACTTTCACCCACGAAGGAGACCAAGCATTGAAGCCCGCCGCAAAGAAAACGCCTGCCGCCCTTCCAACGGAAGGTGACGCCGCGCCGCCGCCAGACGCTCGCACGCGCGCGCGCGCCGAACAGGCCAGGACGCGAACCAAGGGCCGCCTCTCGCGCTTCTCTGTCGCCTTCAAGGCAACGCCAACGGGCCTAGCTGTAACCGCCGAGCACAACGATTTGCAGGCGCATAGCGACATCGCACGCGACGCTTTCGGCAGCACGAGCGACGATTTCCTGACGGCCGAAATTCTGCGGATTATGGACGCGCTCAAGCCGAGGGACAAAGCCTCGCCCGATCGAGGCGAGGTCAACGCCGCGCTCGCCGTAATCGACGGTTCACGGCCAGATGACGAGCTATCCGCGATGCTTGCCTCGCAGGCGGCCGCGACGCACGCCTTGGCGATGCACTTCATAGGCCGCACGCGACGCGCCGAAACTCTCGATGCGCTTAACGCTTACGGCACGATGGCGACGCGGTTTCAGCGCACGTTCGTCGCCCAAATTGAGGCGCTGACGAAGCTCAAGCGCGGCGGCGCTCAGACGATGGAAATTAGGCATGTGCACGTCACCGGAAATGCGATCATCGGCAACGTCGGTACGGGAGCAGGGGGAGGGGTTGCGGGAGAATTCTCCCCTCAACCCCACGGATCGCCTGAGCTGCGAACCCTTGCCGCTCCGGCTTGCGCCGCGTTGCCTGGCGAAGACGCGAAGCGGGAAACCGTGTCAGCGCCACGCCGCGACAGGCCGAAAAAGATGCAAGCTTCACGGCGGCGCTGACGGGATTGGCGCACCGCACGGTAAGCGTAACGGAAACTTCCGTCATGGCCTCTCGACAAAGGCGGCGATTGCCGAGAGGCGCGCATTGCGCGCAATCATTCGGACCTTCAAACAACAAGCCTCGGCGATATGAGTGTCGTTGCTCTGGGTACACTGCTTGGTCCGGCGGCTCGCGCCGCCCCGCGGATGGCCCATCAGCGGCCTCGATGGTTTGCCGGCTCATCCTAGCGGGACACGTCGCGCGGCCGCCTGGTGAGTCCCGGAAGTGGCTCGGCGCGCCTGCCTCACGCACCACATCAAAAAGGAGATACCTTCATGGCTGACCCGCGCCCCTATGACCCCGAATGGATCGAAGCCGAGCGCGCCCGAATGGCCGACATAATCGCCCGCCATGAGCGGATTGTGATGCAGTTTTCCGGAGGCAAGGACTCGCTCGCGTCGCTGCAAATGGTGCGCGACCATTTGGAAAAAATAACTGTCGCCTGGGCGAATAGCGGGGACGCATTTCCGGAAACGGTTGAGCTCATGGACGCGGTCAGGGCGCGCGTCCCGTATTTCGTCGAAATAAAAGCCGATCAGCCGAGCCACATCGCCGCAATGGGTTGGCCGGTGGATTTGCTCCCCGTAAGTCGTACGCCCCTCGGCCGCATCGTGAACCGCCATAACCTACCTATCATGCAGGGGTGGCCGGTGTGCTGTGGCGCAAACCTTTGGGGCCCGATGGTGAATTTTCTGCGGGAATTTCGCCCCACGCTTGTGATTTTGGGGACGAAGGCGACGGACGAACGCAAAGGCCTTGATTGTGACGGATCCATCGTTGACGGGGCAGAAGTTCTTTTGCCAGTCCACAAATGGACGCACGATCAGGTCTTCGCCTTTCTCAAGCGCGAGGGCGTCGAAATACCGGAGTACTACACATTCGGAACAACGTCGCTGGTTTGCCGGCATTGCACAGCGTTTGTGGCCGAAAACTCGGGAAAAATGCGCTACATGCGCGAGCGTCACCCCGTCGATTTCGGCGAAGTTCAGCGCCGCCTAAGGGAGATTAAGCGCGCAGTCTCGGTGGATAATGCCGCGCTTGACGCCTGCATTATCGGCTGACGGTGCGCCGATGCTCGCCGACCCGGCGATTGTTTCGAAGCGCGGTTTCGGTAACGGCACGCCTTCGCTGGCCTCATGCATTCGCTGACGGCGGGCCGTTCATCAGGCGTTGCGTCTGAGCGCTATAATGTTTTCGCCGGTTGGCGGCTCGCAATAGGTCGCCCAAGCCGTCATCAAAGCGCGGCGCTTTTCCAGCGCATCGCCTCGCCGGTAAGCCTGTTCGGCTTTGTCGCCGATGACATGCGCGAGCGCGTGCTCCGCAAGCTCTCGCGGGAAGTGCGTTTCGTTCCCCGCCCAATCTCGGAACGTCGATCGGAAGCCATGCACGGTCACGTCGACGCCCATGCGGCGCAAGACCATTTCCAGCGCCATGACAGATAGCGGTTTATCGCGTTGACGGCTCGGGAACGCAAAATCTGAGACCTTTGCCTTTTTCATTGCGGCGAGAATCGCGAAGGCGCGGTCGCTGAGCGGGACGCGGTGCTCTCGGGCGCCCTTCATTCGTTCGGGGGGAACGGT
>CAIZGR010000685.1 GCA_903932535.1 uncultured Hyphomicrobiales bacterium | reverse complement strand
TGATCTGGCGGAAATAATTCTCGTCGAGCCATTCGCCGAAATGGCAATAGCCGGGCGGATCATCCGCCAGGCCCGATTTGCGGCCGGGTTTGCCCAGATCCGCGTAGAACGACGATTTCAACGGCCAGGTGCCGATCGGCCAGACCTTCGAACCTTTCAGGATCTTCGCGCCGTCGAGGTCGATGTCGACGAGGCTGGGCGTGCCGATGGCGGGGCGGCCCCAGCCTTCAATGCCCTTGACCGGATGCACCACCGCCGCGCCGGTGTTGGGGTTGATGCGGTGCGCTTGGCGGCGCGCCCAGGCGTAGACGACATGCGTGCGATAACCCGTGTCGATCGCCAGCGCGTCGAGGCGGCGCGTGCGACCGAAAGCGTCGGGCCAGTCGCGATCCAGCCATTCGGCGAGCTGCACGAAGGCTTCGCCGTCGGGCGATTCGGTCGATCCGTCGAAATAACGGGCCTCGACCGTCCAGCTTTCGCGCGTCGGCGCCCAGGCGACCGCTTCGAACCAGATGCCGCGCATCTGCACGTCGGCGGCGGCGGTGAGGATCAGGCCGCGCGGCGGAATATGGCCGCGCTTCAGGCCCTCCTCGCGCCGCTCCAGCAGCCGGACGTGATCGGGGGCGTCGCCCTTGTATTCGTAAGGCAGGCCCAGCGTCAGGTTGGAGAAGTCCTTGCGGCCGATTTCGCCCTTGCGCTCGGCCTTCAGCCAGTCCTCGGCGATGGCCTCATAGCTCATCATCAGCGAAATGAACGCGTCGATGTGAAAGCTCGGATGCCGCGACGCGCCCGGCGCCGCCGCGCGCCACGCGCCGGCGCGCAGCATGGCGGGGCGCAGCGCGTCGTCGATGACGCCGCCGCAATGCGGGCAGGGATAGAAACTCTTGGCCGGCGTCTCGGGATCGATGCGAAACTGCTTGAAGTCGTGCACGAAGGCGACGCCGCACCACGGACACGGGCAATTCCAGAACCGTTGATCGCCTTCGCGGAACGAACGGTCGATGCGGCAATGGCCTTCGGCGGCCGGGTCGCCCTTGTCGACTTCCGGCGTCGAGATTTCCAGAATCTTGTAGTTGCGGCGGCGCCGGAACGCCGTGAAGCGACCGAAAAACAGGGTTTCGGGGTCGCCGTAACCCGGAATGTCCTGCCATTTCGACAATTCGTCCTTGACGCCTTTTTTGACCGTCTTCGACGAGAGGTCCATGACCGCGTTGGCGTTGCCGAGCCAGAGACGGCCGCCGGCGAACGCCTTTTCGTAGGTCGAGGAGCCGTCGGCGCTGCGCGAAGTCTGCGGCCGGATGACGTTTCGCCCGATCTTTTTGGCCCAGGCGTCGATCAGCGGTTGCAGCTTGCCGGCGTTGAGGTCGCGCAGCGCGTCGATCGAGGGCGCCGCGTAAAGCGTATTGGCGGGCTCGCGGTCGGCGATGTAGAGGCACCAGCCCAGCGCCAGGATCGAGGCGCCCGATTGCTGGCTCTTGCGGATAGTCACCAGGTTGCAGGGGTGATCGTCAACCAGGCAGTCGGCGATCTCGGCCAGATAGGGCGCGCCCTTGATCGACCACGGCCGCCCGGCGCCGTCGCCATCGACCAGCACGAGATTTTCGCCCAGCCATTGGCTCAGCGACATCGGCTCGGGCGGGCGCCAGCGGTCGGCGAGACCCTCGAAGACGCCGACGCCGGGATGAATCACTGGCGCGTGTCCGACAATTCGTTGACGTCGTCGCGGATCTCGGCGCGCAGGCGGCGCGCTTCGCCGGCGAAGGCGTCCATCTGCCGCGTCGTCAATTCGTGGCGCAGGCGTTTCAGTTCGGTGCGCACGCCGCGCACGCCGTCGCGCGACACGGCGGCGGCGATGTCGTCGGCGGCGTCCTCGAAAGCCGCCAGCGCCTCTTTGGCGACCTCTGCGGCCCTGTCCAGGGCGTCGGCGAGGGCGTCGACGGGGATCAGGCGGCCCTTAAGCTGCTCGAGCTCCATGCGCCGCCGTTCGGCCTCGTAGAGCGTCTTGCGGCGGAGCGCTTCGTCGTAGCTGTCGACCTGCGGCGAGGCCGGCGCGACCGGCGCCTGGGCTTTGGAGGGATCGGCGAAGCGATTTCGCAGCACGTCGTATTGCGCGACGTTGACGCGGGCGACGCGGCCCTGCCCGTCGCGCTCGACGAACAGGCCGTGACGATCGACCAGGCGCTTGACGTGGAGGGAAACCGTCGGCTTCGACACCTGATCGCGGTCGGCGATCTGCGAAATCGACAGCATGAGGGCGGCGTTAGGTTCGTTAGCCGATGGCGTTAGCATCGTTAGCCCTGAAAAACCAAGAGCCTCACTGGCAAAAACCC
>CAIZGR010000684.1 GCA_903932535.1 uncultured Hyphomicrobiales bacterium | reverse complement strand
TGATGATCGTCGATGTCGGACTCGGAGAAGCGGGCGGCATCGCGGCGGTCAAGGAGATCCTTCGAAGCGGGTTTGTCCCGCACGTGTTCGTGGCCGGGGATTCGTTGCGAGGCGTGCCGCTGAGCGCCGAAACCGTCCTCATTCAAAAGCCCTTCCGCGTGTCGGACCTGGAGCGGGCGATTGAACGGCGCTCTCGGCGGCGACGGTTTCCAATGGCGTCGCATCATGACCCACGCCGCGCTGTCGCCTCTGATCGGACTCGAGTTCGACCAATTCCTCGGCGCGCCGATCGGCGAGGATCGCAAAGGGACGACGCTCAGCGTCCTGTCCGCTTGCTCGCCTCAACGTCGATCTCTGGCGGGAGGCGAGGACCTTGGCGCGAATGCCGAGGGAAGCAGCGGCTGTGCGATTGACCGCGCTGATTGACGCACTGCCGGGCGAGCAGCCGAGCGGCGTCCCACCAAGAGCAAGCGCCGCCGATCTCGTTGCCCTGCTGCCGACGCCCAAAATTCGGACTCCGGAAGTTCATTTGGGGCTGCCGGCTTCCGCCAGACGCCGCTGCTCATCGGATTGATCGCCTTCGTCCTGATTGCTCGTCGTCTTTGTGATCGCGACCCTCCTTTCGCGGGGACCGCAAATCGGCGCCAGTCCGTTGACGTCTCTCGCCGTCGACGCCACAACAGCGGCCGGCGCCAGGTCCTCGCCCTTGAGGCGTCACCGTGCGCGTCTTGTCCGTGCACAGGACCGTCATGGCGCCCAGATCGTCGATCGCCGACAGGCGCTTGACGCTCACCTTCTTGCGCGCCATCCGCGCCGCGCGGCATGGTGACGGTGGGGATCATCGGCAAGAGTTCGGGCGTGAGCCCCACTGCGAGGGCCACGGAGAGCATCAGCGACTGGATTAGGGGTCTGCCGAAGGCGACGTTGGCGGCCAGGACGCCGACAACCAGAACGCCCGTCGCGCGCGCCACGAGGAACCCCAGCGCCCTCAGGTCGAATTGGAACGGCGAAATCTCCGCGGCGGCGTTCAGAGACTTCTCCGCCTCGCCGAACAGCGTGTTCGCGCCGGTGCCGACCGCCCAAGCGCCACCACGTCGCCTGACAGGCCCACGGCGCCGCGGAAGAGCGCGTTGCTGGCCTCCGCCGGGGTCTCACCACTTGCCTCGCCCGGCCGTTTGACGACGCCGTAGGGCTCCGCCCGTCAGCGCCGCCTCGTTGGCGGAGAGTGCGTTGGCCTGCAGCACGAGCGCGTCGGCGGGAATGATGTCACCGACGCAGACCCGGAAGACGTCGCCGGGACCACGGTCTCCGCGTCGATGGACGCGAAGTTTCCATCGCGCCTGACCTCCGCCTTCAGCACCTCGGACTGTCGAAGCGCTTCGGCCGCCCGCTTGGCGCTGCCTTCCTGCACCGTGTCCAACGTCACCGACACGCCGAGGATGACGAGGATAATCCCAGCGCTCGCCGCATCGCCTGTCGCCGCCGACACGATGTGCTGAGGCTGTCAGGACCAGGCCGGGCTCGAGCAGCCTGCGGCCGACTTGAGACGATCAGCCCGGCTTCCCTCACCTGCGCGACCGCGTCGCGGCCGTATTTGTGCAGACGTAGGATGACGTAGGATGGCCTTTGCAGATGCCAGCCCAGCGAACCCGCGACCCAACGCCGACGCGGCCTCAGCTGGACTGCGCGTCCAAAACGGTTGATCAGACATGTCTCTCGACCTCGAGGGTGAGGCCTGTTCCCGCAGTGCCGGCGAAGGATCACGGACGCAGCGCCTCTCGCGCCAGATCGAGCAACTGGGGAGTCGTGACGCTCGATAGATCCGCGACAATTTCGC
>CAIZGR010000683.1 GCA_903932535.1 uncultured Hyphomicrobiales bacterium | reverse complement strand
CGTCTCTTCCGGACTCGATCCGGGGCGCTTGTGAACGACGGCGGGGGGCAGGCGGGCGCCGGGGCGCGGCGGCGGCGGTCAGTCGTCCCGGTAGATCTTCTCGCGGCGCTCGTGGCGCTCCTGCGCCTCGACCGAGAGCGTCGCGATTGGCCTGGCGTCGAGACGCCGCAGCGAGATCGGGTCTCCGGTCTCGACGCAATAGCCGTAGGAGCCGTCCTCGATCCGCGCCAGCGCGCTCTCGATCTTGGAGATCAGCTTGCGCTGCCGGTCGCGGGCGCGCAGTTCGATGGCGCGGTCGGTCTCCGACGACGCGCGGTCGGCGATGTCCGGATGGTTCTCGCTCTCGTGCTGGAGCGCGTTCAGCGTGTCGCGGCTTTCGGCGAGTATCGATTCGCGCCACGCAATCAGCTTGCGCCGGAAATATTCGCGCTGTCGCTCGTTCATGAACGGTTCCGCGTCCGACGGCTTGTAGCTTTCAGAGCCGAAATCGTTCATTCCTGATCCCTGTCCCCAGTGGATTTTGGCGGCCTTATAGCGACACCGCGCCGACGGAACAACGACTATCGTCCGAGGGCCGCCGGCGGCGGCCTTCACGAGCCGGAGACGGGGCGAAACGGGCCATTTTGCCGCAGGCGGCTTGCCAGAGCGACGCGCACGCTTCACTTTGGCTCCGGGATCCGGTCCCGAAAGCGTGGACCCGAATGGAGGGTTACCATGTACAAGCGTATTATCCTTGCGGTCGACCTCGCCGAAGCTTCGGCGACGCCCAAAGGAATGGCCGAGGCGCTGGAGCTGGCCAAAGCATGGGGCGGCGCCCTCCGGCTGGTCAACGTGCAGCCGGTGGTGCCGGCGACCTTCATGGAATATGTGCCCGCGGACTTCGACGCCGAGCAGACCAAGCGGGCGACGGAGCAGCTCGACGAGCTCGTCGCCAAGGTCGACCTGCCGGCCGATCGGAAGAGCGGCGCCGCCCGGGCCGGCGGCATCTTCCACGAGCTGTTGCAGGAGGCGGCGGACTGGAACGCCGACCTCATCGTCGTGGGCTCCCACCGCCCGGTGATGAGCGACTATCTGCTCGGATCGAACGCCAAGACGATCGTGCGCCACGCCCAGTGCTCGGTGCTCGTGGTGCGGTGACGGCGTAAAGGGCGGCGGCGGCGCGCCTCGGGAGAGGCGGCGCGTTCCATGAGCGTGAAACGCCCCCGGCATCGTGACGTTCAGGCGGCGAGCGCCTTCATCGCCGCCTCGACGCCGTCGGGCGTGAGCGGGAACATCCGCCGCTGGAAAATGCCGGCGATGATCTGGGTCGACTGCGAATAGGCCCAGTGCGGCTCCGGGGTCGGATTGATCCAGACCGTTCGCGGCCATGTGGCGATGGCGCGCTCGAGCCACAGCCGGCCGGGTTCCGGATTGAGGTGCTCGACCGAGCCGCCGGGCGAAACGATCTCCCAGGGGCTCATCGACGCGTCGCCGACGAACACCACCCGATAGTCCCGCCCATAGGAATTGAGGAGGTCGCGCGTGGACGTCCGCTCCTCGGCGCGGCGGCGGTTGTTCTTCCACACGCTCTCGTACAGGCAATTGTGGAAGTAGAAGTGCTCGAGCCGCTTGAACTGGCTCTGCGCCGCGGAGAAGAGGTGCTCGGCCGCCTCGACGTGCCAGTCCATAGAGCCGCCGACGTCGAGGAACAGCAGCACCTTGACGGCGTTGCGCCGTTCCGGGCGCAACTGCACGTCGATGTAGCCCTTGTCGGCGGTCGAGCGGATGGTGCCGTCGAGATCGAGCTCTTCGGCCGCGCCCTCGCGGGCGAAGCGTCTCAGCCTGCGGAGCGCGACCTTGAGGTTGCGTGGGCCCAGCTCGGCGTCGCCGTCGAAGTCCTTGAACTCCCGCTTGTCCCACACCTTGACCGCGCTGCCGCGCCGGCCCTTGTCCTGGCCGATCCGCACCCCCTCGGGATGGTCGCCGTAAGCGCCGAACGGCGAGGTTCCCCCCGTGCCGATCCACTTCGAGCCGCCCTGGTGGCGCCCCTTCTGCTCGGCGAGGCGCTGGCGCAGGGTCTCCATCAGCTTGTCGAAGCCGAGCTTGTCGATCTCCGCCCGCTCCTCCGGGCTGAGGAAGCGCTCGGCCATGCGGCGCAGCCATTCCTCGGGCAGCTCCTCGGCCTCGACCGCTGCGCCGAGCGTGAGGACGCCCTTGAACGTGGACGAAAAAACCACGTCGAACCGGTCGAGGTTGCGTTCGTCCTTCACGAGAACGGCGCGCGACAGGCGATAGAACTCGTCGACCGATTTCTCCGCGAGATCGCCCTCGAGCGCGCGCATGAGGTCGAGATACTCGCGCGGCGTGACCGGGACGTGCGCCTGCCGAAGGTTGGCGAAGAAGGTCAGGAACATGGATGCGATCCTAGCGCGCCCTGCGAGAGGCGTGCAATGGTCGCGCCCGGGGGAATGCGAATCATGGCGGCCATCGTCGACCGACAGACCTTTATCTTGCCGCGCGCCGTCGCCGCGGACACGGAAGTCTTCGCCATCGGCGATCTGCACGGCCGGACCGATCTGCTTCACGCCCTGCTCGACGAAGCGGCGGGCGAGCCGCGGCGGCGGGCGCGGCGGGCGCTGGTCTTCCTCGGCGATCTCGTCGACCGCGGCCCCGACAGCATCGGGACGATCGATCTGGCGATCGGGGCGGGGGCGCGGATCGGCGCGGACGCGCAGATCGGGTTGATGGGCAACCACGAGACGATGATGCGGCTCGCGCTCGACGCGAGCGCCCCCTGGGACGACGCGCTGCATGCGCTCGCGAACTGGCTGCGCAACGGCGGCGGCGCGGTGGTTCGGCAGTTCGTCGACTTCGAGGTCGAGCCCGCCGGACCGGAAGAGCTGCTGACGGTCATTCGGGTGGCGCTGCCGCATCGCATCCGGGCCTGGCTCGAGACCTTGCGCGCGAACTGGCGCTCGGGGAACGTTCTCTTCGTCCATGCGGGGGTCAATCCCGGCGTCGACCTCGAGCGGTTTCTCGCCGTGCCGTGGAACACGCCGCTCGCGGAGGTCCACGAGGACATGCACTGGGCCTGGGTGCGCTGGCCCTTCCTGGAAGCCTCGCCCGGTCCCGGCGGCTTCGGCGGCTATCTCGTCGTCCACGGCCACACCCCGAACGACGCCCGCCCCGATCCGAGCCACGAGGAGCAGATCCGCAACTTCCGCATCAACCTGGACGCCGGCTCCGGGAAGACGGGACTGGCCAAAATGGCCGTCTTCCGCGGCGCGGAGGTCAAGGTGCTGACCGCGCTCGGCCCGACGAACGCGATGCTGAGCCGCGCGCAGGGCTGAGGCGGGCGCCCCGGCCGCGGCCCCAGGAACGATCCTCCGCCGGCCCGAGGGGACCCTTCGTCCGAGGCGGTTGAAGCCGGGAGCCGAGGTGAAGCGGGCGTTGCGGGTCCGAATGGCGGACGCGGTAACGGAAATCCGGGAATGGCGTTCAGCGGGTGCGCGCGTGAGGCGCCGGCTGGCGCTCCGCCACCGCCCGCCCCTCGCGCGCCGCCGCCGTCCATAGCGCCGGCCGCGAACGCGCGCTTCCGGCCGCGGCGTCCGCGTGGCGGTGGCGGCCGGCAGGCGTCGCCGGCGATCTCGCGCTACGGCCCTCGCATCGACGACGCCGCGTCGATCAGGTTGGTCGAGTCCACCCGGACGAAGCCGTTGTGCGGCCCCTCGACGTCGGCGATCAGCAGAATCGCCAGCGACGCGGTCAGGGGCAGGATGCCGAGGGTCCACGACGACAGCTTCTCGGCCCCGAAGCCGATGAGAAAATTGCACGAGGCCGCGACGCCGATCAGCAGCAGCCACACCTCGATCGGCAGGCGGTTGCGGAACGCGGCCAGCGTGTAGCCGTAGGCGTTGAGGACGTCGTTCATGCCCGAGGCGACGAGCGCCGTGACGGGGGTCGGATGCACGCTGATTTCCGGCGCGATCGCGGACCAGAGCGCGGTCATCGTCCGGGCCGTGTCGGCCGCGTTGCGCGCCAGTTCTTCCGCGTTCCCGCCGCCATAGTAGGCGATGCGCTGGTCGGCGAAGACGACGAGCAGCGCGCGCGCCTTGGACGCGACGCCGGCGGGCATGAAGTCGAGGCGGACGTATTCGGCGCCGATCGCGTTGGCCTCCGATTCCTCGAGGCTCTTGCGCAGGTCGTAGCGGCTGACCGCCATCGAGATGGCGAAGCCGACGATCAGTCCGAAGAGCGTGAACATCGCGCTGCGGACGAGGTCGAATTCCCCCCGCTCGGCCGGCGTCAGCTTGTGGCCGTGAATGCGGGCGAGCGCGCCCGCCCGGGTGCATCCGAGGAAAAGCAGCAGCATCGCCCCGAAGAGCGGCAGCGGGTGATCGATGAGCCAGTCCATGTTCCCGATGTCTCCGGCCGGCGGTCCGAGGCGAAGCGCGCGCGCCGGACTCGATCCGCCCCTTGCCACGAGGCGCCCCGGTAGAGCAAATCGGGCGCCGATCGAACCTGCTTTGCCGAGGGGCCTCCGCCTTTGACCGCTTTTCCTCACCGCCTCATTTTCGTCCGCCACGGCGAAACGCCGTACAACGCCGAGAACCGGCTGCAGGGACAGCGCGACATTCCCCTCGGGGCGCGCGGCCGCGATCAGGCGCGCGCGGTCGGGCAGGCGCTGCGCGCCCGCATGGGGGCCGAGATCGACCGGCTCGAGGCGGCGGAGGCGTTCGTCGCCTCGCCGCTCCTGCGCACCCGCGAGACGATGGAGCTCGCCCGCCGCGCGATGAACCTGAAGCCCGCCCGCTACCGGCTCGACCCGGCGCTGAAAGAGCTGACGTTCGGCGACTGGGAGGGCCTGACCTGGCCGGAGGTCAGG
>CAIZGR010000682.1 GCA_903932535.1 uncultured Hyphomicrobiales bacterium | reverse complement strand
TGCGGTATCCTTTGGCCTTGCGCTTGGCGGCCTGGACGTTGCCGTTGATGGCTTCGAGGACGCCGTTGGAAAGGCCGGTGTCGATCGATCTGAGAATGCCCTCGGCCTTGCCCATGATCGTGTTGGCCAGCCGCTTCATCGGGCTGAGATCGCAGACCTGGACCCAGGCGTTCCAGCGCTCGAGGAAGCGCCGGGCGGTCTTGGCGTCCTTTTTGGACAGATCTTGCAGCTTCATGCGGATCTGCGTCGCCTGGATCGTGTCCAGGCTCTGCGCTTCCAGCCGGGACAGCGCCTCCTTCTCCTCCCGCGTCAGATGATCGGCGTTCTTCAGGAAGATGTAGCGCCGGCCCTTGATCTGGAAGTTGTTTTTCGCCTCCTGACGCCGCACTTCATCGACGGCCTCGTTGGCGAGCTTGATGACGTGGAACTTGTCGAACGTGATCTCGGCCTCGGGGAAGTTCTCCTTGATCCCCGCCTCGAACGCCGCCCCCATGTCTATGCTGGCGTCGGCCACCGCCTCGCGCCTGCCGCCATGGGCCTCGAGAAAATCCGCGAACGCCTTCACCGTGGCCGCATCCTTGCCGTCGGCCGCATAGACCACCTTGCGCCTGGCCATGTCGATGAACAGGCTGATGTAATCGTGGCCGCGCCGCGCCGAGGTCTCGCCGGCGTCGATGCGCCGAACTGGTAGGAAGACGGTGACGGAACACGGCGACACCTAATTCAATCCCCAACAATCCAATAATCGTGAAGCTCGCAGAATGGAATGTCGACTTAGCGCAAGTGTCTCCGAATTCCCCAATTCCGAAGGAAATAGCGACGTTCGTGCTCGCTGGAGTGTCCTTCGACAAGCTCACGGCGAGGTTCCAGCATCGCCTTACCGCCCCGCCCGCCCCCTAACCCCGCACCAGCCCCTCCACGAACCCCTCCACCCCCGCCTGCACCCGGCGCACCTTCAGCCGTTCGGCGGTGACGATCGCCAGCACGTCGCGGTAGGCGCGCTGGAGGTCGTCGTTGACGATGACGTAATGGTAGTTGCGCCAGCGCTCGATCTCGTGCCGCGCCGCCTCCAGCCGCTTCTCGATGGTGGCGGCCGAGTCCTCGTTCCGGCGCTCGAGCCGGGCGCGCAGTTCCGTCATCGAGGGCGGCAGGACGAAGATCGAGACGACGTCGTCGCCAATTCGCTGGCGGACCTGCTGCGCGCCCTGCCAATCGACGTCGAACAGCATGTCGCGCCCTTCCGCGAGCACCTTGTCGACGGGGGCGCGCGGGGTGCCGTAGGCGTTGCCGTGGACTTCCGCCCATTCCAGGAGGTCGCCGTCCGCCTTCATGCGGTCGAACGCGCGGCGGTCGACGAAGCGGTAGTGGATGCCGTCCACCTCCGACGACCGGCGCGGCCGGGTGGTGACCGACACCGAAAGCGTCAGGTCGAGCGCCTTGTCCTGCATCAGCATGCGGGTCAGCGTCGTCTTGCCCGCGCCCGAGGGCGAGGACAGGATCAGGATCATGCCGCGCCGGCTGATGGTCATCGTCCCGCTCTCATTCGATGTTCTGCGCCTGCTCGCGGAATTGCTCGATTTGCGCCCTCAGTTCAAGTCCCTGCGCGGTCAGGCTGACGGCGTTGGCCTTGGCGCACAGCGTGCTCGCCTCGCGGGAGAATTCCTGGGCGAGGAAGTCCAGCCGGCGCCCCATCGCCCCGCCCTCGTCGAGCAGCGCGCGCGCCGCCGCGACATGGGTCTTCAGCCGGTCGAGCTCCTCGCGGATGTCGGCCTTGGAGGCGAGCAGAATCGCCTCCTGGTGGAGCCGGTTCTCGTCGAAGCCGCGGCCGGATTCCATCAGCGCCGCAATGTTTTCGGCCAGCCGCGCCCGGATCGCCTCTGGCTTGCGCGCCGGATTGGCGTCGGCGGCTTGCGTCAGCGTTTCGATCGCGTCGAGCCGTTCCCGCATCACCGCGGCCAGCGCCTCGCCCTCGGTGCGGCGGGCGGCGGCGAGCGCGGCCAGAGCCTCGTCGAGGCTCGCGAGCGCGGCGGCGCAGGCCGCGGCCACCGCCGCCTCGTCCTCCTCGGCCTCGGAGATCTCCACCACGCCGCGCACGGCGAGGAGCCCGTCCATGGTCGGGGGCGCGAGGCCCGCCTTGTCGGCGGCGGCGCGGGCGGCGGCGGCGAGCGCGGCGAGCGCGGCTTCGTCGATGCGCGGCGCGCTTGCGCTCCCCTCACGCTGGGGGGTCAGGCTGGCGAAACACGTCCCGCGCGCGAGGACCTTGGCGAGACGGGCGCGGGCCTCGGCTTCGACCCGGTCGAACGGCGGCGGCATCTTCACCCGGATGTCGAGGCCCTTGGCGTTGACGGTCTTGACTTCGAATGCCCAGCGCCACGCCCCGGCCGCGCCGGTCGCGCGGGCGAAGCCCGTCATGCTGTTGACCGCCATCCTCACGTTCCTTTCGTCCTGCCGCGCGCCGCCTCTTGAGCACGAAATCCGCTGCGAAGTCACGCGCGCCACGTTCGGTTCATCTCGAGTTCAGGCGCGGCGCGTCAATCTTCGCAGCGAAGGCCGCTGGGGCCTTGCTCGAGAGGAATTCGTCCATGATCAAGAGCCTTGTCGCCGCCGCCGCGCTGACGATCGGCCTCGCCGGCTATGCGGTCGCGCAGGAAGCCGCTCCCGCCCCCGCGGCTCCGATGGCGCATCACGCGCACCATCACCATCACCACCATCACCATCACCATCACCATCACCATCACCATCATCATCACCACCACCACATGGCGCCGGCGCCCGCCGAAGCGCCGAAGCAGTAAGGCGGCGGCTCCTCCCACCGTCGCCTCGTTCGAGGCTCTCCGGGCGAAGGTCTGGGGAGCCTCTCTTTTTTGGGCCGGCGCCGGCGCGCCGCGGCTCGGCCGGACGTCGCTTTGGCCGTACCGGCTCGTCAGCCTGAACCAGCCGTCTTTCCTTCACCGCTTTTCCGTCTTAGGCTAATGACTGGCGAGGAGGGTGGCATGGCATTGGAGCTCGGCTCACTGCGCGAGGCTTTGGTCGAGGCTGGGGCTTCGCCAGAGAAGGCCAGACAGGCCGCTGCGGAACTCGCCTCTTACGAAAACCGCTTCGACGGCGTCGATCACGCGCTCGCCGATTTCAGGACGACGATGTCCGAGCTCAAGGGCGAACTCAATCTGCTCAAATGGATGATCGGCTTCAATCTCGCCATGACGTTGGCGATCCTTTGGCGCGTGTTCCTGCGCTGAAGCCATTTTTCCCTTTCGCGCGTCCGGAGAGGCTGTTTTTGACGGGCGGGCGCGCGCCGCTCGGACGGGCTGCGTCAGCCTGCGGTCTTCTTCGGCCGAACCCGCTTCCTCGTCTGCACCTCCACCCGCGGCCCCTCGGCGAGGCGCACCACCGCGCCCCAGAGCGTGCGCACGTCCTGCTGGGTCAGCGCCATACGGTGGAAGATGTTGCGCAGGTTGCGCTTCATGCCGGGCTTCTTGGTGAGCGGGCGGAAGAAGCCGTTCTCGTCGAGCTTCGCCTCGAGATAGTCGAAGAACGCGAGCAGCATCTCCCGCTGGGCGGGCGGCGAGACGGCGCGAGGGATTGTGGACGGCGGCGGCTGGTCGCCGTGAGCCGCCTTGAACCATTCGTAGCCGCACAGCAGCACCGCCTGCGCGAGGTTCAGCGAGGCGTAGGCGGGGTTGGAGGGAAAGGTGACGATCGCGTCGGCGAGCGCGACCTCGTCGTTGTCGAGCCCGGTGCGCTCCGGGCCGAACAGGATGGCGCGCCGCTCGCCTTCCGCAGCGACCGTTTCGGCCATCGCGACGCTCGGGGTCATGACCGCCTTGGCCTGCCCGCGCTCGCGCGCGGTCGCGGCGTAGACGCGATGGCAGTCGGCGACCGCCGCCTCGACGCTGTCGAACAGTCGCGCGGCGTCGAGCAGCGCACCCGCGCCGGCTGCTGCGGAATAGGCGACCTCGCGGTATTCGTCGCTGCGCGGCCAGCCCTCGCGCGGGTTGACGAGGCGCAGGTCGTCGAGGCCGAAATTGGCCATCGCCCGCGCGCACATGCCGATGTTCACCGCCAGTTGCGGCCGGACCAGGATGACTGCCGGCCCGCCGCCGAGCGGCGGCTTCGTCTTGTCGGTGCCTGCGCCAACCATGGCCGCCGTCTCGAGCCCGCGATCAGTTTGAGGATGCGCGTCTCGGGCCCCTCGGGCGGCGAGACCCCGCCCATCCGGTTTCGCTGTCGGTGGGGCGGACGAAGGGACTTCGCTTAGAGCGCGGCGGCCCTCGAGGCAAGCGCGGCCGGCGCGCCGATCACAGGCCGAGATCGCGCGGAATCTGCTCGGCGAAACGATCGACCAGCGTCCCGACGCGGCGGCGGTTGGCTTCGACCCGCATAGGAACGTCGCGCGCCGCCGGCCGGAAGACGGCGGTCGTGCGGATGTTGCGCCGGCGCGGCGCGACCCCGGGGCCGCTCAGCGACACA
Source organism: uncultured Hyphomicrobiales bacterium (assembly GCA_903932535.1). Lineage (GTDB taxonomy): Bacteria > Pseudomonadota > Alphaproteobacteria > Rhizobiales > Beijerinckiaceae > Roseiarcus. The sequence goes on along the minus strand of CAIZGR010000682.1, from coordinate 674 downwards.
AAGCCGGTGATCTCGTCGACGATGCGCGGCGCACTGCCCATACGCATCGGCAGGAGATGAACGTCGTCGACATGGACGTTGAGGACGGCGCCGCCGGGCGCGCCATGCGCGAATCGCCGGCCGAGGGCGCGCGCGACGCTTGCGGGCATCGCCTCTGCGACCCAGCGCGCCGTCGGATCGCCGCGCCGCGCCCGGAGCCGCGACACGTCGACGTGAATCCGCGCCACCCGCAGCCCTGGCGCGGCGAACGCCGCCCGAGGTGTGAACGCCAGGGCCGCGAGCACGCCGAGCGCCGCCCGGCGGGTCAAGACTGTCGACATCGTTCATCCTTTTGCGAAAGAAACGCGCGCCTCCGGCGGCGGAACACCCCGATCCGGCAACTGGATCAGAGCCCGAGCTGCCGCGGAACCCAGCCGGCGAACGCCTGCGCCAACGCGTCGACGCGCGAGCGGTTCCACTGCGCCCACAGCGGCTGGTTGACGCCATTGGGGTAATAGGAGGTGATCGCTCGGAGCGGAACGTCCGAGACGACGCCGCCGCGCGGACCGCGAACGACGAGATCGCCCTCGATCGTGTCCTGCCCCCGGCCGAACGCGTTCGGTCCGCCGCCGCTGGGGCCCAGATAGAGGTTGCCGATGCGGGCGACGAGGGTCGCGCGGTTGCGGTCGCCCGGC
>CAIZGR010000681.1 GCA_903932535.1 uncultured Hyphomicrobiales bacterium | reverse complement strand
GATTCGGCGAGCGCGCCGCCCATGCCGCCCGCCGCCACCGCCCCGACCCGGTCGAACCAGATGCGCCAGTCCGGCGGCGAAATCTGGCGGAACAGGACGAACAGGAACACGACGCCCGCGATGCCGAGCGACAACGGCCAGCGGCTGATCAGGATCAGCTCGTTGTTGATGTTGGATTCGGCGTGGTAGCTGATGATCGGAAAGCAGAGGCCGAAGGCGACGAGCGCGGCTGCGAAAGCGTTGCGCAGCGCGGGGACGATGGAAGACGCGGCGGTCTCCTTCGCCTCGGCGGCCGGCGTGGATTGCGGCGCGGCGGTCATGTCAGACCTTCTCCACTTCGGGACGGCCCAAGATGCCGGAGGGCATGAAGATCAGCGTGATGGCGAGGATCATGAAGGCCGCTACGTCCTTGTAGTCCGTGGTGAAATAGGACGACCAGAACACTTCGATGAGGCCGATCAGCAGGCCGCCGAGCACCGCGCCCGGCAGCGACCCGATACCGCCGAGCACCGCGGCGGTGAAGGCCTTCACGCCCGGCACGAAGCCGTCGGCGAAATTGACCACGCCGTAGTAGATGACGAACATCACGCCGGCGACCGCCGCGAGCGCCGCGCCGATGATGAAGGTGATCGAGATCGTCCGGTCGACGTCGATGCCGAGCAGCGCCGCCATCTTGCGATCCTGCTCGCAGGCGCGCTGAGCGCGGCCGAGCGAGGTGTGCTGGACGAGATACCAGAAGGCGGCGAGGAGAACCGCGGTCAGGACCACGATCAGCATCTGGCGCACCGACAGCGTCACCGCATAGGCGCCCTTGGCGCCGCCCAGGCCGTCGGTCAGGTTGAAGACGTGGTTGGGCAACTGCGGCGCCGGCTTGTTGCGCGGCCCCTGGACCACCTGAACGAAATTCGACAGGAAGATCGACATGCCGATCGCAGAGATGAGCGGCGCGAGGCGGAAAGACCCGCGCAACGGCCGGTAGGCGAGCCGCTCGATCGTCCAGTTCCACAGCGCCGTCAGCGCCATCGCTCCGACCAGCACGATGAAGAACGCGATCGGCAGCGAGCCCAAATGCAGGAGCTGGGTGAGGATCATGAACAGGATCAGCGCGACGAAGGCGGAGAGCATGAACACGTCGCCGTGGGCGAAATTGACCATGCCGATGATGCCGTAGACCATCGTGTAGCCGATGGCGATCAGTCCGTAGATCGAACCGAGCGTCACCCCGTTGATCAGCTGCTGGAGGAAGTTATCCATACGCCAACTGTCCCTTCAGGTTTCCTCCAGCGGTCGCAGGAAACGTGCCACACTTGCGCCCAGCCGTCCCGTTCTTTTCGCGAGCCGCTGCCCTCAGCGCTTAGCCTGTCACATACAGGTGTTCAAGCGGGGTGCTCGCGGCCGAGAATCTTATCGGGCGGCGGACCCGTCAGCAACGGCGGCGCGGAAAGCCGGGAGGGGATTCGCGATCGGCGGCGGCGCCGCCAGCGCAATATACTCCAACGTATATATCGATCCGAACGCCCTGCTACGCGGCCCGGGCGATCGGTCCGACGCTATATTCAAGAAATTATATCGATGTCTTGCGTTCGATATGGACTTTGGCGCCGACGACAGGTTACGACATCGATCCTATACATCGCCGCATGCGGGTGGCCGTGACGACAGGCGTCACGCGGGATGCTTGCGGACGAGGCGGGTCGACGGACGGCCGTCGCCCGTGACGGGAGGAAAAGCGTATGGCGATGACGATGACCGGGGAGGCGACTCTCCCGGCCGCGCGGCCGAGGGTCTGGGCGCTGCTCAACGACCCGGACGTCCTGAAGAGCTGCATTCCCGGCTGCCAGTCGCTCGAGCGGGTCGGCGACGGCTTCGCCGCGGTGGCGAAGGTCAAGATCGGGCCGGTTTCGGCGACCTTCAAGGGAAAGGTCGAGTTTTCCGACGTCGTGCCCGATGTCGGCTACACCATCTCGGGCGAAGGCGAAGGCGGCATCGCGGGCTTCGCCAAGGGGGGCGCCAAGGTGTCGCTCGCCGACGCCGAAGGCGGCACGCTGCTACGCTACGACGTCGAGGCCCATGTCGGCGGCAAGATCGCGCAGCTCGGCTCGCGCCTGATCGACGGCGTGGCCAAGGGCATGGCGGACAAGTTCTTCTCGAGCTTCGCCGACGCGGCCTCCAAGGGCGCGCTGGCAGCCGGGGTCGAGGCGCATCCGGCGCATGCCGAAGCGCATGTCACACATCATTTCTCGGCGGCCGAGCCGCATGCGATGGCCGCGCCGCTCGAATCGTCGCCCGCGCCGGCCGGACCGCAACCCTTCGCCGGGCCGGCTTCGGCTCCGGCGGCGCCCGTCGCCGCCGCGCCGCAGGTTTCCGCACCCAGGAAGACATCATGGTTCAGGAGGATTTGGCAATGGTTCATGTCTCGATGACGGTCAACGGCCGGCATGTCTCGGCCGAGATCGATCCAAGGACGCTGCTCGTCCAGTTCCTGCGCGACAATCTGCGCCTGACCGGAACGCATGTCGGCTGCGACACGTCACAGTGCGGGGCGTGCACCGTCCATGTCGACGGCGCCGCGATCAAGTCGTGCACGACGCTGGCGGTGACCTGCAACGGGTCGAGCGTCACGACCATCGAGGGCCTCGCCCAGGGCGGCAAGCTGCATCCGATGCAGCAGGCCTTCCAGGACAATCACGGCCTCCAGTGCGGCTTCTGCACGCCGGGCATGATCATGGCGTCGGTCGACCTCGTCAACCGCGAGGGCTTTTCCCCCGACGAGCGGACGATTCGCCACGGCCTCGAGGGCAACATCTGCCGCTGCACGGGCTACCACAACATCGTGAAGTCGGTGGCGCAGGGCGCGCGGGAAATGGGCGCCGCCGCTTCGCCCAGGGCCGCCGAATAACCACGAGATTCGCGAAAATTTCAGGGAGAGAGACACCATGAGCGCCACAGGCATCGGGGCCTCCGTCAAACGCTTGGAAGACATCCGCTTCATCACCGGCAAGGGCCGCTATGTCGACGACGTGAACCGTCCAGGGCAGGCCTATGCCTATTTCTTGCGCTCCCCGCACGCCCACGCGAGGATCGACAAGATCGACATCGCCGAGGCGCTGAAAGCGCCGGGCGTCGTGGCGATCTTCACCGGCGACGACATCGCCGCCGACAAGGTCGGCGGACTGATCTGCGGCTGGATGATCCATTCCAAGGACGGCTCGCCGATGAAGGCGGGCGCGCATCCGGCGCTGGCCCAGGGCAAGGTGCGCTATGTCGGCGACCATGTCGCCGTCGTCATCGCCGACACCTACGCGCAGGCGCGCGACGCGGGCGAGCAGATCGAGGTCGATTACACGACGCTTCCCGCGGTCGTCGACCCGGCGAAGGCGGCCGAGGCGGACCAGCCCGTGGTCCATGACGCCGCGCCGAACAATACCGCCTACAACTGGCATCTCGGCGACAAGGCGGCGACCGACGCGGCCTTCGCGTCCGCGGCCCATGTGACGAAGCTCGACCTCGTCAACAACCGCCTGATCCCGAACGCGATGGAGCCGCGCGCGGCGGTCGGCGACTACGATTCGGGCACGGACACGATCACGCTCTACACGACCAGCCAGAACCCGCACGTCGCGCGCCTCGTGCTCTCGGCCTTCATCGGCCTCGCGCCCGAGCACAAATTGCGCGTCATCGCCCCGGACGTCGGCGGCGGCTTCGGCTCCAAGATCTTCATCTACGCCGAAGAGACCGTTTGCGCGTGGGCTGCGAAGAAGATCGACCGGCCGGTCAAGTGGACCGCCGATCGCACCGAAGCGTTCCTGTCCGACGCGCATGGCCGCGACCACGTCACCCACGCCGAGTTGGCGCTCGACGCCAACGGCAAGATGACCGCCGTCCGCGTCCACACGATCGCGAACATGGGCTCCTACCTCTCGACCTTCGCCTCGTCGGTTCCGACCTACCTCTATGCGCCGCTGCTGTCGGGCCAGTACAACATCCCGGCGATCTACGCCGAGGTCGACGCGGTCTACACGACGACCGCGCCCGTCGACGCCTACCGCGGCGCGGGGCGTCCCGAAGCGACCTTCGTCATCGAGCGGCTGGCGGAACTGGCGGCGCGCGAGACCGGGCGAGACCCGGCCGAATTCCGCCGGCAGAATTTCGTCACCGAGTTCCCGCACCAGACGCCGGTCATCATGGCCTATGACGTCGGCGACTACGCGGGCGCGCTCGACAAGGCGCTGGCGCTCGCCGACTACAAGGGCGTCGGCGCCCGCAAGGCGGCCTCGGCCGCCAAGGGCAAGCTGCGCGGGGTCGGCTTTTCGGCCTTCATCGAGGCCTGCGGCATCGCGCCGTCGGCCGCGGTCGGCTCGCTCGGCGCGGGCGTGGGCCTCTGGGAATCGGCCGAGGTGCGCGTCAACCCGATCGGCACGGTCGAGATCCTGACCGGCTCCCACAGCCACGGCCAGAGCCACGAGACGACCTTCGCCCAGCTCGTGTCGGACCGCCTCGGCATTCCGATCGGAAACGTAGCCATCGTCCATGGCGACACCGACAAGGTGCAGATGGGCATGGGCACCTACGGCTCGCGCTCGGGCGCGGTCGGCATGTCGGCGATCGTCAAGGCGCTCGACAAGATCGAGGCCAAGGCCAAGAAGGTCGCCGGACATTGCCTCGAAGCGTCCGACCAGGACATCGAGTTCAAGGACGGCAAGTTCACCGTCAAGGGCACGGACAAGTCGATCGACTTCGCATCGGTCGCCCTCCAGGCCTATGTCGCGCACAAGTTCAACGGGCAGGAACTCGAGCCCGGCCTGAAGGAAAGCGCGTTCTGGGACCCGACCAACTTCACCTTCCCGGCCGGCGTCCACATCTGCGAGGTCGAGATCGATCCCGAGACGGGCGTCGTCAAGGTCGACCGCTACACGGCGGTGGACGATTTCGGCAAGCTGATCAACCCGATGGTCGTCCACGGTCAGGTGCACGGCGGCATTGCGCAGGGTATCGGGCAGGCGCTGCTCGAAGGGGCGGTCTACAACGACGACGGCCAGCTCCTGACGGCGAGCTACATGGATTATTGCATGCCGCGCGCCGACGACCTGCCGTCCTACACGGTCGACACGATCGAGACGCCCTGCCCCTCCAATCCGCTCGGCATCAAGGGCTGCGGCGAAGCGGGCGCGATCGCTTCGCCGCCCGCGGTGATCAACGCGATCACCGACGCGCTCGGCCACGAGGACGTGACCATGCCGGCGACCCCGCAGGTCGTCTGGCGCGCCGCGCAGAAGGCATTGCTGAAGCGCGCCGCGGAGTGATTCGAGCCGGAGGCGGCCGATCGCGCCGCCTCCCCCGCCCCCATTCGGAGACTTGCCCATGTATGCTTTCGAATACCGTCGCCCGGAGACGCTCTCGGGCGCGCTCGCCGATCTCACAGACGCGGACGCCAAGGCGCTCGCCGGCGGCCAGACGCTGCTGCCCACCATGAAGCAGCGCCTCGCCCAACCCTCCGCGCTCGTCGAGCTCCGGAGCCTGCCGGAGCTGAAAGGCATCGCGCGCGAGGGCGACGCCGTCGTCATCGGCGCCATGACCCGTCACATCGAAGTCAACCAGAGCGTGATCGTGAAAGAGGCGATTCCGGCGCTCGCGGCGCTCGCCGGGGGCATCGGCGATCCGCAGGTCCGCAACCGCGGCACCATCGGCGGCTCGCTGGCGAACAACGATCCGGCTGCCGATTATCCCTCCGCCGCGCTCGCGCTCGGCGCGACCATCATAACCGACAAGCGCCGGATCGCGGCGGAGGATTATTTCACCGGCCTCTTCGAGACGGCGCTCGAGCCCGGCGAAATCGTCACCAGGATCAGCTTCCCGATCCCCGAGAGGGCGGCCTACGTGAAGTTCCCCAACCCCGCCTCGCGCTACGCGATCGTCGGCGTGTTCGTCGCCAAGACCGCTCAGGGCGTCCGGGTTGCGGTGACGGGCGCCGGCGAGAACGGTGTCTTTCGGGTCGAGCCGTTCGAGACGGCGCTGAACGCGAATTTCTCGGTTTCCGCGCTCGACGGCCTCAGCGTGCCGGCCGAAGGGCTGAACTCGGACATCCATGCCGACGCCGACTATCGCGCCCACCTGATCGGCGTGATGGCGAGGCGGGCGGTGGCCGCGGCGGGCTGAGCTGGCGGAGGGTGCGCGTCTCGCGCGCCCGGGGCGGCGAGACGCCGCTCCTCCCGCGGGATTCCGTCGTCGGAACGGCAAAAATGCGATTGCGGCCG
>CAIZGR010000680.1 GCA_903932535.1 uncultured Hyphomicrobiales bacterium | reverse complement strand
GCCTCGGGCATTTCGATCTGCGGCGTCGCGGCGGCGATCTCGACCGGCGGCGCCATTCGCGCGCGGCCTCAGGTGGCGGTGCTGGTGTCGTCGCTGGTGGTGATTTTCGCCGTCGTCGAAGTGCTGATCCTGCCCTTCGTCGCCCAGGCCTTCCTGTCGCATGAACCGCTGGTCGCCGCCGCCTGGCTCGGCCTCGCGGTCAAGACCGACGGCGCGGCGGTGGCCGCCGGCGGCATCACCGACGCGCTGATCGTCGCCAAGGCGGCGGCGGAAGGCGTCAATTACCAGCCGGGCTGGATTCTCGCGACCACGGCGACGGTAAAAGTGTTCATCGACGTGTTCATCGGCGTCTGGGCCTTCATCCTCGCCTGGATCTGGACGAACCACATCAATCCCGACGCGGAGAAGGCCAAAGCGATCGAGATCTGGCGGCGCTTTCCGAAGTTCATTCTCGGCTTCGTCGCGACCTTCGCGATCGCGCTCGTCCTTGCGCTCACCACCCCCGTCGGCGCCTCCGGCAAGCTCGCCTCGGCGATCGGCGAGGCGAACGTGCTCAGGGTCATCTTCTTCACGCTGACCTTCTTCTCGATCGGCGTGATGTCGAACTTCCGCAAGCTATGGGATGACGGACTGGGCAAGCTCGCCGCGGTTTATGTCGTCTCGCTGTTCGGCTTCGTCATCTGGGTCGGCTTCGTCATCTCCTGGCTTTTCTTCGCCGGAGTCAAGCCGCCGCTCGTTTCGTAAAGGAAAACCCATGCCTGCGCCCGGCCTGCCCACACCTGACTTGCGCGACGAACTGAAGGCCCAGCCCGAGCCGCTGCTGGCGATCGAGAAAAAGCTGATCGGCTGGAGCCTCGGCCTCGGTCTCGGGCTGCTCGTGCTGCTGCTCCTCGCCAATCGTCTTCTCCCCTTGAACTGAGGGCGGACATCCGGAGTGACCGCGACATGACGATCGACTGGACCCACTTCGCGCCGCTCCCGGCGCTCGCCGGCGGCGCGCTCGTCGGCCTTGCGGCGGCCTGGCTCATTCTGCAGGACGGCCGCATCCTCGGGGCCTCCGGTCTGCTAGGCGGCCTCATCCCGCCGCGTTCGGGCGACTGGCGGTGGCGAGCCGAGGCGATCCTCGGGCTGATCGTCGCGCCGTTCGTCGCGCACTTCGCTTTCCAGACGGCGTCGCCAGCCATTGCGGCCGCACCCGCGACGCTGATCGCCGGCGGCCTGATGGTCGGTTTCGGAACGCGTCTCGCGAACGGCTGCACCAGCGGCCATGGCGTCTGCGGACTGGCGAGGCTGTCGCCGCGTTCGCTCGCGGCGACTCTGACGTTCATGACCGCGGGGTTTGCGACCGTGTTCGTCGTGCGCCACGTGATCTGAGGAGGCGCGCCTTGCGACGAGTCACTCCGTTCCTCGCCGGCCTCCTGTTCGGCCTCGGCCTCTGCCTTTCGGGCATGACCAACGCGGCAAAGGTGTTGGGCTTCCTCGATGTCGCCGGCCTGTGGGATCCTTCGCTCGCCTTCGTCATGGTTGGCGCGATCGCCGTCGCGTTCGTCGGCTTCCGCGCCGCGCGCGCGCGCGGCAGGACGCTGGCGGGCGGGCCGCTCGAGCTGCCGGCGTCGAGCGCGATCGACGTCCGCCTGATCGGCGGGTCGCTCCTGTTCGGCGTCGGCTGGGGCCTCGTCGGCCTCTGCCCTGGCCCTGCGATCGCCGACATCGGCTTCCTCGACAGGCGCGCGGCGCTATTCGTCGTGGCGATGGCGGCCGGGATGGCGTTCTTCTCCGTTCTGCCTGCGATCCGCCCGACCGCTTCCGCGACCGCCGCGCTCGAGGACGGCTGACGTCGCCCGTCAGCGGTCGGCGTCAGCCGCGCAACCGGGCCTTTCGCGCCTCGGCGATGCGCCGCTCGGCTTCGGACGCCCGTCCCTTTTCAGGGGGCGTCGCCTGAAACACCAGCGCATCGTCCGCGTCCGTCTCCACAAGCGCCCGGTGGAGACTCGCGATCCCGCGGCGCGCGGCGCTGAGCAGAGTTCGAACCGAGAACCTGTCGTTCATGGGTCAGATGCCGGCGCCGTCGTCGAACGTTTCGTTGCGCGCCTTCGCCTGGGTGATGCTGCTTCCGGGCGGCACGTCGCGGGTCAGCCAGATGTTGCCGCCGATCGACGAGCCTTTGCCTATCGTCACCCGGCCGAGAACGGTGGCGCCGGCGTAGATCACCACGTCGTCCTCGACAATTGGGTGACGCGGATAGTTCTTGGCGAGCGCGCCCGACTCGGCCGCCTCGAACCGCTTCGCCCCGAGCGTCACCGCCTGGTGGAGCCGCACGTTTCGGCCAATGATCGCGGTCTCGCCGATGACGACGCCCGTGCCATGATCGATGAAGAACCGCTCGCCGATCCGGGCGCCCGGATGGATGTCGATGCCGGTCGCCGAATGCGCGTCCTCGGCGATGATGCGGGCGATCATGGTAACGCCGAGGTCGTAGAGCTCGTGCGCGAGACGATGGCGGGCGATCGCGGCGAAGCCCGGAAAACAGAACACGATCTCGTCTATGCTCCTGGCCGACGGATCGCCCTCGAAGGCGGCCCTGAGGTCGGAGTCGAGCAGCCCACGCACCTTCGGCAGAGCGGAGCCGAAGGCCTCGACGACCTCGCCCGCCCGGAGCGGCGTGTCGATCCGGCTCTCGCCCTTCCATTCTCGCGCCAGCGCGAGTTCGAGCTCGATCTGGCGCTGGAGTGCAGAAAGCGCCGATTCGAGGGTGCGCAGGATGAACGGGTCCACGG
>CAIZGR010000679.1 GCA_903932535.1 uncultured Hyphomicrobiales bacterium | reverse complement strand
GGCTCTTGCCCTCGGCCTGAGCCGACCGGATCAGCGGCAGAACCTTGGCGGCGAACGCCTCGGCCGCGGCCTTCGTCTGGGCCGTCCCCTTGGCCTGAGCGGCGGCGATCTGCGGATTTCCGAGGATCGTTCCCCGTTCCTTGGCGGCGGCGAGGGCGGCTTTCGTGCGGGCCGAGATGAGGGCGCGCTCTTTCTCGGCGAGCGCCGCGTACAGGTGCAGGACGAACGGCTCTACGTCAGACCCGAGCTCGGCGACGACGAACGGGACGCGCTGCGCCATCATGCCGGCGATGAACGCAACGTCTCGGGACAGCCGATCGAGCTTCGCGACCGCGACCGCGCATTTCAGGCGGCGGGCCTCGGCAAGGGCGGCGGCGAGTACAGGGCGGCGATCGAGGGCGTCGGCGCCCTTCCCCGTCTCGATCTCGACATGCTCGGCGACGATCTCGAAACCCTCGGCCTCGGCGAACCGGGCGAGGGCGGCGCGCTGGGCCTCGATCCCGAGGCCGGATTTGCCCTGCCCCTGAGTGCTGACCCGGATGTAGCTGACGATCGAGCCCAATGCCTTGCCCCGTTGTGTAAGGAGACAATATGCTCGTTTAGCGTCCTGTCAAGACAGAATGTGACAGGGAAAGCCACGAGCGGAACGAGGCCGGCGACCCGTAACGCGACCGTAACGCGACCCGTCGCATGGTGCACCGCGCGACCCGGCGAGCGACCGGGCGCGACCGGAGCGCGACCCCCATGTTGACCCTCGGACAGGCCGCCCGATTGACGGGAACGAGCAAGACGACGTTGACCCGCGCGATTCGAGCCGGGCGGCTATCTGCGACCCGTCGCGACGATGGCGGCTACGCGATCGACCCCGCCGAGCTGGCGCGCGTGTTCACCGTGACCCCTGAGACCCCTGCGACTGGCGCGGCGACCGATGACGTGGTGCACCACGCGACCCCTGAGCGCGACCTCGGCGCGACCCCTGTAACCCGTGCTGTAACCCCTGCCCTCGATCCCGAGTTGACGGCGCGACTGGCGGCGGCCGAGGCCGAGTTGGCGGGCCTGAAAGCCTTACTCGAGGAAGTGCGATCGAGCCGGGACCGCGAGCTTGAACGCGCCGACCGGGCCGAGCGGCTTCTGGTAGATCAGCGCCGGCCGTGGTGGCGGCGGCTTGTCGGCTAAAAATAACGCCACAAGGCTTTGCGTGAAATCTCGTATACCGTTAACAATCCCCATGCGACTGAATGGGGAAAGAGCCCGTGAACGACGCCGACAACGCGGTTGCAGGAGTCGCGCTGTTTCTGCTCGCGATCTACTTCCTTCCGGCCATCGTGGCGTCTACGCGGGGCCACATGTCCAGCGGGGCCATCTTCGTCTTGAACCTGCTTCTCGGTTGGACCGCGTTGGGCTGGATTATTGCCCTTGTATGGTCGTTCACCGGGAACACGAAAACGAACGCCAGAACACTAGCTGGGTTACCGCCGACGCCAAAGCCTCTCGATTGGCTCGTCTATGGAAAGAAGGGACCGCCACCGAGAAGATTTTAAGCACTGAATGTCCGTCGTATGGGGAGGGGGAGGTCAAATCCCTTTGAAATTCGTCGCCGTTATCGTCTTAGCATTACTGGCTATCGCCGTCGCCCTTATTGCGCCGCGTTACGAATCCACCGCCCGCGACTATTATGGCCGCCGCTGCGCTGAGCTTCTGCCATCGGATGACATGGACATCGCGAGGCGCGTCTGCGTCGCTTCCGCCCTCAACCAAGACCCGTTGGCCTCGTTTCTGATCGGCTTACGCGAAGGCTATCAAAGCGCTTCGACCGCTAGGAGGCCGTCGCCATGATCAGGGGGTTAGAGCGCGCCGGACCAGGCCGAGCGATTCTCAGCGATCGGCGTCCGTGGTGGCGGCGGCTTGTCGGCTGATTGATGGACCTCTCGGCTGACGGGGGAAAACGGCAGGGCTACAGCAGGGCTACAGCAGGGCTACAGCAGGGGGACAGCAGGGCTACAGCAGGGGGACAGCAGGAGAGCCAAAAAAGTCGCTACATGGACCAATGCACCCTTGGTGCGGTGCGACTCGAAGAGGTGCGTGCGGCAAAAAAACACATTGTTTAGACGCGTGTCCACTGTGATGTTCCCCTGACAAAATTGGGGTTCACTCATGTTCGTCAGACATTTGTCGATCTTCGTCGTCGCTCTTGCAGTGAGCGCCCCGGTGAGCAATGCCTGTGCTCAAGAAGGAGAAAAACTCTCAAGATCGTGGCCTAAAGGATCGCCTTTATGTACAGATTCAGTCGTTAACAATTATCTCCATCCTGGAATGCTTAATAAATTCGAATCATGGATAAATTTGTCGAATTGCTCGCATGCATCAATTGAAAGTATCAGAGCATTTGCTTATGCCGTATCACAATCTGGCGGATCAGAAGATGGCGCAATACACTCTTTAGCAAATTTTGCTAATAAAATTGCAACTAAAACAAGCGTCATGGAATTTTGTATTAAATCTACGGGTATTAGCACTCGAAATATCGATGGTTCATGGCGAGATACGGCGTCTCTCATGCTAGATTATGTTCCAGTAATGAGAGATAGTGACCCAAAGTGTTTAACTTTATTGAACTGATCGTTGCTTAGATGGCTCTTACCGCCTAAACGGTTCGGCTGGTTGGCGAGGAACGTCAACACCATAATACAATTTTACGGCGCAGTCTCCAAGAACGGTATATTTTGCCCAATCAGGAGCGTTGTCTGCGGTTAATAGACAGCGCGCTTTTGTGTCGCTAGACATATTTGGCCAAAGTGAATTAGCCGAATCATACCCACGTTGAGCATCTTTGATACAATTATTGAAAAGTATTTCGTTTTTAAGTGTTGACCGGCATGATGGAGTTGGGTCTGGATATTCTGGGAATGATGTGCCCTTCGCGATTCGGCCTCTAATTCGGCAATTAAGCTCACTATCTTCACATGACTGAATTTTTGAAGCTTGTGGGCGAGCCGCAGCGTTCATAGCTTCAATCTCACGGTTTTTCGCGCGCGATGATTCAAGCTGCCTTTTCAGCTCAGCGTCGACCGATCCTGTTTGATATCTGACAATTTGTCTACTTTCAGTTTCAGGCAATGAAGAAACAATCGCCGCTCGGCACTTTGAGGCCAGTGTCTCATGGATCGACCTGTACATATTGGCGCGCTTGTCTGGCCATGTGCTGGCGAGCGCGTCTGCGACTATTGCTGATATCTCACGGTCGACGCAGGCCTCATAGTTCGCCACCATGCGCGCTGTAGTCGCACACTGAGCGGCACTGTGAGGAAAAATAAGAGCCGTCACCGTGATCGCCGCCACCGCGAAAGGCCGTGCGGCCAAAATGGTTCCTGTGAACGACTGGTGACGCAACGCTCATTGCTCCCGATCACATACGGCTGGTTATCGCGATGCTCACTTTAGCGCGTATTGATCTCCGTCAACTTCTCGTCTTCCCCCTGAGGCCCTTGTGTGCGCCCGATCATGCGGACTGTCTCGCGCGGGCGCGTGCGCGCGTTGGGGTGGCAAAAAACCCTGCGTCTCGCGCGCGTGCGCGTACCGCTCCGGAAAACCTCATCGCCCGATCCGCCGGTTGAGCTTCCCGAGGAACACCGACAGGTAGCCGTCGACGACGCCCTCGGCCTGCCAAATTTCCTCGAGCTTCCGATCGTAGGTCTTCATGCGCATCCATCGCGGCTTCGCTACGTAGTCGCCGATCCCGCCGTCCGCCCCGAGCCTGTCCCTCAGCTTGAAGGCGCGTCGCAAGGCGCGGTCGTAGGGGGTTTCGCGCTGACACCGATAGGCGAGCCGATATGCCCGGCGCGAGGCGAACGTCAGGGCGCCCGAAGGCAGGTGGAGCTTCAGGACCCGCCGGCCCGTCCGAGGGCAGACGAACCACCATCGCCGGCCGCCGAAGGGCTGCGGCGTCGTCGTGAGCCCGACCCAATAGTCCGACTCGTGGCGCTCCCCGCCCCATCTCGTCGTCGTGTAGTAGAGCCGCACGCGCCCCGATTCCTCGCCGAGGTGCGCCTCGTAGCCGACCGAGCCGACCTGTTCGCCGGTCGTCGTGTTCGTCCAGACGAGCGACCCACCCCAGGCGCACCCGGGTCGAAAGAGCCGGTCTCGCATGAGCTTCGGCAGGCTCAGCGTGAGCCCGATGTCCGTCGTGGCCCTGCCCCCGCTGCGCCCGCTCCCGTAGCCGCCCATGCTTTCCTCAGCGTCCGAGATATTCCGAAATCCTGTGGCGAACCCTGAGCACCTGGTGCTTCATCATGCGGCCTCGGCGAGCGCCAGAACGAGTTGAGCGACCCGCCGACTCGCCCCGAATTGCCCGTTGATGATGTTCGTCGCCTGCGGCCTCGATATGCCGGCGAGCACGCCTGCGGCCTCATGCGTCGAGCCGAGCCGGGCGAGCATTTCCGGGATGAACGGCGCGTAGTCCATCGGCAGGGAAACCGGCTCGATCTTGTGGCGCTTCACCGGCTTCAACTTTGGCTTCGGCGGCGCGGCCAGGACGGGCAGGGCGTCAAAGAGGCTGTCTCGATAGAGGACCTCTAGCTCGGCGAGGAACGCGGGCGCCTTCGGGCGCCGCTTCGCGTTGGTGCGACTGTACGGCTCGATCAAGCCCCGGCGCTCAAGGGAGGCCCGCAAGTCATCGGACGGGATGACGCGATTCCCGCCGAGTTCCCCGAGCCGGATCGACCCGCCGATGCGTCGGAAGCCCTTTCCCGCCCCCCACCATGCCTGAGACGACGCCTCTTTGAGCAGATACGTGGTCAGCCCGCCCCATTCCGTCACGGGCTTGGCGACGACGGAAACCTCATCCCCGAACCGCGCATAGGCCATCGACCCGTTGAGGCTTGTGATCACGGCGTCGCGTTCGGCAGCGCTCGGCAGGACGGCGACGATATGGGCGTTGAACTTCGGGAGGCCATCGCGCCCAAGGGCCTCGAAAACCGTCAGGGCAGGCCGAGCGCGCATCCTGGCGCGCCTCTGGCGTTGCGCGATGTCGCTGCGGACCTTCCGCGCCAGACGCCGGACAACCGGCTCGGCCTCCGATCCTCGGCCATTTGCGATGCTGACGAAGAGTCCAGGACCTCGTTCGCGCATGTAGTCCATGCCTTCGGTGAGAATGTCCCTCTCGCGCGGGCCGATCCCGTCCGGGCGGGCGATCCTCGGAGGCCGGAGACCTCTAACTCTATTAGCGGACCCTGCTTCACTGGGCGGCTCTTTCCCCGCAAAGCCCCGCATTTGCTGGCTTCGCGCGGATTCGGTCCTTGTGTGCAGAATAGTCGCCATCGGGCACGTGGCGTCGCGCTACCGCATGGCCGGCCGATCCATGAACTGGCGGCTTAGATTGGTGGCGTTCGCGCCAGGCGTCGGCGTCTCATCGCCGAGCCATTTTCGGACGTCCGCGAGTGGAATTACCGTCCTTCTGCCGATCCGCTTCACGGGCAACTCGCCGCGCTCAACGATTCGCCAGACTGTCCGTGTGCTCAGTGCGAGCTTTTCGGCGAGATGAGCAACTCCGATGAAACCAGCCTCAATATCCGACTGCATTCTGACCTCTCGTCAACTTGCGGCCTCCCTTCCGAAGATATTCGATGCCGGAACAATGACAGAACATGAAGTTGAACGCAAGGCCGTGACACCCGCTTCGGCAGTTGTCCCCGTCCTTCCACCCCTTAAGAGATATGAGCTAACCGTGGTGCTCGAATTTCTGAACCCTCCCCCGTGTCCCCCGATCTTCAGCCAACTTGTCCACAGGGGCGAGATGACACGGACGATGTTGGTTCGGCTCGGCAGGCCCCGGCGTCGGCGTTCCTTCACCTCGATCAGTCCGAGGCGGCGGGCGGCTCTTAGGGTGTTCTGGACGGTCGTTCTGGAAACCCCGGCGAGCGCGGCCAAGGCGTCAATCGGCAGGACACAGACCCCGCCGCACCGCTGGACCGTGCGCCCGATGACGGACAGGACCGCGAGCTCACCCGGCGTGAACGAGGCGGCGATCGAGGCCGGGACAACCCCGCTCATGGTCTGTCGGCGGCGGCGCTCTAGGCTCGCCTGCCTATCGGGCGATCTTTGCCGCTTGGCGGGCTTGGGAAGGCCAGGGAATGCTTTTGACGGTGACGCGGCCATAGGCGTCGCTAATGCCCCTCGGCGGGCTTGTACGGCCTCGGCAATGGCCTGAGCGTCGGCGTCGGGCAGACAGCCTTCACGGTGAGCGGCCCAAAGTGCTCGGGAAATTTCCTCGAGTTGCGGGAATGACCGCGCGGCGGCGGCGGCGGCGGCGAATTGATCGGCGAGCACGGCTTCTCCTTCGGGAAAGGGCTTCCCGCTCGGGAGGGCGCGCACGATTTCGGGCAAAGCTCCGCCATGGAGGCAAAAGCGCCTCTTGCACGGCGTCGAATTTTCGGGGAGTATCCGAATGCTGAATTCGAGATAGCTCCCCGGCGGCCTTGCCGGGACACCGGCCCGCCTTCATCGGCGGGTTTTGTGTTTCTGGGTCTTCGTGTTTCCTTCACGTCGGGCGCGAATCGAATCCGCACCACAGCGGAGAATCGGCGTTCGGGCGCTGTAGCGCAAGTCCGCCCGTCGCTTCCTGGGGTGTTGGCCGCCCACTTTATCCGCCAGACTGTCGCCCGGTTGGTATTTTCAGATCGAAAAAAAAGTCCGATCGAAAAATGCGCTCCATCTCGACCCGACGCGCCAGTTCGTCCCAGCCATCAGCGATCATGAGCCATTGCTCCGGGTCTCGCGCCGTAGTCGCCTTTTCGCGGGCGGCCATCGCAGCCTTTTCGTAGCGGATTTGGCGATCTCTCAGCATGGATATCGCGCCTCCCGCCTATCGGCCCGCATCCTTCAGGCCGCGCGCCTGAGAATGTCGGCAACCTGTGTCGCGGCCCATATCCCGCCGCGAGCCGTGGCAACACCGCGTGCGTTGAGTTCGGCGGCGATCTGGCGAAGGCTCTTGCCCTCGGCCTGAGCCGACCGGATCAGCGGCAGAACCTTGGCGGCGAACGCCTCGGCCGCGGCCTTCGTCTGGGCCGTCCCCTTGGCCTGAGCGGCGGCGATCTGCGGATTTCCGAGGATCGTTCCCCGTTCCT
>CAIZGR010000678.1 GCA_903932535.1 uncultured Hyphomicrobiales bacterium | reverse complement strand
GGCCGCCGCCGAAGTCGCAATGTCGATCAACCCCGACAAGGCGCTCAAAATCCTCGACGCCTTCAAGGGGCCGTTGGGGGCCGAATACGGGCAACTTCGCACCCGCGCCGAGGAAGCGCAGAACCGGAAGGGCGGCCTCGCGCTCAACGAGGAAGCAGCCGGCGCGGTGCGCAGCGGCTGGCGCGGGCAATCCCCGACATCTTCGACCGTGCCGGCGAACTGGTCCGACGGGATCACGCCGCTTCGCGACAGTTCCGGCCCCGTCAGGATCGACGGCCTCCACGACACCGTCAAGCGCGGTCTCTATAACCTGCGCCAATCGTTCGGGCCGCTTTCGATCACTTCGTCTGATGCAGGCGGGCACGCCGAAGGCAGTGAGCATTACGCAGAAAACGCCGTCGACTTGAGCATCGCCGGCATGGATCAGCCGACCATCGGCAGGCTCATCGACAACGCGCGCGCGGCGGGGTTCACGGGCTTCGGCATCGGCTCGACGCATCTGCATCTCGACATGCGCCCGAGCCCTGGCGGGGCGCCGGTCGTCTTCGGAGACAGCTACAGCGGCCCCGTCAACGGGCTCGACGTCGAAGGATGGCGCGCCCGACTCGCTGGGCGCGAGGTCGCGTCTCCCCCCGCCGTTGCCGCTGCTGCGCCTGGATCGCCCCCGGCGGCTGCGTTGCCCGCGGCGCCAGGAATTGTGAGCGAAGCAACGCCTCAGCCAGCGGCATTCAACCCTGGCGAGGCCGCGCGGCCTGCGCCGCCCACAGCGCGCACAGAAGACACGCCGGAGTCGCTCTATGCGCAGCGCGTCCAATACATCGAGCAGAGCGACAAGCCGGAGACCGTCAAGAAGGTGGCGCTCGCCTGGGCGGCTGAGAACTATCGCGCCGCCGCCATCGCCGCACAGGCGACGGAGAAAGAGAAGAACGAGCGCGCGAGCCAAGCCGCGGCGGATTACACGAAGCAGCTTCTCACGGGGAAGTTCAGCCCTGATATTTATCGGCAGATCGCCGAAGACCCAAGGCTCAAAGACAATGGGCCGGCGATGGAACATCTGGTTGAATTTGTCAGCAGATGGACAGGCAAGGAGCCGACGGCGTCATTCGGCAAAGATTGGCAGAAGATGCGTGACGATATGCTTTCGGCGCCGGGCTCTCCCGATCATATCGGCTACGATAATTTTCAAGAGGTCTATCGGAGATCAGCGGCGGGCGCCGACATCACGCCGAGAGGGATAGAAAACCTCTACAAGATGCGAGCGCAGAACGCGACCGACCTCAATACGAGAAGTTGGGAAATCCGCGCGACCGCCGCGATGAACAGCGCCAAAAAATATCTGACGTTCGACGGCGAAGGCTCAGCGCCGGGGTTCGAAGGGCTGAAAGACCCCGATGGCCCTCATGCAGTTGATCAGTTCACGCAAGAATTCATGGGGGAATACGCCGACCTTTTGGACAAGGCCAAAGAGACCGGCGACACGAAGGCGTTGAAGGAATTTCTTTCCGAGAAGAACATCAAGGAAATGGCGCAAGGCGTCCGCAGCCAGCGGAAACTCGACGCCGCGAGGATGCAGGCGGGCGCCTACGTTCCCGAACCTCCGAATGCGCCGCTGCCCTTGCCGCCGCCGAACGTCGATGTGAAGGGCTGGCAGGACGTTCTCAGCCGAGTTCCCGTCGACGCCGCCGGGCAAGCATGGTCGCACAAGGGCTATGCCGCGGCGATCAATTGGCTGTTGAAGGAGCCGACCGCGGCGAACATCGCGGCGTGGGACAACTTCATGCCGAAGGAAATCCCCGCGGCGGCCGTGCTCGATCGGCTCACGCGCGCCCGGCGCGATCGGCTTGATGACGAAGCAATCCCGCTACAACTCGACCAACGGACGCGCGACGAAGAAGACCGGAAGTTTGACGAAATGCTGCAATCGATCCCCGGAAGGGTTTCGAAGCATCTTCCAAAAGTCTTTGGCATTTTCAACCCGTTGCCTCCGAAGGAATAGCCGATGGCTGACCCGGTATTTCCCCCCGACGAGGACAACCCGTTCGCGCAGTTCGGCCCGCGCCCGGTCGGCGCGCTCAACATGACCCCCGGTCCGGCGCAACTTTCGCCCGCGACCGATGACACGGACAACCCGTTTGCTCAGTTCGGGCCGAGGCCGGCCGGATTGCAGGGCGGCGGCTCCTCGGCTCTCGGCACGCTTGGCCGCAGCGGGCTGCGCAGCGTCATCCCGTCGGCGGCCGGCTTGGCGGGCGCAGGCGAAGGCGCAGCAGGCGGCGCTGCGGCGGGCGGCGCGCTGGGCGAACTCGCTTTCCCGCTCGGCGGCGGCGTGCCGGGCGCGGCGATCGGCGGGATTATCGGCGGGCTCGGCGGCATGTTCG
>CAIZGR010000677.1 GCA_903932535.1 uncultured Hyphomicrobiales bacterium | reverse complement strand
CCGGCCTCATCGTCGGCATCGTGCTGGCCGTCACGCAGGGCGTGCGCGGCAGCCGCCTCGTCATCGGCGCAGGCGTCGCTGCGGGCGTCGCCGGCGCGTGCCTCGTGGCGGCCTTCGCAGGCGTGCTGGCCGAGGCGATGGCGGGCGTGGGCCAGGAGATCTTCAACGCCGCGATCCTGCTCGTCGCCGTCGTGATGCTGATCGCGCACAACGTCTGGATGGCGAGCCACGGCCGCGCGCTCGCCCTCGAGGTGAAGACAGTCGGCGAGGCGGTGCGAACCGGCGGCCGTTCGATCGCCGCGCTCGGCATCGTCTGCGCGGTGGCGGTGATGCGCGAGGGCTCGGAGATCGCGCTCTTCATGTACGGCCTCGCCGCCTCGGCGGGCTCGACGGCCGAGGACCTGCTGCTCGGCTCGGCGCTCGGGCTCGCAGCCGGCGTCGCGGTGACGGCGCTCACCTACTTCGGGCTGGTGACGATCCCGCAGCGGAAACTCTTCGCCGTGACCACGGTGCTGATCAGCCTGCTCGCGGCCGGTCTTGCGGCGCAGGCGGTTTCCTTCCTTCAGCAGGCCGGCGTCATATCCGTCCTGAGCGACACCGCATGGGACACGTCCGCGATCCTCTCCGACACGAGTCTCCCGGGGCGGGTGCTGCGCACGCTGATCGGCTATTCCGACCAGCCCTCGGTGATGCAGGTCGTGGTCTATTTCGGGGTGCTCGCGCTCATCGTCGCGCTGACGAAGACGGCCGGGGCGCGGCGCGCGCCGGCGCCGAAGCCGGTCGGGGCGCCGGCGGAGTAGAGGTCCGAAAGCTCGCGCCGAACGACGGTTTCGCCGCCTTGCGCGAGGGCGTCGACGATTTCCTCGCGACGCCGGCGCATCCGGCTTTTGCCGGCGCCTTCTACGCGCTCGCCGGGATCGTGCTGGCGGCGCTGTCGTCCTCGGCAGCGCGCTGCATCTGATCGTCCCGCGCGCGGCCGGCTCCGCGCTCCTCGGGCCGTTCTTCGAGGTCTGGCTCTGCGAGCTGGGCCGGAGGCGCGAAGCCGGACGAAGCCCACCGGCGAAGCGCTCGTCGAGACGCCGGTTCTGAGGGAGGTGTGGACCTTCCTGGACGTGCTCGACTTCTTCCGCAAGGGGCGGGTCTGACCGGCCTGCCGGCACGGTCGCGGACCGCATCAGGTGCTTGTAGACGTGGTCGATGACCGCGCCGGCCGCGATCAGCGATCGCGGCTACAACGCCGACCGCGTCCGCCACCTCTTTAGACGCGGCCGTCGGCCGCGCTCAGCGAGCGCGGCGACAACGTCAGCCGAGCATGAAGCGGCCGAAGAAGGCGCCGAGCGCCTCATGCGCGTCGAGCGGCAGGACATGCGCGACATACTGGTCGGGCCGCACGACGACGATGCAGCCCCCAGCGCGGTCGACGCCTCTCAGGTCGAAGATGTCCTGGCCGCTCTTCAGGTCGGGGCAGAACATCTTCTCGTAGTCGCGCAGGCCGTAGCGGCCTTTGAGCGGCAGCAGGAAAGCGGGCATGGCGCCGAGCGCGAGGTCGCGATGGCCTTGCTGGAAGATGGCCCGGACGTCGATGACCGCATCGACGTCCTCGCCCGCCGGCGTATGCCTGCGGACCGGCGAGTCCGGCGCCTCGGCGAGGAACCGGCAAAGACGCCCGAGCCGCGACGAGGGGCCGGCCGGGTCCTCCGCGGCGGCGAAGGCGTAGAGCCGCCAGCGGCCGTCGGCCCGGAACGCGTGTCCGAGCTGCACCGTCTTTGCGTCGGCGAGGCGGACGACGGGAGCGGAATGAAAGCGCGCCCCGATCGGAAAGCCGGTCGCGAGATGCTGACAGGTCGCCTCGCCCGTGAGCATCGAGGGCCGGTAGCGCGTCATCATGCCCGCAGTGAACCGGCCGGCCTTGACGAAGGCCTCTTGAAGCTCCTCCGGATCGACGCCCTCGCTCGCCGGGTTCGCCGGGTCCCTGGGCGGCGCGCTGATCATCCGGGAGAACGCGTGGTCGAAGTCGATCAGCTCTTTCGCGATCGGCTGGCGCTCCTGCGAGTAGGTCTCGAGCAGGCGCGGCGCCGAGCGCCCGCGCAGCACCGAGGCGAGCTTCCAGCCGAGATTGAACGTGTCCTGCATCGACATGTTCATGCCCTGGCCGGCTTTGGCGCTGTGGGTGTGGCAGGCGTCGCCGGCGATGAAGACGCGCGGCATACGGTCGTCGTCCGCGCCGTCGTCGAACCGGTCGCAGAGCCGCTGACCGATCTCGTACACCGACCACCACGCGATCTCCTTCACCTCGAGCGTGTAGGGGCGGAGGATGCGCCGCGCCGCGGCGATCAGCCGCTCGGGCGTGACGTTGAGGCTCGCGACCCGCGCCTCGGCGCCGAGCTTGTCGAGCTCGATATAGATGCGGAAGAGGTAGCCGCCCTCGCGCGGAATGATGAGCGCGCTGCCCTCCGCCGACTGGATCACGCACTTCAGGCGGATGTCGGGGAAATCGGTGACCGCGAGCACGTCCATGACGCCCCAGGCCTGGTTGGCGAAATCGCCGGCGAGCTTCCGCCCGATCGCCTCGCGGACCGCGCTGCGCGCGCCGTCGCAGCCGACGACGAACTTGGCCTTGACCGTCTCGACCTGACCCTCGTGCCCGGGATCGGTGCGCTCCAACCGGACGGTCGCCGGGCGCGCCGAAAGGTTGTCGTCGCGGGCGACCGCGAGATCGAGGAACCGGCGCTGGTAGCGCGGTTCGAGCCGCGAGGGCGCGTTGCGCATGATGTCGAGGAAGAAGTCGTGCACGCGCGCCTGGTTCAGGATCACGTGGGGCATCTCCGACAGCCCGTCCTCGACGTCCTGGATACGGCCGCTGCGCACGATCTCGGAGCGCCTCGCCTCGCCGGGCTTCCAGAACACCGTCTCGTTGACGAAGTAGGCCTCTTTCAGGACCCGGTCGGCAAAGCCGAAGGCCTCGAACATCTCCATCGAGCGGCAGGCGATTCCGTCGGCCTGCCCGAGCGCGATCGGTCCGGCCTTCTGTTCGACGATGGCGACCGTGATGTCGCGAAAGGCGGCGAGCTGTGCGGCGAGCGTCAACCCGGTCGGCCCGCAGCCGACGATCAGGACGTCGACCTCGGAGGGCGCGGCGTCCGTGCGCCCGGCGCCCGGGAGCGGGGCGGCGACGTCAGGGTCGCCGGCTTTAAAACCATTGAGAAAGAATTGCATGACGCCTCTGGTGTTTCCTCGGGAGGGCAGCGCTTGGGCTGCGGGGAAGCGGATTCGCGGAAGGACAGTTCCGACGTCCGGGCCGCGCTCGGCCATGATCCGACCGAGCGAAACAGGCATTTATAGGGACAATTATGCGCATAGTTATGCGCTTTGGTCAAGCCGGTTTGCAGGGCTCTTCCGACCGGACCCGAACGTTTTTCACGCGCCAAAGGGCGCTCGCTCAGGCCGCCGGTCAGCCGCCGAGACGCCTCGGGGTTCGACGCGGCGCGCGGCTGAGGAGATTGTTTCCGTCCGCGATCTTGCGGAGAAGGCGCATGAGCTCGGCGCGTTCGCCCGCCGTCAGCGGCGCGACCGTCCGATCCTGGGCCGTATCGACTTCGCTCTGCACGGACGCGAGAAGGTCGCGTCCCTTGTCCGTGATGGCGATCAGCGTGGCGCGCCGATCCTGTTCGGACGCCCGCGCGGCGACGAAACCCCGCGCCTCCAGATTCCGCGCCACCACGGCGACGGTCGTGCGATCGAGCGCCGCAACCCCGCCGATGGCCGCCTTGTCGAGCGGCCCGTGCCGCGCGAGCGCGGAAAGGGCGACGTATTGGAGCGGCGTCAGGTCATAGGCTTGGCACTCGTCGAGAAAAATCGCGACCGCGATCTGGTGGCATCGGCGGAGAAGATGTCCCGGCATTTCGAGCGTCGGGTCGTCCGCGTCCCCGTTCGGCGTGCGTTCAGGTCTGGCCACAAGCGCCTCTCGCCTTTCCGGCGCTCGACCTGCGACTCGACGCAGGAGAGCAAGCCGCGCCGATCTAGCGAAACGCCGCCGCTTTTGCCAACGCCGGATCGCCTGCGCGGGGCGCCTGCGAAGTTTGATCTGGCGCAAATGAGGGAACGGCGGCGTGTGATAGGCGGTTCACTTGGGTTTTGCGCACCCGCCAGCGGCCCGGGCCGCCAACACATCGAGGGAGGACGACATGGCGGTGATGGCCATCGTTACGGAGTCGAGCTTCGAGGCGGACGTCATCGCGTCGGCCGAGCCGGTCGTCGTCGATTTCTGGGCGCAATGGTGCGGTCCCTGCCGGATGATCGCCCCGGCCCTCGACGAGATCGCGTCCGACATGCAGGGCAAGGTGAAGATTTTGAAGCTGAACGTCGATGAAAACCCAGGTATTGCCTGGAAATACGGCGTCCGCTCGATCCCGACCCTGATGATTTTCAAGGAGGGAAGGAGCGTGGCGACCAAGGTCGGGGCCGGCCCGAAGTCTGAATTGTCCGGCTGGATCAGCGCCGCGGTCTGAGAACGCGGCCAGCCGGATTGCGATGCGCCTCTCCGGCCGAGGAACGGGCGGGGTGGGGCGTCGTCGCCGCATCCCGGCGTTCGGGGACGCACCCCGGATTCTTATTCCATCGCCGTCGGTTGCGGCCCGCTCGCCGGCCCCGTCGTCGCGGACCGTCTGTGGCCGTAGTCGATGCGGCCAAACGGCGCGTGGGGGATTCCTCGGCTCGAAGCGGCTCGGGCGTTCCGTCTCGTTGGCGAAAAACGATCCGGCCGCCGCGCAAGGCGCTTGACAAAGATCGTTTAAGATATATCTTGGTGCTGTCTTCGATAGGAAGACGACCTAAGAAAGTGGAAAAAATTGAAACATCACAACGAAATGCGCATGAACGCGGATCGCGGCGGCTGGCGTCGCCATGAATCCTCCGATGCTGCGCAGGCCATGCACGGCCGCGGCGGCCGCGGCTTCGGCCGCCCCGGCTTCGGCCGGCGCGGCGAGGGCGAACCGGGAGAAGGGCGCGGGCGCCGGCGCATGTTCGAGGGCGGCGAACTGCGCCTCGTCATGCTGCTCTTGATCGAGGCCGAACCGCGACACGGCTACGACCTCATCCGTGAGATCGAAACGCGCACCGGCGGCGCCTATGCGCCGAGCCCGGGCGTCGTCTATCCGACGCTGGCGCTGCTCGAAGACGTCGGCCAGGCGGAGACGCGCGCCTCCGAGGGCGCAAAGAAGCTCTTCGCCATCACGGCCCTGGGCGTCGCGCATCTCAATGACCATCGCGCCGAAGCGGAGGCCGCGCTGGCGCGGCTCGACGCGCTCGCCCGCAAGGACGAGGCGCTCGACACCGGGCCCGTCTTTCGCGCCATGTCCAACCTCAAGGCGGCGCTGCGGATGCGCCTCGCCGGCGAGCCCGACAAGCCGCTGCTCTTTTCGGCAGCCGACGCCATCGACGAGGCGGCGCGCAAGATCGAACGTCTGTGAGGCCGGCGATGACCGAACGCGTAACAAGCCGGCATGAAATCCAACGCGTGCGCCGCGAGCCGAAGCGGCGGCGCCTGAACGTCGAGAGCGTGATAGCGCTCACGCCGAAAATGCGCCGCATCGTCTTCAAGTCGCCCGATCTCGCCGATTTCGTCAGCCTCGGCGCCGACGATCACATCAAGATCTTCGTGCCCGACGCGACCGCTTCACAAGGGACCACGATGCGTGATTACACGCCGCGCGCCTTCGACGCCGCGCGCGGCGCGCTCACGATCGACTTCGCGCTGCACGAAGCGGGGCCGGCGTCGGACTGGGCGCTCGGCGCCGCGCCCGGCGATACGCTGGACATCGGCGGCCCGCGCGGCTCGATGGTGTTGGCGGACGACTTCGACTTTTATCTGCTCGTCGGCGACGAGACGGCGCTGCCGGCCATCGGCCGCCGCGTCGAATCCTTGCGCCCGGACGTTCCCGTGACGACGATCGTCGTGGTCGACGGGCCGGACGAAGCGCAAACCTTCCAAACCCGCGCCGACTGGCGGCCGATCTGGGTGTTCCGCTCGGATCGGGCGCTCGACGACGGCGCGCGTCTTCTCGAGGCGGTGCGCCGCCAGCCGGCGCCGCAGGGCGACGGCTACGTCTGGATCGCCGCGGAGGCGCGCGCCGCCCGCGCCGTGAAAGACCACATGCTCGAGGAACGGCGCCACCCGAAGGCTTGGCTCAAGGCGGCCGGTTACTGGGTCCGCGGCAAGTCGGGCGAGAGCGAGAAGTTCGCAGAGTAGGTGTAGCGGCGCGCAATCGAAATGTGGCGGACGCGCAATCGAGGGCGGTTTTCGACGCAGATTCGCTGAGACGGAAGGGGCGCTCTGGCGCACGCTCTTTGAGACTGAGCGCACGCTCTTTGAGACGGACGCGAGAT
>CAIZGR010000676.1 GCA_903932535.1 uncultured Hyphomicrobiales bacterium | reverse complement strand
GTCCAGCTCGTTTCGTCGAACGGCGCGGCCTGCTCCGCGTGGCCGTAGCCGACGGCGGCGAACGAGGAGGTGAGCACGACGCGCTTCACGCCGGCGGCGCGAGCGGCCTTCAGCACCCTCAGCGCCCCGTCGCGGGCGGGCCGTATCAGGTCGTCTTCGTGCTTGGGCACGGCGAGCGGAAAGGGCGAGGCGACGTGCAGGACGAAATCGCAGCCGGCGGCCGCTTCGGGCCAGCCCGCGTCGCGCTCGAGGTCGGCGGCGGCGAAAGAGAGGCGGTCGAGCCCCAATGCGCCCGCGCGCTCGAGCTGGCTGCGGACCTCGTCCGCCCGCGCCGGATTGCGCAGCGTCGCGCGCACCGCATGGCCCGCCGCGAGGGTTTGCAGAATGCAATGCCCGCCGATGAATCCGGACCCGCCGGTGACCAGAACCAGACTCATGCCGCGCCCCTCCTTGCTGGCGAACGCTTAGGAGGGGGCACGGAGATCGTCAATGCAGACGGATGCAGGATCGGGCCGGTCGCCGAATCGGCGCTCGTTTCGGTCTTCGCGGCGCGCCGGCGGGATTCCTCTCTGCGCCCGGCCGCGACTTGTCCGTGCGCCAAGAGTCTTTTGAAGCTCCCAAATTTCCAAGAGATCGTTGCTGGAAGCGCCTTGCCGAAGCAACCCGGATGATGCAGCCTGCGGGTCCGATCATTTCAGACCCGAGGGGAGACGCACATGCTGAACAGATTGCTGCTTGCCGCTGCGACCGCGATCCTTGCTTCCACCGTCTCGGCCAGCGCCGGCACGTCGCCCTTCACCGCGATCTATTCGTTCGGCGACAGCCTGTCGGACGCGGGCAACCTCTTCCGGCTGAGCTCGAACCCCGCCAACGGGATCGCGCATCAGCCTCTCCCGCCCTATTCGGACGGACGATTCAGCAATGGCGCGGTGTGGACCCAGAACCTGTCGCCGGCGTTGGGACTCGGCCCGCTGACGCCGAGCCTCGAGGGTGGGCACGACTACGCCTACGGCGGCGCGACGACCGGAACGACGGACGTTCACACCGCGACCTTCATCGATCTCCCCTCGCAGCTCCAGCAGTTCGAGGCCGCTCACCCCGGCGGCGCGCCGTCGACGGCGCTCTACACGCTCTGGATCGGCGCCAACGACATCTTCGGCGCGCTCGACGCGCTGGCCGCGGGGGGCGGATTCACCGTGGCGGACGCGAAAGCGGTCGTCTCGGAGGCGGCGCAGAACGAAGCGTCGGCCGCCGGCGCCCTTGCAGGCCTCGGCGCCAAGGACCTGCTCGTGTTCGACGCGCCCAACATCGGCCTGACGCCCGCCTACAACACGACGCCTTTGAAGGACGAAGCGAGCGCGCTCTCCTTGCTCTACAACCAAGACCTTTCCGCCGATCTCGCCGGCGTGAGCGGCCTGACGATTTACGAAGCCGACACATATTACTTTTTCGGCTATGTCGTGGAACACCCGGCGCTTTACGGCTTCACCAACGCGACCGGCGCCTGCTGGACCGGCAACGACACCGGCGGGACCGGCACGCTCTGCGGGACGACGGTCGCCGCCCAGAATCAAAATCTCTTCTGGGACGATGTCCATCCGACGGCCGCGGGACATGTGATTCTCACAGACGTTGCGCTGACGGCCCTCGGAATCAGCACGCCCGAGCCCTCGACCTGGTTCATGATGGCGATCGGCTTTGCGGGTCTCGGCGCGCTCGGCGCCCGGAAAATCCGTGCGCCCTCGACGGCCGTCTGACCCGCATCTCGATACGGCGGCGGCGCTATCCCGCGTCGCCGCTGGCCTGATGGCCGCCGCTCAGCGGCACGAACGGAATGATCTTGCCGCCGAAGATGTCGGAGCGCGCCACGGTCGGCGTTCCGTCGGCGCCGGTTTTCTTCACCACCTTGAGGATGTGCTGCGCCCCGGGCGGGCCGACGGGGATGACCATGATCCCGTCCGGGCGGAGCTGCTGGAGCAGCGGCGGCGGGATGTGGTCGATGCCGCAGGTGACGATGATCTTGTCGAACGGCGCCGCCTCCGCCCAGCCGAAATAGCCGTCGGCGCTGCGGGTCGCGATGCCGGAATATTCGCGGTATCCGGCGCCGATCAGCCGGTCGTAGACGCCGCGCGTGCGCCCCGCGAGCTCCGGGATGATCTCGATGGTGTAGACCCGCGGGGTGAGATACGTCAGCAGGGCCGACTGGTAGCCGGAGCCGGTGCCGATCTCGAGCACCTTTTCGCCGCTGCGCAGTTGCAGCGCGCTGGTCATCCGCCCCATCGTGCCCGGCGGGGTGATGGTGACGCCGAAGCCGATGTCGAGATAATGCCCGACGTAGGCTTGGTCTTTGTCCCCGGGCAGGACGAATTCTTCGCGCGGCGTGAGCAAGAAGGCGCGCTTTTCCGCAGGCGTCCAGAGGTCGTTGAACGCCAGCACTTCCTTGTAGCGGTCGAAGCGCCGCTCGAGGTAGATCGCGTCTTCGCCGCGGTTGGCCTTGCCCCAGGCGACGAAAGCGGCCTTGTCGGCGAGCGGCGGCGCCATGTCGCCGCGGAAGGCGGTCGCCGCCCGGGAGGGCTCGGCGAGCGTCGCCGCCGCCGCGCCGATCAGAAATTCGCGTCTCCGAATCATCCCCTCGCCAGTCCCTTCCCGAAAATCGACCGGCCCCGCATCGGCTAGGTTTGTGGCGCGAGCGTGAACGCCGGGGCCGGCGCCGATCCTCAACGCGCAAGGTTCTCGTGCAGAAAGGCGATCAGCGCCGCCATCGCGCGCCGCGCCGCCGCGGCGTCGTAGCGGAGCGTCATGCCCAGCGCCTGCTTGCCTCCGGCGAAGGCCGGATCGTCGAAACAGTGGCCGACGCCGGGATAGACGATCAGCCGCGCATCGGGCTGCCCCTCGGCGAGGCGCCGGCAATCGGCCGCCGGCGTCACCGTGTCCGCGGCGCCGGCGAGAATGAGGGTCGGGATCGCCAGCCGCCGGCCGGCCTCGTTGGCGCAGGGCGGATAGAACGCCGCCGCGGCGCGGAACGCGAGGCCGTCCGCAACGCCGTGCGCCGCGCCCGCGGGCGAGGCCGCCGCCGCGAGCGCCCCGTCCGCGCCTTGCGAGAAGCCGACGACGGCGATGCGGCGCGGGTCGACGTCGGGCCTGCCGGCGAGAGAGGCGAGCGCCCCGAAAGCGTCGGGGACGACTTGCGGGAAGTCGACGCTGCAGGTTTCCGCGAGGCCGCGGGGGCCGAACGCGTCGACGAACAGCGTGACGTAACCCGCATGGGTCAGAGCGGCTTCGATCGCGCGGCGATTCGAGGGCAGGCCGAGGCAGGAATGCAGAAGCACGACCGCCGGAAACGGCCCGGCGCCCTCTGGCTTCGCCACATAGCCCCGGATCGGCTCCCCGGTCGCGCTGTCGAAGGAATCGAGCGAACCGGCCGACACGGGCGGGGCGGCGGCGAGGACGAACAGCGCCGCCAGCGCGAAGACGGACGGCAGGACGCGCAGGGCCGCCGGCCGGGAGCGGTTTACCAACGCGTCTTGAAGGCGGCGGCGGAAGATCAAAGCGTTGACCTCGGGATTCGCAACCGGGGCGGACCGGGCGCCGGCCTTTGTAGCCGCGCTCGCCGAGCGCGGCCAGACCGGGTCGTCGAGCGCGTCGACAAGAACGCCCGGGAAACGGCCCCGGTTGCCGGAATTCGGATTCGCAGGGGCTGCCGCGCACGCTTTCGACGCCTTTTCCAGGCCCGCAGCCACCGGCAGAGGCTGCCGCGGCGTCTCGAGACGGCGTTTGACCCGGTGGCAAGATAAGCGGCGTCGTGAGTCCGTTTCAGAGGCGTTGCGATCGAACGATGCTGGATTTTTCTCCTGCGCAAGCTTATGTGCCGAGAAATTATGTAATAATGAGCTTGCTCAGGCTGGCCGCGTGCGGACCAATCTCTCGACGTGCGATCCGAGATGACGAGACGCGCCGTTCCCTCGTTTGCAGACAGCCCTCCCGCAGCGTCGGCTCGGCGCCGGGCAGGGCGAAATTATCTTGTCGGGCTTGCTCCGCGAACGGCCCGATGCGGGCTTGCAAGTGCGAGCCTTTGCGACTAGTTTCCGCGCCGCTTGAGAAAGTCCGGGCCGCCATAGCTCAGTTGGTTAGAGCGCTAGATTGTGGATCTAGAGGTCCCCCGTTCGAGCCGGGGTGGCGGTACCATATGAGGTCGGCGATGAATTCCGATCGGAGTGGGTTCCGCGCCTTCCGCTGAAATGGGATCGGGGATCAGGCTGGCCTTCGCGGGTCGGTCCGCGCTTTGCGGGCGAGGTCGCGCGAGGGGGCCGAGCGGCTTCCGATAGATCGAAGACGCCTGCGGCAGCGCCCTGGGCTCCAAGCGCCTCAACTCACCCGTACGGCGTCCCGTCCTTGTGGGAGAAGCGCCACTTGCCGTCGACCATGACGACGGCGAGGTCGTCGTCGGGATAGGTCGCGCTGTCGCCCGGCGTGCGGTCGCCGATCTCGAGATAGACGACGTCCTCTTCGGTCTCGTTGACGAGATGGTGGGCGTCGCCGGTTCCCGCCTTGAAGCCCGCGCATAGCCCGGGTCCGAGCGCCGTTCGGCCGGCGCCGGTGACGAGTGTCGGCCGGCCTTCGAGGATGTAGACGAACTCGTCCTGCCTCATGTGCGCATGGCGCAGCGTCGATTCGCCGCCGGGCGCGAGGCGCGTCAGGTTGATCCCGAAATTGGTCAGGCCGAACAGGTCGCCGAGCGGTCGCTTGTCGCGCTTCCCCATGCGCGAGGCGAACGGCTCGGGATAGTTGGACGCCTTGGCGCGGAGCGGCGCTTCGGCGGCGGCGAGGGCGACGGGATGAGACGGCTTCTCGGCGGACATGGCGAACCTCCGGCGCCATTGTAGACCGGGGCGCGCGCCGACCGGAAGCGCCAATGGGAGGGGCGGCGTCTCGCCGCCCCGGGCGCGCGAGACGCGCGCCCTCCCATGGCGTTTCAGCCCTTCGGCGCCCAGGCCAGCTCCGGCCCTATCGGCACGATGCGGGTCGGGTTGAGGCTCTTGATCGCATAATAGCCGCGCTTGATATGGTCGAGGTTGAACGTGTCGCGGAAGGCGGGGATCGCGATGAGCCGCGCGAGATAGGCGCTCAGGTTCGGATAGTCGGCGATCCGCCTCAGGTTGCATTTGAACTGGCCGTGATAGGCGGCGTCGAACCGGGCGAGCGTGACGAACACGCGGACGTCGGCCTCGGTCAGCCGGTCGCCGAAGAGGAAAGGTCCGGCGGCGA
The DNA here is from genome assembly GCA_903932535.1 of uncultured Hyphomicrobiales bacterium. Lineage (GTDB taxonomy): Bacteria > Pseudomonadota > Alphaproteobacteria > Rhizobiales > Beijerinckiaceae > Roseiarcus. The sequence continues at coordinate 34,442 of CAIZGR010000676.1, read as the reverse complement.
GCAGGCTTTCCAGCCGGTCGAGCATGGCGAAGACGTCGGCGAAGGCCTCCTCGTAGGCCTCCTGCGTGGTGGCGAAGCCCGCGCGGTAGACGCCGTTGTTGAGCGCCGGATAGACCGCCGCGTTGAGCGCGTCGATCTCGGCCGCGAGGTCGGCCTGATAAAGGTCGACCGTCTCGTCCGCCAGCGCGCCGAAGCCGGAATTGCACATCCTGAGGAGGTCGGCCGACTCGTTGCTGACGATCGTCCCGCGATGCCTGTCCCAGAGCGCCGGCACGGTGGCGCGGCCGGTGAAATGCGGGTCGGCCCTGGTGTAGATTTCGTGCAAAAAGGTCGCGCCGTTGACCGTGTCGCGATCGTCCCCGAAACGCCAGCCCTCGTCGGAAAGGACCGGCTCGACGATGGCGACGGAGACGACGTCTTCGAGCCGCTTCAGTTTGCGCGCGATCAGGACGCGGGTCGCCCACGGGCAGATGTACGCCGCGTAGAGATGATAGCGGCCGGGCTCGGCGCGGAAGCCGCCCTCGCCGGTCGGGCCGGCGGCGCCGTCGGGGGTGATCCACGAGCGGAAGCTCGAGGTCTGCCGGACGAAGCCGCCCTTGGCGTCCGACGCCTGCACCGGCTGCCAGGCGGCCGTCCATTTCCCGTCGACCAGCATCGCCCCTACTCCGCCGCCGCCGCGGGCGCGTTCGCCGCGCCGCTCCGGATGGTGTCGCCGAGCTTCTTGCGCGCCAGCGCCGCCTCGCCCCCGCTCGTCGCGTGATAAAGCTCGAGCGCCTCGAACTCGTCGGCCTTCGGCGGCGCGATCGCGATGTCGGTGTAGGCGGCGCGGTCCGGCGCCGCGAGGACCTCGTTCAGGATCTTTCGGGTGCGCAGGTAGAAGCGCAGATATTTCACCGCCTTGATCGCCGTCTCGCCCCAGTGGCGCGGATAGAAGACGAGCGGCGATTCCAGCGGCAGGCCGCGGCGGCGGTCGCGCCTCGACTTCAGCCGCAGCGCCCCGCCCTCGAGCGGATGGACGCCCTCGTGGTCGATCATCAGCTTGAACCACATGATCGTGCTCGCGATCTGCTTCGGCCGGCCGTTCGGGAGGGCGGCGGCGCGGCGAAACAGCGTACGCATGTGCTCGGGCGCGTAGAAGGCGTCCCACGCCGCCCGATAAGCTTCGTCCCACTCCGCGTCCGACATTTTCGGATGATGCGTGACGCGATGGTTGAGGTCGTATTTGTTGATGTCGGGGTCCATCCACACCCCCTTCTTCAGGAGGTCGCGGTGGTCCTCGGAGCCGGGGAGGGGGGTCAGGAAGAAGAACTCGAGAATGTCGAGCGGCAGCTCGTGCTTGATGATCTCGATGTCGCGCAGGATCGACTCTTTGGTGTCGGCCGGGAAGCCGAGGATGTAGCCGGCGTAGGTGATCGCGCCGTGCGCGCGCCACTTCTGCAGCATGGCGCGATATTCGGTGATCTTGTTCTGCCGCTTCTTGGCTGCGATCAGGTTCTCGGGGGTGATGTTCTCGAGGCCGATGAACACCCGCCTCGCCCCGGCCCTGGTCGCCTTCTCGATGAAGTTCGGGATCTTGTGGCAGAGCGTGTCGACCTGGATCGTCAGGCCGACCCTGATGCCTTCGTCCTGAAGGGCGATCACCCGGTCGAGCAGGATCTCCCAGTCGCTGTTGCGGGCGAAATTGTCGTCGGTGATGAAGAACCGGTCGATCCCCTGCTCCCGGTTCGCCCGGATGATCTTTTCCAGGTCGTCGGGGGTGCGGAAACGGCTCTTGCGGCCCTGCACGTTGATGATGGTGCAGAAGGAGCACTGGTAGGGGCAGCCGCGGCCGAGGTCGATGCTGGAATAGGTGCCCGAGGTCCGCTCGACATGCTTGCGCGGCAGGATCGGCGCCGGCTCGCCTTCGAGCGAGGGCAGATGATCCATGTAGTTGTAGAGCGGCTGGAGCGCGCCGTTCCACGCGTCGCGCAGAAGGGTGTCGAGCCGTCGCTCCTCCGCTTCACCGGCAAAGAGGGCGATCCCGAGCGCCTGCGCCTCCTTCAATTCCGCCGGCAGCTCCGGCAGCATGGCGATGCAGCCCGAGACGTGGAAGCCGCCGATGCAGACCGGAATCCCGGCGGCGCGGAACGGCCGGGCGATATCCAGCGCGCGGGGGAACTGGTTCGACTGCACCCCGACGATCCCGACCAGAGCCCGGCCGCCGCGCCGGGCGAGGTCGCGGATGATCTCGGCCGGACGGACCCGGCGGTTCGTCTCGTCGTAGGTCTCGATCGCGAGATCGACCCCGGGGCCGAGCACCTCGCGTTTCCGCGCGTCCTCGGCGAGGCTGTTCATGCACGCCAGCGTATTCGAGGGCAGCGCCGAGCGGAGCCATTGAATGGGATAGCCCCGGTCGTCGTAATGCGTCGGCTTGATCAGGACGAAGGTGAAACGGGACGCCCGCGCAGCGGCGTGAGACGCATTCTGGTCGGTGCTCGTCATTCGCCTCGGCCCTCGTGCGTAAAAGCAATCAAGCGCTAACATGGACGGTGCGGCCCGGCAAACTGGGCCAGCCGGCCGAAATCCGGGTCAGAACGGCGGGACGAGTCCGTCCTTGCCGACCAGAACGCGCGCCGCGTCGATCGCGCCGTCGCTCGCCTTGGAGCCCCGAGCGATGATCGCCGCCCCCGGCTTCAAGTCGGCGCGCGCGCCGGGCGCGAGAGCGACGACGGGCGCCTCGGGATCGACGACGATGGTCTGCTGGCCGCCCTTGTAGGAGACGGTGAGCTTCGATCCCTCGACGCCGTCGACCCGCGCGGCGACCGCGCCGTTGGTCATGGTGCTCCCGGGGGCGAGGTCGAAGGGCCGGAATCCCTCTCCGGTCCCGCGCAGCGCTTCGGGGAAGACATGGACTTCCATCGCCTTCAACTCGCCGCCTTCGCCCGGCAGCGCGGCGACGCCGATGAAGGCGCCGGGCTTCACGTCGGCGAGCGCGGCCGGAACGACCAGCATGACCGTGGTCTTGTCCGAAATCCGCACGGTCTCTTCCTCGCCTGCGCGCGTCCGGACGACGAGGCTGCCGCCGTCCGGCGCAACGCGCTCGATCGTCGCGCGCGCCACCGCGGTCGGCGGGCTCTCGGCGAACGCGGGCAAAGCAAAAAACGTGACGGCGGCGAACAGCGCGGCGCGGAGCGGCGTCATGGGCTTCCTCCTGGAGCGGGAGCGCGCTGCGAGATCTAAAGGAAACGCCGCCCGCGGGCAAACGATCGCGCCCGCGGTCCGGCTCACATGCCGTTGCGGCCGTTCTGCGTCTCGATCCGGAACGGGTGGGCGGGATAGACGCCGAGGATGCGGACCTCGCGCGAGAAGAACGCCAGCTCCTCCAGCGCCCGGGCGAGCGGCGCATCCTCGGGATGGGCGTCGACGTCGGCGAGGAACTGGGTCGCCGCGAACTCGCCCTCGACCATGTAGCTCTCGAGCTTGGTCATGTTGACGCTGTTGGTCGCAAAGCCGCCGAGCGCCTTGTAGAGCGCCGCCGGCACGTTGCGCACCCGGAAGACGAAGGTCGTCACGACCGGCCCATTCCCCGCCGGCGCCCATTGCGCGGTCTTCGACAGCACGACGAAGCGGGTGGTGTTGTGCGTCTCGTCCTCGACGTCGCCGACCAGGGTTTGCAGCCCGTAGATGCGGCCCGCGAATTCGGTGGCGAGCGAGGCGCGGCTCCTGTCGCCCCATTCCGCCACCTCGCGCGCCGACCCGGCGGTGTCGCTCGCGACGACGGGCTTCAGCTTGTGACGGCGGATGATGTTGCGGCACTGGCCCAGCGCATGGACGTGGCTGTGCACCGTCCGCAGGTCCTCGATCCGCGCGCCGGGCACGGCGAGGAGCTGGAAATGGATCGGCAGGAACGTTTCCCCGACGATATGCAGGTGGGATGCGGGCAGAAGCGCGTGGATGTCGGCCACCCGGCCGGCGATCGAATTCTCGATCGGGATCATGCCGAGCTCGGCCGAGCCGTCCTGAAGCGCGGCGAAGGCGTCCTCGAAGGTCGCGCAGGGGAGGGGCGCGAGGTCCGGATAGTTCTCGACGCAGGCGATGTGCGAGTTGGCCCCCGGCTCGCCCTGGTAGGCGATGGAACGCGTGTCGGTCATCCGTTTATCCTCGTGGCGAGCATCGCGCGCGCCCGCTCCAGATCCTCGGGCGTGTCGACGCCGAGCGGCGGGGTGTCGACGACGGCGATGTCGATGCGCATGCCGGCTTCGAGCGCCCGGAGCTGCTCGAGCCGCTCGCGCCGTTCGAGCGGCGAGGGCGGCAGGGCGACGAAACGGGCGAGCGCCGCGCGGCGATAGGCGTAGAGGCCGATGTGGTGCAGAAGCGGGCCGTCGCCCCACGGCGCGCGGGCGCGGGTGAAATAGAGCGCCCGCAGCCGCCGCGGCGCGATCTCGGCCCCGACCGCCTTGACGACGTTGGGGTCGTCCTTCTCCTGCGCGCGCACGATCGGCGTCGCGAGCGTCGCGATGTCGACCTCCGCGTCGTCGAGCGGCGCGAGGCAGGCGCGCACCGCCGCCTTCTCGATCGTCGGCAGGTCGCCCTGCACGTTGACGACGACGTCGTAGGCGCCGCCGGGATCGACGCGGCCCAGCGCCTCGAAGATGCGGTCGGACCCGGACTGGTGATCGGCGCGGGTCATGACCGCGCGCCCGCCCGCGGCTTCCACCGCCGCGGCGACCCGCTCGTCGTCGGTCGCCACCACCACCGGGCCGACGCCGGCCTCGGTCGCGCGCCGCCAGACCTGGACGATCATGGGCTCGCCGCCGATGTCGGCGAGCGGCTTGCCGGGCAGGCGGGTCGAGGCCATGCGGGCGGGAATGAGGACGACGGGTTTCATCATGAGCGGGAGCAGGGGAAGCCTCGAGGGAAGTGCGGGCTTATACGAGTTGCCAACGCGGCGGCAAAGCGGCTAATCAAATCCGGTTTCCGGCGCCGCGCCCGGGACGTCCCGCCCGTACCGCTGTCGAAGGTCCTCGAGAATGACCGCAGCAGATTTCAACCGGACCATGCTGGCCCTGTTCGGGTCGCTCGTTTTCGTAGGCCTGATCATGGAGTACACGAGCTTCGTGTTCGCCCCGCAGGTGCTGAAGGTCCCCGGCTACGCGCTGCCGGGTTCCGCCGAGGCGCCCGCCTCGGCCCCGGCCCCCGCTGCGCCCAAGGAAGTCCCGCTGCCGGAGCTGCTGGCCAAGGCCGACGCGAAGAAGGGCGCGGCCGACGCCAAGGTCTGCGCCACCTGCCACAGCTTCGAGAAGGGCGGGCCGGCGAAGGTCGGCCCCGATCTCTGGGGCGTCGTCGGGCGTCCGGTCGCCTCGGCCGCGGGCTTCTCCTATTCCGACGCCGTCAAGGGACTCGGCGGCGACTGGACTTTCGACAAGCTCAACGGCTGGATCGCCAATCCGAAGGCCGTCGCCTCCGGAACCAAGATGGCGTTCGCGGGCGAGAAGGACCCGCAGAAGCGCGCCGACATCCTGGCCTATCTCCAGAGCCTGTCGGACCAGCCGGTCCCGTTCCCGAAGTGAGGCGCGCGGGCGCAACAACCGTAACGTCACGCCGCGTCGGGCCGAACCATCCCCTCTCCGGCGGGACGGGCACGGCGAACGCGGCGCTCGGGATCGCGTTCAGACGGTTGCTATGGCTCGGCGCAGGCGGTGACGGTGGGAGAGCTGCGGTTGGCGATGTGGGGGCAAAGCGCGACTTGTGTGCGTTCAATCCGCCTGTCTGCGCCCAGGACGACGGCACGGCGCAAAGACCGGACGGTCGCAGAGCGCCTGTCGGCGCGGCGTGGATGGCCGGGTCGAGCCCGGCCATGACGGCGTAAGGTGTACCTAGCAACCCATCGCTTGCGGAAAATGGCCGTGCTCCTCGAGGGTTGTCCACGGGCACACGCGGCTTGGCTTGAAATCCCCAACCCCGTCATGGCCGGGCTCGACCCGGCCATCCACGCCGGCGCCGAAGGCGCCTCACGCCCTCAGCAATTCAGCTCCTCGAAAAGGTCCCGCCACTCACGGTTTTCCATGAGAATCAGCTTCACCTTCCACGCGCGCGGCCAATGCTTGATGTTGCTCTCGCGCTGCATGGCGGAGCGAATGTCCTCGTGGAATTCCTTCCAGACCAGACGTTTCAGCCCGTACCGGCGCGTGAAGCCGTCGACGAGGCCTTGCCGATGCTCATACGCGCGACGCCCGATGTCGGCGGTCACGCCGACGTAGAGCGTGCCGTTCGGACGGTTCGTCATCATGTACACCCAGCCGCCACGCATGCCCAATCATAACGCGTAGGATCGTCAAGGCAAGGCGCGAGATCATCGCGATTTCCGTGTGTTGAACCGGTTCTAGGAAAATGCCCGCTTCGGGCCGACTCTACCCCTTCAGGATCGAGATTGTACGCCCGCTGTCCCGCCTGTTCCCGCTGTTCGTCCGCCGGCCGCCCTCCGGCCGTCGACGACGGAGCTTGCGCCGGCAAGGCCGGCCGCGGCGGCGAAGGAAAGCAAATCCTTGCGGAAAATCAGAATTCCGGTCAGAGTGAGCCTGTCGCTCCATCACGCCCGAAATGCGCGCCGCCCTTCCCGCTTTCCTTGCCGCCCGCCGAACGGCGCCGCGTCCGACCGGATCAAAATTCCGGGTTGCGAAGGCCAAGCGTTTCCCCGGCGGCTGCGCCCGCCCGGGAAAGTCCGCGCAAGCTGTTGAAAGGGCTCGAAACCGGCTCGACGCTGGCGACGCGGCCTCGGCGCGCCGGCGTCGCGACCGCGCTTGCGGAGCCCAGTCGCCGGTTGGCCGCCGGGGAAGACGGCGGCTCCAACCCCGTCATTGCGAGCCGAAGGCGAAGCAATCCAGGGCCGCCGGGCTGCGGTTGCGGCCCCTGGATCGCCACGTCGCCCTTCGGGCGCCTCGCGATGACCGAGCAGGCGCGCCCGTCGTCCGGAGTTGCGCCGCGCCGCCGCGCGCGGCGCACGGGAGGCCTCAACCCGATGATTTCGTTGCGCCGCGGCGCGTCGTGCGCGACATCCGGCGGGGGCGGCCGGCCGCTGTCGGCTCAACCCGCTTGCGCAATCGCCGATGGATAGGCCAACGTAGCGGCATCAGACGGTCAGGGAGGGAAACGTGGATCTCGGCGTCACCGACAAAGTCCGCCCGCTGATCGCCGCCGTCCGCGCCATGGTGCGCGACGCGATCATGCCGCGCGAGGCGGAATACGAGGCCGAGGTCGGGCGCGAGGGCGACCGGTTCAAGCCGACCGCGCGCATGATCGAGATCCTCGAAACGCTGAAAGCCGAGGCGCGCGGCCGGGGCCTGTGGAACTTCTGGCTGACCGGCTCCGACAAGGGCTTCGGCCTGAAGACCGTCGAATACGCTTATCTCGCCGAGGAGATGGGCTGGTCGCCGCTCGCCTCCGAAGTGTTCAACTGCTCCGCCCCCGACACCGGCAACATGGAGGTGCTGGAGCGGTTCGGCTCGCCCGAGCAGAAGGCGCGCTGGCTGCCCGATCTTCTGGAGGGCCGGGCGCGCTCGGCCTATCTGATGACCGAGCCGGGCGTCGCCTCGTCCGACGCCACGAACATCGCCATGGACGCGCGGCTCGACGGCGACGAATGGGTCCTGAACGGCGAGAAATGGTGGTCCTCGGGCGCCGGCGATCCGCGCTGCTCGCTCTACATCGCCATGACGCTGACCGACCCCGACGCCGGGCCGCACGCGCGCCATTCGATGTTTCTCGTTCCCGCCGCGACCAAGGGAATCGAGGTTTTGCGCGCGATGACCGTCTACGGCGCCGACGACGCGCCGCACGGCCACATGCACATCCGCTTCGCCGGCGTGCGCGTCCCCAAGGAGGCGCTCGTTCTCGGGCGCGGCCGCGGCTTCGAGATCGCGCAGGGGCGGCTCGGGCCGGGGCGCATCCATCATTGCATGCGGGCGATCGGGCAGGCGGAGCGGGCGCTCGAGGCCATGTGCCGGCGCGCGGCCAACCGCACCGCCTTCGGAGAGAGGCTCGCCCGCCTCGGCGCCAACCCGGACATCATCGCCGAGTGCCGCATGAGCATCGAGATGGCGCGGCTCCTCTGCCTCAAGGCCGCCTGGGCGATGGACACCCAGGGCGCGCGCGCCGCCGCCCCGCTCATCTCGCAGATCAAGGTGATCGCCCCGCGCGTCGCCCTCGAGGTGATCGATCAGGCCGTGCAGCTGCACGGCGGGGCGGGCGTGAGCCAGGATTTCCCGCTCGCGCGGATGTGGACGCAGGTCCGCACGCTGCGCCTCGCCGACGGGCCGGACGCGGTGCATCGCCGGGTGATCGCGAAGGCTGAGATGAAGCGCACCACCAACGAGGCGGCCGGTCGATGAGCGGGACTTTTCCAGAGGACATGACCGGCTTCGACGCCTGGGCGGGCGCCGAGGTCGAAGGCTATCGCGGGCCGTCGAAGGCGACGAAGTTCCCCTCCGGGCAGTCGAACCCGACCTATCTGGTGGAAGCGGAAAGCGGCCGCTACGTTTTGCGGCGGAAGCCCCCCGGCAAGCTCCTGAAAAGCGCGCACATGATCGAGCGCGAGTTCCGCGTTCTGAGGGCGCTCGAGCGCACGGGATTTCCCGCGCCGCGCGCGCTGGCGCTGTGCGAGGACGACGCCGTCGTCGGCACGGCGTTCTACCTCATGGCGCATGTCGATGGCCGCATCTACTGGGACCCGGCGCTGCCCGAGCTCGAACGCGCAGAGCGCGCGCCGATCTACGACGCGATGAACGAGGCCTTGGCGAGCCTGCACGCCATCGACGTCGCCGCGGCCGGGCTCTCCGACTTCGGCAAGCCGGGCAGCTATTTCGCCCGCCAGTTGCAGCGCTGGAGCGAGCAGTACCGCGCGAGCGAGACGGGCCGGATCGACGACATGGAGCGCCTGATCGCCTGGCTCGGCCAGTCCGTTCCGGCCGACGACGGCCGGGTGGCGCTGGTGCACGGCGACTGGCGGATCGACAACATGATCTTCGCCGCCGACGCGCCGAAGCTTCTGGCCGTGCTCGACTGGGAGCTGTCGACGCTCGGCCATCCCTTCGCCGACCTCGCCTACCAGTGCATGCAATGGCGGCTGCCCAACGCCGGAGCGTTCCGCGGCCTCGGCGGCGTCGACCGCGCCGCAGCCGGCGTGCCGACCGAAGCCGAATATGTCGCCGCCTATTGCCGCCGGGCGGGCCTCGACCACATTCCCGATTGGACCTTCCTGATCGCGTTCAGCTTCTTCCGGGTCGCCGCGATCGTCCAGGGCGTCTACAAGCGCTCGCTCGACGGCAACGCCTCGAACCCGGAGCGGGCGCGCGCGATGGGCGCCGCCGTCCCGCTGATGGCGCAACTCGCCATGGAGGAGGTCGACTCCGGGCGAGGCTGAGCTGGGGCGGTCCCGGCGCTTGTTTTGCGAATTGCGCGGACGGCGGCGCTCGCCGCCGCGAATCGAGGCCGCCAGACGGACCGGCGAGCGACGACAGACTGTGAGACGCGGAAAAGCGCCGGTTTTTCAGGGGGTGATCGGGCGCCGGAAGACAGCGGCGGACGTCGGGCTGGCGGAAGGAGTGAGATTCGAACTCACGGTGGACTTGCGCCCACGGCGGTTTTCAAGACCGCTGCCTTAAACCACTCGGCCATCCTTCCAAGCCCTGGATACATAAGGGCGTTTTATCGCCGGGGCCGCTCCCGGCACGCGACCTTGCCGCCGTTTGCCGTCGAAACGCCTCACCGCGCGTCCATAGATAGCGACGCGGTTCGCCGCGTCAACCTTCGCCGCCGAGCCGGGCGCGATTTCTGGAATCGGATACGGAAGGGGAAGCGCCGCGGCTTGCCAGCGTCCTCCTTCCGCGTTAGCGGTCCGGCCTCGTTTCGACAGGAAGATCCATGACTTCGACGATGGCGGTGGCGCCCTGCGGGGCCGCTCCGGGACGCGCCTGCGGGTCCTGCACGCTGTGCTGCAAGGTTTACGCGCTGCCCGCCCTGGAGAAGCCGCCGGGCGCTTGGTGCGTGCATTGCGCGCCGGGAAGGGGCTGCAAGATCCACGATGCGGCGCCCGAGCCGTGCCGGCGGTTCTTCTGCCTGTGGATGAGCGACGGCAAGCTCGGCGAAGCCTGGCGGCCCGACCGCGCCAAATTCGTCTTGTCGATCTTTCCGCCGAACAGATTCGTCTACGGCCAAGTCGATCCCGGCTCGCCCGGCCACTGGCGCAAGGAGCCCTACTACAGCGGGCTGCGCAGCCTCGCCCGCACGCTCCTCGACGAGCGCCGCCATGTGATCATGTTCCTCGGCGACGAGGCGACGCTCGTCATGCCGGACGAGGCGACCCCGCTCGGCAAGATGACCTCCGCCGACCAGTTCCGCATCGAGCCGGCTTTCGGGCCCAAGGGCCCGAGCTGGCGGGCGACCCGCGTCTGACGGAGACGCGCGTCCTCATGAAAATTCTCGTTGCCGGCGCGATCGGCTCTATCGGCTCCGCGACCGCCCGCGCCTTGCGCGAGGACGGCCACGCGGTGGGGCGGGGCTCGCGCGCCCGGCGGCGGCGTCCGCGCGCCTCGGCGCCGCCGGCCTCCCGTCTCGCCCGGCGACTTCGCCGATCCGCGGAGCCTCGGCCGGCCGGGCGCGATCGACCATGCGGTGTCGGGGGAGGCGAGCCGGCGCGGGCGGGGGTTCGAGATCGGTCGGAAGCTCGGCCTGGGCGCGCGGACGGAGAGCGTGTCGCTCAAGGAGATGGGCGCGCTGGGCGGCGTGCGGCTCCGCCTGAACAAGCGTCTTTCGGCCGATCGCGCGCAGGCGGAGCTGGGCAGGACGCCCAAGCGCCCCGGCGTCGTCGCGCCGTCGTCGCGTTCGGCTCCTACGCCGCGCCCCCGGAGGCATAGACCCTGATTTGCCGACGCAATATGTCGCTCAGTCTTAGCATTTACCAGGACTTGGCTAATATAGCGCGACAAAAAAGTTCAATAATCTATTGCCGGCTGATCGACGAGTTCAATTCGACGTCTGGGGCGATGACGCAAAATCTGAAAAGGATATTTGTGTTGGATTCTGTGACGCCATTTTTTTCTAGGCGCGACGTGCAGCCGCATTGCATGGAGGCGATTAAATTTCTATAGCGTACAGGACATTTTGGCTGAGAGGCGTTCACTCGAGATGGGTCTGAGAGACCGCGCCAGCCGTCGGGACTTTTTCCTGGGACGACGCTCCGCCTTCGTTACGGCGGTCGCTTACGTCGTCGTGGGAGCGGCGAGCTTGGCGGCCTCTTTTGCGCTCGGCGGGGCGGCGATCGTCTGGCCGTCGGCAGGCGTCGCCTTCGCGGCGACCGCGCTCTCCGGCCCGTCCGTCGCCGTGGGCGTGGCTGTCGGCGCGTTTCTGCTGCGCACTGTGGCGGGTTACGGCCTTTCGGAGCCGAACGGCCTCGTTCACGCCCTGTCTGCGTCCGCGGCCGTCGCGATCGCCGCGGCGTTGCAGGCTTTGTTCGGGGTCCGGCTGGTCCAGCGGTTGCGCGCGTTCCCGTTCGCGAGAACCGGCGCGCGCTCGGTGACGCTGTTCATGCTTGCCGGCGCCTGCGCCGGAGCGTTCGGGGCGCTTCTCGTAACTCTGGCGTTCTGGTCGCTCGGCCGGCTGACGCCCGATCAGTTTCCGCTCTTCTGGGCGATGCGAGCCTGCCAGGAATCCCTGGGGATCGTCGCTTTCGCGCCGGTGATCGTCATCTGGATGCGCGCGCCCGAAGGCGAACGCATCCGCAGATGCGGCTTCGCCGCGATGGCCGCGCTGTTCGCGCTGACGGCTGCGACCGCGGTCTTTGCGATCGACGCGGGCGCGCAGCGCAATGCGCTCGCGAAATCGGTCGACGAGGTGACCCACCGGCTTGCGGAGCGGATCGACAACGCGCTCGATCTCGTGACCGACGCGGTCGGCGGAATGGCCGGCGTGTTCGAGACCCCGGCCGAGCGGAATCTCAAGGACTTCGATGCCGTGGCGAGGCGGGTTCTCGCCTTCCGTCTCGGCATCCAGGCGATCGAGTGGATCCCTCGCGTGCCCCTGGCCGACCGCCCGGCCTTCGAAGCCGGGATGCGGGAGCAATGGGGGCGGGACTATCAAATCATCGAGCGCGTGGACGGCAAAGCCGTCCCTTCGGGGGAGCAGGCCGACTACTTTCCGGTCGGCTACGTCTATCCGCTGCAAGGCAACGAGGGCGCGCTCGGCTACGACCTCTCCTCGAATGCGGACCGGCGCGCCGCGCTCGTCGCCGCCGAGGACACCGGCCAAGCGGTCGCCACCGCCGGGGTCAAGCTGGTTCAGAACGGCGAAACGGGGATTCTGCTGTTCGTGCCGGTCTTCAACCGTCTGGTCGCCGCCGAAACCGCAGACCTCAAGGGCTTTGCGCTCGGCGTCGTCGCCGTGCCGAGCCTGCTCGACGTCGCCTTGAAAGGTCTGGACAGAGGCGACGTGACGTGCTGGCTCCTCGACGAGACGGACCCCGGCAAGCCTGCGATCCTGGACTCCCACGTCGCCGAGCCGCCCACCCCCTTCCGCCGAGCCTACCAGATCTCCCGGAACTTCGGCTACGGCGCCGCCGAGATCTCGGGGGAGGCCAGGATTGAATTCGCCGGCCGGAAATGGGTCCTGCGGGTGGCGCCGACCGCGGCCTACGTCGCCCGAAACACCGGCGCGACCACCTTTCTCATTCTGCTCGGCGCCCTCGCCCTGACGTCGCTCGTCTGCGGCGTGGCGCTTGTTCAGGCCTCCCATCAGCGGGAACTCGTCGCCGATCGCGAGAAAGCCCTCAGGGACCAGAAATTCGCGCTCGATCAGCACGCGATCGTCAGCATCACCGACGCCGACGGAAGGATCGTCTACGCCAACGACAAGTTCTGTCGAACGTCGGGCTATCCGCGCGAGCAACTGATCGGCAGGCGCCACAACATCGTGCGGTCGGACCGGCACGACAAGGCCTTCTACCGCGCGCTCTGGCGCACGATCGCGTCGGGCGAGGTGTGGACCGGGGAAATCTGCAATCGCAACGCGTCGGGCGAACTCTACTGGATTCAGTCGACGATCGTGCCCGTGCGCGACCGCGACGGCGAGATCGATCAGTTTATCAATATTTCCACAAATGTAACTAGCGCCAAACGTCTCGAGCTCGACCTGCGCAGCAGCGAGCAGCGTCTCGCCGTCGCGCTCAGCGCCGCCTCGACCGGGCTCTGGGACTACGATCCCGCCTCCGACACGGCGGTCTACTCCGACACTTGGTACACCATGCTCGGCTATCAGCCGGGCGAATTCGCGTCGACCGGGGTCTCGTTCTTTTCGCTCATCCATCCCGACGACATCGGCGAATACCGGAAGGCGCTCGACGAGCATAAATCGGGGCGCCGGAGCCTGATCGAGGCCGAAATCCGGCTCCGGCGCAAGGATGGAAGCTGGACCTGGATCAAGACCGTCGGAAAGGCGATCGAGCGCGGTCCGAACGGGGAACCGACCCGTCTGATCGGCGTGCATCGCGACGTGACGAACGCGCGGGCTGCGCGCGCCGAACTCGCGGCGGCCAGAGACGCCGCGGACCGCGCGAGCCAAGCCAAGACGGACTTTCTCGCCACGATGAGCCACGAAATCCGCACGCCGATGAACGGCGTGATCGGCATGAGCGCGCTGCTCGAGGACACGCCCCTCTCCCCGCAGCAGAGGCGTTACGTTCAGACGATCCGGCAGTCGGGCGAAGCGCTGATCGAGCTCATCGGCGACATTCTCGACTTCACCCGACTGGAAGCGGGTCTCCTGGAGATCGAGAATCGCGAGTTCGGTCCCGTGTCGCTCGCCGAGACGGTGGTCGATGTTCTGGAGCCGGTCGCATCGCGAAAGGGGATCAGGCTCGATCTGGACATCCGCGGCGAACGGGTGGATCGCGCGCTCGGCGATCAGAACCGTTTGCGGCAGATCCTGCTCAATCTGACCGGCAACGCGGTCAAGTTCACTTCGAGAGGCTCCGTGACGGTCAGGATGATCGGGTTGAGCCGCCATCGCATCCGTTTCGAGGTCGAAGACACCGGCATCGGCGTTCCCGAGAGCAAACGCGCCCGGCTTTTTCAGGTGTTCAGCCAGGTGGACGCCTCGATCTCGCGAAAATACGGCGGCGCCGGCCTCGGGCTCGCGATCAGTTGGCGCCTCGTCAAGGCCATGGGCGGCGCCATCGACTTCGAAAGCCGCGAGGGCGTCGGGAGCACCTTCTGGTTCGAAACGCCGGTCGGGCCCGTGGACGTCGCCGACGCCAAATCCGAACCGGCTGCGCGGCGCCGCGCCGCGCTCCTTTGCAGCGCGGCGCGCGGCCGGAAGTCGGCGCTCGACGTGTTGGCCTACTGCGGGTTCGACGCTGTGGAGCCTGCGGCCGCCGAACTGGTGTTCGTGGATTTCGCCGAAGCCGGGAGCGCCTCCGTCGCGCCGCCGATCGGGGCCTCGAAACCGGTCATCGTCTTCGGCGTCGAACAGAACGAGGCGGGTCCGGCGGGGACGATCGTGATCGGCGGGGCGCTGACGCCGGCGCGAATCCGGCGCGCGCTCGAGGAGAGCGACCCGAGCGCGCCGGCGGCGGTCGAGCCGAGCGCCTCGCAGGGGCCGGCGCAGCCTGCGCTGAACATTCTGGTCGTCGACGACACGGTCACCAACCAGGAGGTCCTCGGCGGCCTCCTCGGTCGCCTCGGGCATCGGGTCGAGATCGCCTCCGATGGCCTGGAGGCCGTCAAGAAGGTCGAGGACAACGACTACGATATTGTTTTCATGGACGTTCGCATGTCCGGGATGGACGGCCTCGAGGCCACGCGCCGCATTCGCGCGATGGGCGCGGCCAAGTCCGGCGTCCGCATCGTCGCCATGACCGCCGGGGCGATGACGAGCGACGAGCAGGCGTGCCGAGACGCCGGCATGGACGACTTCGTCTCGAAGCCGGTCAATCGCAAGAAGCTGCTTTCGGCTCTCGAGACGGTCGCCGCCCGTTCCGCAGCGACGGCCGAGGGCAGCGCCTAGTTTAGACGCGGTCGCCGAGCGCGGCGACCGCGTCTACAGGGACGCGTTCTCACGCGCGGTCGTCGACCGCGTCTGCGAGGCCGCTCATTCGGCGCCGACGTTCCTCAAGGCCGCGAACCGCAGAAGCGCCGCCGCAGCGGCCCGCGCGAGAATCGGGAGACTGTCGGCGATCGCGTCGTCGCCGCTCGTTTCGGTCGCAGAAGCGGTCGCCGCCGCCTCGATGGCGCCGAATTGCGCGAACAGCCCTTTCAACTGGTGCGCGATCGCGCGCGTCTTCACATGGTCTTTCGCCGCCGCCGCCTCGTCGAGCCGCCCGAGGCGCTCGCGGACGTCCTCGACGCACTTGCCGAGCAGCCGGGCGAAGGTTTCGTCGCCGAGATCCTCCCGCAGTTCCTCGAGGGCTGATTCGTCGAACGCGTCCGCTGGCATTGCCGTTTTCTCCTCGCTATCCGATTGGCTGGCGACGCCTTCCAGCGTCGAACGCAGGTCGTTTTTACGTATTGGTTTTGTCAGGTACCCGTCAGCTCCGGCCGTCATGGCTTCCTTTCTGTCGCTCTCCTGGGCGAACGCCGTGACGGCTACGATCGGAACGTGCGTCTGGCGGCCGCCGTGTTTGCGGATGGCCCGAATGGCGTCCAATCCGTTCACGCGTGGCATTTGTATGTCCATCAGGATGACGTCGTAATCGCCTTCCACGGCGGCGGCGATCGCTTTCTCCCCATCCTCGACCATATCAACCCGGTGACCCAGACTTTGCAACATCGCGCCGATCACGGTGCGGTTGGCTTCGATGTCTTCTGCGACAAGAATCTTGATCCGGCGCGACCCGGCTTCGAGCCTCGACGAGGCCGAGACCGATCCGCCGATCCGTTGAGGCAGGCGAACAGGGATTTCGAACCAGAAAGTGCTGCCGGAGCCGAGCTCGCTCTTCACGCCCAATTCGCCGTGCATCAAATCGACGAGCCGCCGGCAAATCGCGAGACCCAGTCCCGTGCCGGGGATCGCCTTGCCGCCGTTTGGCCCGCGCTCGAACGGCTGAAACAGGCGCTCCTGGAGCGCTGGAGCGATCCCGGGGCCGGTGTCTTCGATCTCGCAACGAAGGATCAGCCGGCCGGCCAACGGTTCGTCCTTCGCTCGAACGCGGACGGTCACGCCTCCCCGGCCGGTAAACTTTACAGCGTTTCCGAGAAGATTGAGGAGGATCTGACTGATCCGCCCTCCGTCCCCGACGAGGACGGCGGGGACGGACTCGTCGACAGAGCTCGTGATCGCCAGATCGGCGGCGTTCGGTTGCGCCCGGGCGATCTCGACCGCGCTCGCGACGACGCGACGAATGTGGAACGGGTTCGCTTCGAGAGCCAGCTTTCCGGCTTCGAGGCGAGAGAAGTCCAGCAAGTCCTCGATGATGACCAGAAGCTTTTCGCCCGCTTCCGCAATCGCGTCGACCCAACGCTTTTCGGTCGTGTCGAGGTTGCGCTCGCAAAGCAGCGTCGACATGCCGATGATCGCATTCATCGGCGTGCGGATCTCGTGGCTGATCATGGCGAGGAATTCCGACTTGGCCCTGCTGCCTTCCTGGGCCTTGCGAAGGGCCTCGTTCAGGCGGGCCTCGTAATCGCTTCGCTCGGTGAGGTCCCGATAAAGAAACACGGCGCCGCCGTCCGGCATCGGATAATGGCGGATCTCGATCGTGCGGCCGTCCTTGCGGCGTCTTTCCCGGATCCACTGGTCCTGCGCATGGAACGCCTCGATCCGCTCGACGAGATCGGCGCCGGGATCGACGGGTCCGAAGTCGCCGCGCTCCGCCTGGAACCGGACGACGCGATCGAAAGGAACGCCGCGGCGAAACAGTTCCTGCGGCGTTTGCAGCAGTTCCGCCGTGAGCTCGTTCCACGCGATCAGCTTGCGATCCTTGTCGTAGACGGCGACGCCCTCGCCCATGTTCTGCAGGGTCGTCTGCAGCAGCGCTGTCTGGCGGCTGAGCTCGAATTCGCGCTGCTTGAGGGCGGTGATGTCGGACCGCAGGCCGACGACGCCGCCGTTGGACGTCTTGCGCTCCTCGATGCGAACCCATCGGCCATTGTCGGTCAGCTGCTCGACGGCGCGGGAGGGATTGCGATGCTCCGACATGCGGGCGCTGAGCCATTCCTGCTCG
The DNA here is from genome assembly GCA_903932535.1 of uncultured Hyphomicrobiales bacterium. Taxonomy (GTDB): domain Bacteria; phylum Pseudomonadota; class Alphaproteobacteria; order Rhizobiales; family Beijerinckiaceae; genus Roseiarcus. The sequence goes on along the minus strand of CAIZGR010000676.1, from coordinate 17,257 downwards.
ATCCCGAGCGCCTCGGGATACTGCCCGCGTTCGAGCCCAGCCCGCAAAAGCGCTTCGAATCGGATTCCCGGCTGGATCTTGTCGGCCGTCGTCGCATAGAGCGCGCGATAGGCTTCGTTGCAGACGGTCAGGCGGTCGTCGGCGTCGAACAACGCGAACCCTTCCGGGATCGTTTCGATCGCGAGGCTCATGCGCTGCTCGGCGAGTTGGGCCTGTATCGTGCTTTCCTTCAACTGCTCGGTAAGCCGGGCCAGCATGACGCCGAAGCCCAGGATCAGCAGGGTTATCGCCATTCCGAAGCTGGCGTAGGCTTCCACCGCCGGCCAGATCTCGGAGAGCGCGGAATTGGCCGTCACCGCGGCAGTGACGATGAGCGGAAGCTCCTCGAGTCGGACGAAGGCGGTCAGCCACGATTGGCCGTCCTTGTCCGTCGTCTCGAGAAACCCGCTAGGCTTGCCGCTCGCGGCCTGCACGACGGCGTCGCGTCGCGCGCGATCCGCCAGCGCGATTTCGACGTAGGCCGACCGTGCGCGCAGGACCCCGTCGAGGCCGATCAACTCGTCGACATCCGTCCGAGAGCCCGCGACGCGTCTCCAGAAACGCTCGAAATAGTGCGGATCGATCGAGGCCACGAGGACGCCGAGCGTGCGGCCGGACGCATCCTCGACGCGCCGGGTGAGCTGGATCGACCATTTGCCCGATACGCGTCCGAGCACCGGCTTGCCGATGTAAAGCCCGTCGACCTTGTGATCGAGCTGGACGCGGATATGCTCGCGATCCGACAGGTCCGTGCGCTTCGGGTCCGGTCCGAGCGTCGAGCCGACCGTTCGGCCGTCCGCGTCGATGAAACTCATCAGCACCAGCGTGTCGAGCGTGATGGCCTTCTCGTCGGCGAGTTCCTTGAGCCGGGTCGGCGTCGGCGACTTGGCGAGCTCATGCGCCACGAGCTGCATCACGGAGTCGAGCAGCCGGATCGTGCGCGTCGCTTGTTCGGCGAACACCGCAGCAGACCTGTACTCTTCTCGGAAATTGTCCTCGATCGCATCCGATCGCGCCTTGCCGATCAAAATCGCGACCGCGATCCACACCGCGGCGACGAGCGCGAGGCCGAACGCCGCAATCAATCGGGTTTCCCGCGAGTTGGTCAGCGCTCCCCTCCCCTTGGCGACGGCGCCCGGCCGGACGCCCGGCTGCCGGGGTTGCAACGCACCGGGATCGGGCTTCGCGTCATCGTAGCTTCGCATTTCGAATCTTCGTGATGCATATGCGCCCAACGCCATGAGGCTACTCCGCGCCGATCCGCGCCCATTCGCCCGGAGGCGGCGGCGCGCAGGACGAGCGGTCGCCGCCGACCGGCGCCGGGGCGACCACGAGGCCGACGATGGCGCTACCCTTGCCGAGCCCGAGCCCTGCGCGTGCGGCGCGGGTCGCAAACGCCGTCGCCGAAGGCCGCGCCGAGAACCGCCCGTCGTCCAGAAACGCCGCGTCGGGACCCAGATTCGCGAGGATGGCGTCGGAGGCTTCGTTCGACGCGCCGAGCGCCACGACCCGGAGCCGATTCGGACATCCGGGCTTGGCGAACGTTTGAGCCGCGTAGAGTCCCGCCGCCGTGATCGACGTCCGGCCAGCGTAATTCCATCCGCGCGCCTCGAGGAATTCCCGCACGAGACGCTCGGAGCGCGCCTGCGCCGCCTCGCGTTCAGGCCCGTACCGCAGGAGCTTTCCGCCCATGCTCAACGCGAGCCACACGACGCAGAGAGACACGAGGAGCGGCCGGCTCATGGCGGAACCCCCGTGCGCCGCGTCTGAATGGCGAGCGCAGCCGCGACAACCGCAAGGCTCGTCAGGGCGTCGAAGACCATGGCTCCCGTGGAGCTGTGGACGATATGATAGAGGTCCGCCGACCACGCCATCAGCGTGAGGCGGCACAGGTTCATTGCCGCGAGCGCAACCGCGAGCCCTGCGAGTCCGGCAATCGCCGCGAGGCCGAGCCGCTCTCCGCGAATGAGCACGAGCCCCGACGCGCCGAGCACGGCGAGGGGAAGAATGTGCGCGGTCGAGCACCCGACGATGACAACGATCCGATGACCGTCCGCGGCGCCGACGACGTTCCCGATCCGGAACACGTTTTCCCGCACGGCCGACAGCAGAGCGGCGACGATTCCGGCGTCGAGGCTCAAAATGCTCCCCGCCGCCATGGGCTCGAGAACCGCGCTCCAGACTTCCCACGCGCCGAGGGCCGCGAACAGAACCGCGCCCGACCGCGCCGGGCCGCGAAGGCCGAAAGCCATCCCCGTCGCCAGCGCCGTCACCAGCAACCAGGCGATCAGACTGCTCGGCCAGAGCATGAGGAGCATATAGAGGGCGGTCGCCGCCCCGCCGACTTTCCCGACAAAGGGCCCGGCGGCCCACAGCAGGCGAATGCCGACTCCCGCGACCAGGAGTTCGAAAGGACTCACGCTGAAGAATTCGCTCGGCGCATCGAGGCCGTCGGCTCTCCATTCTTCGACCAAGCGGTAAGCGAGCCCGTTTAGCATCCCCCCTGCAAGCAGGAGCGAAGCGACACGTCCGTCGAGGAATTGCGCCGGGTTCATGGATGCAGACTGAGCAATGCTCGTGCCGGGTGGCAGCGGGGATTTTATTGATTCCGTTCATCTTGAATTGAGCCGCGGCTCGATGAACCGGAATATGTGGACCGAAAAGAAACTCCTGGTTGTTTCGGCTGCGGCGGGCTTCCTGGCCGCGGGGACGGGCGTTCGTGCGCGCCGGTCCTCAACTTCGACGCGGAGTCGCTTTCGCGCCTCGGCGCGACGGCGATCGCCGCCGCGCCCGGGGGCCGGCGTGACATTCGCTTCGGGGCAGCGCCCGACGGGGGAGTCTGACCGGGAGCTGACTTGCGGGGCAGGCGACAGGCGCTGCCTCTCCCAAATTCGCAAAGGGATTCGCGCTTTGCGAAGCGGTTCGCGAAACCGGACGATTTCCGGAGAGGTCAAGACCTGTTCACAAGAAACGCGCCGAAGGCGGACATCGACACGATCGCCGCAGGTCCCGAATGCGCCTCGAGGACGGGCTGACCGAAACGGGGCTTCCTGGCGTTCCATAATCCGGATACGACCGCTTCGGCGTCAGACCGCGCCGAAGATTATCGTGGGCAGCCGGCCGCGGCATTCCGGCGCGTGACGGGCCGTCCGCGCCGATTCGAACTCGAAGCGGCGCTTCAGCGGCCTTTGCCGAGGATCATGACGGCGAACGTGCGAAACATGATTCCGAGGTCGGTCGCCAGCCACTTGCCCGGCTCGGAGACGTGCAGCGCGTAGGCGTGGTCGCGCAGAACTTTCGCGCGGACGTCCTCGACCGAGCTGTCGTAGGGCAACTCGACCTGGGCAAGTCCGGTGATTCCCGGCTTCACGCCGTAGGTCCGCTCGGAATAGAACGGGATCTCTCGCTCGAGCATGGCGAAAAATTGCGGGCGTTCAGGTCGCGGCCCGACGATCGACATGTCGCCGCGCAGGACGTCCATGCATTGCGGAAGTTCGTCCAGCCGGGACTTTCGCAGGAAGTTGCCCACCCGGGTGATGCGCGGGTCGCGCTCCGTGGCCCACACGGCGCCGGACTTCGTTTCCGCGTCGGTGCGCATCGTGCGGAACTTGGTGAGGTAGAACAGCCGCGACTGGCGGGGCGTTCTCAAACCCACGCGAAGCTGACGATAGAAGACCGGGCCTTTGCTCTCGAGCTTGATCGCCAGCGCGATCGGGACGAACACCACGGCGAAGACGACGAGAACGAGACTCGCGACTACGATGTCCAGGGTCCGCTTGCCGATCGCTGCGCGTCCGGTCAGCATTTCCTCGTCTTGGCCGTAGAAGGTCGAAGGGACGACGCGGGTCCAGGGCGTCCGATAATCGCCGAAGATATAGCGGACGGCTCCGTATCCTGCGGCCGAATATCCACTGACGAGATAGGCGATCGGGCGGACCACAGGCAGGTTGGCGAATCGCGGGAACAGCATGCCCATAGCTCCAATTGCGTAGATTGCGAGTTGCGCGAACGCGAGGAACGCGAAAAAGGGCGACGAAAGACTGAGCGCCAGACTGGTGACGAACGCGGCGAGCAGCACGAACGGCATGATTGCGCGCAGCGCCTTGCCGGACAGGTACACGAACGCGAGCCCCGGACGACGGGGGTCCGCCAAGCGCCAGAGCCGGACGGCCTGCTGCATCGCGCCCGCGCCGAGCCGCTGCCGCCGTCGCAGGTCGTCGGCCGGCCGGTCGTCTTCGCATTCGACCACCACGATCGACGAATCGTAGACGCCGCGGAGGCCGCGCTGCACGATGCGCATCGGAAGGACCACGTCGTCGTTGATGGTGTCGCGCGCGAGCGGCGTCCATTGCGCGCGCGGAAAGACGTAGAACGCGCCGTGCGCCCCGAACGGCGAATCGAGCGCCGCCTCGTCCTCCTTGAGGCTCGTCTGGTAGCGCCAATAGAGCTTTTGAGCCTTCGTCCCGGTCGGCATGGAATACGCGCCGGTCAGGAAGGCGAAGGGTTCCCGCGCAAAGCGCCGCCCCGACTTCAGCAGGGCGTCCTGCGGCAGGCCGGCCGAGGCGTCGGACAGCGCGACGAGCTCCGTTTCGCAAGCGGCGATGGCGACGTTCAGCGTCGCGACCTTGCCGCGATTGATCGCCTGATCGACGAGCTCGAAACGCTCGGCGCGCTCGCCCAGGGAGTCGATCGCGGCCCGCGCGCGCTCGACCGTCGCGTCCGTGCATCCGTCGCAGACGACGACGATCCTGAGCCGGCCTTCCGGATAGTCCAGGTCGGCGCAGTTGCGGACCTTCGCCGCGATGAACCGCTCCTCGTTGTAGGCGGGGACGATCATCGTCATCGAGGGCAACCCCGGCCGCTCGGCGCCGGAGGCGTTCGAAGGCGGCGGCGCCCTGCGCGCGAGCGCCTTGAGCGCGAGCGGATAGCCCAGGTGATGATAGGCGACCAGGCCGCAACTGACGAGGCAGACGGTTTCGGCGATCATGTTTCAGACTTTCAGTAGGCTGGCGTAAGCGCTGAGGGTGTCGCGCCAGTCGAAATGGGCCGCGACGAAGGCGCGCGGCGAGACCGAAGCCGGCTCGGCGAGCGCGGCGGCGAGGGCGGCCGCCAGCGCCGCGGCGTCTTCGGGCGGCGCGAGCCTGCCGCTCACCGGGCAGACGGCCGACGCGACGTCGCCGACATCCGTCGCGACGACGCGGACGCCGCAGGCTTGCGCCTCGAGCACCGCAAAAGGCAGTCCTTCGGCGCGCGACGGCTGGCAGAAAACGTCGAAGGCCGGCAGGATCTGGGCGATGTTGTCGCAGTGGCCGAGGAAGCGGACCCGACCGGCGATTCCCAGGCTCGAGGCGAGCTGCTCGAGCGCGGCGCGGCGCGAGCCGTCGCCGGCGATGACGAGGACCGGCTGCGGCGTCATCGCCGCCACAGCTTGAATCAGAAGGTCATGGCCCTTGACGGGCTCGAGGCGTCCGACAGCCCCGACGACCGGGACGCTCCCATCGAGGCCGAGGATCCGTCTGGCGTTGTCGCGATCGGCGCCGTAGCGGTCGAGCGCGACGCCGTTTGCGATGATCTCGACGGATCGGCCGGGATACACGCGCGCGAGCGCCCCCCGCATCTTGTCCGAAATCCCGACGACGCGCGGGCGCGTGAGCGCAGCGGCGAGCCGCATCAGTCGAAGGCGTCCGGGGTCGTCGAACTGCCAGACGTCGTGCTCGACATGGATGAGACGATCGACGCCGGCGAGCCGGGCGGCCGTTCCGCCGTAAAGCAGCGGGCCGGCATGGTGCGTGAACACCGAGTCGATCCTCCGCCCGCGCAAGAGCGCCCGCAGGCGGAAGACGAGACCGAAGTCGAGACCGGGCCGCTTTTCCATGCCGACGAGCGGCGTCACGCTTTCCCTCAGCCTCGGCCAAGCGTCGCGCAGCCCCTTCTCATCGCCTTCGAGGCTGACGATCACATGCTCGCCGGGCAGATGCCGGGAAAGCTCGAGGACCAGAACCTCGAGCCCGCCCGGGGCCAGCCTCTGGACGATATGCGCGACGCGATTTCCCATGGCTGCGGTCCGTTGCCGGCGCGCGGGACCGGCAGAGAGCGCCCGCGCGCCAACTTTGCGCGCAACCTTTGTGCCAGCGGAATCGCCGGGCTTTACGGGAGCGGCGGCGCTGCGCTTCGCAGTCCGCCGATCGCCCGTCGCCGATCGCCCGTGTTGGAGCGGCCCCGTCGCGCGCGCCGCTCGAGGCGCAGGACGCGGGAATTGCGCCCGCGGCGAAAGAGACCATTGCAAAGTGAAAACATCGGGCGCGGGCCGCAGTTCCGGACTACGCATATCGCTTCGCGAATTGCGAACGAGTCGCATTGACGGCGATCCGGGCCGCAGCCTAAGCCCACTGGGCTGTTTCGTGGCCGCATGGCACACGGGTTGCTGACAGCCGTTCGAACGGACAGGGGATTGGGGTCATGCGAGTCGTGAAGATCGATCAGGACATGGACGCGGCCTCGATGGCCGTCATGAAGCCGGTGTTCGAAGAGTTGGCCAACAGCGAGAGCGACGTCTGCTTCGACATGAGCGACGTTCATTTTCTCGACTCGTCCGGCGTGGGGGCCATCGTCTTCGTGTTCAAAAGGCTGCGCGAGCGTTCGCACCGCGTTTCGCTCGTCAATGTCGCGGGGCAGCCCCTGCGTCTGTTGCGGCAGTTGAAACTCGAGTTTATGCTTTCGACGCGGCCGGCGTCCGCTTTCTAGGATCGCGGAGGTTTCAGGCGAACCGATGCAAAAGTTAGCGGTGATCGCCCTGGTGTGCCTCTGCCTTTCGGGATGTGTTTTCAGCGAAGGGCCGTGGCCCGCCGTCGGGACCGGCGGATTCGCCGAATACCTGCCGATTACCGACAAACAGCTTCAGAAACTCGACGATCGACTGGAGGCTCTGCGCGGGCGCGGGGCGGAGAAATATGCAGCCGGAGCCTTCGCCGCGGCGTCGCTTCGCCTTACGCGCTCCCGGCGCGAGCTGGCGGCGGGGCTAGTCATGGACGCCAATGCGGACATCGCGCGGCTGGAAGGCGACCTCGACGCGATCGAGGCGACGCTCGGACGCCAGCATGGGGAAGCCGATCGCAACACGTCATGAAAGCCGCTCTGAAGCTCCTCGCTCTGCTTCTGTTCCTGTCTTGCGCGCACGCCCCGGCGACTGCGCAGCCGAGCCCAGGCGACAGCCCGTTGCGCGTCGGCGACGTGCTGACCATCGGATTGCCCGGCGAGGCCGCGCTCAACAAAGAGTTCACGATCGATCGTAAAGGCTACGTCACCCTGCCCGAGGCCGGCCTGGTGGCCGTCGCCGGCCGCACGATGGAAGAAGCGACCGGCGTGATCCGGGAGGCGCTGTCGCGCGCCTATCGCGATCTCGACAAGCTTTCGGTTGCGCTGAAGGAGCGGAGGCTGCCGGTCACGGTGCTGGGTTACGTGAGGACGCCCGGCGCCGTCGAGCTGCCCGGCGACGGAAACGTCCAGATGGCGCTGGTGGGCGCAGGCGGGATCAGCCAGGGCGCGCAGCTCGACCGGATGACCGTCACCCATGCCGACGGCAAGCGCGTGCAATTCGACTACAAGAAGTACCTCGATTCGGGAGACCCGAGCACGTTGCCGAAGCTCGAGCCGCTCGACGTCATTTTCGTTCCCTCGTCTCCGTTGACCGGCAACGTTCAGATCGACTTCGACGGCCGCACGCTCGCTGCGTCCGGCGACGGCGGGGAGGAACGCTCCGCCATCAGGATTTTCGGCGAGGTCGGCACGCCCGGCACCTTCGCTTACAAGAAGGGCGCGACGATCATCGACTTGATCATGCGCGCCGGCGGGGTGACGCGTTACTCGGCGCCTGAACAGGTTCGGATCCTGAGCAAGGACAAGAAGCCGGTCGTCTTCAACCTCCAGGCCTATCTCGACAGCGGCGACACGGCGTTGGTGCCCGAACTCGAGCCGGGCTCGACGATCTATGTGCCCAAGCAGGTCGAGGAGGTCCGGCGCGGCGCGCTGACCGTCTATGTCATGGGCGAAGTCCAGAAGCCCGGCGCGTTCGAGACTCGGGACGGGGCGTCGTTCATCGACATCATCGCCAATTCCGGCGGTCCGACGCGCTTCGCCGACACTCGCCAGATCCGGATCATCCGCGCGGACGGCACCAACGAACTCGTCGACCTCGTCAAGTTCACGGACGGCTCGGGGATAAAGCTCCCCAAGGTCAATCCGGGCGACGCCATCTTCGTTCCGGAAAAGAACGACGCCCTCGATCCCTGGCTGAAAATCGCGCCGACGCGCGCGGTCCAGGTGCTCGGCGCCGTCGTCAAGCCGGGCCGCTACGAGTGGTCGGACGAAATGTCGATCTTCGACCTTCTCGCCAACGCCGGCGGGCCGGGGGCGCACGGCGACATCGCCCATATCCAGATTTTGAAGAAAGAAGGGGACAAGGCCGCGCCGATCGAGTTCGATCTCGAAGCGTTCCTCAAGGGCGGCGGCTCGTACGAGAGCGTGCCGAAAATTCATGGCGGCTACGTGGTCATGGTGCCGGAACTGCCGCAGGACCCCAACGACAACAAGGGGACGTGGATGCGGCAGTCGCCCGAGCGGTCGATCTACGTGATGGGCCAGGTCGGAAGCCCCGGGCGCTACGCCTTCAGCACCGGGCTCGGATTCCTCGACATCCTCACGGCCGCGAACGGCCCGACCGCCAGCGCCGACGTCCGCAACATCCGGGTCGCCCATCGCGGCGAGAAAGGCTCGCGCGTGACGCGCGTGAACCTCGGCGCCTATTTCGCCACGGGCGACGACAAGCTTCTGCCGAAGGTGAAGCCCGGCGACGTCATCTTCGTGCCCGACCAGAGCAAGAACTTTCTCGACCAGCCGCCCTCGCAGGTCGTCCGCCTGCTCGGCGCCATCGGGAGACCCGGCCGCTACGAGTTCAGCGACGAGATGTCGATTCTCGACCTGCTCGCGGAAGCCGGCGGCCCGACAGGAGACGCCATGCAGGACCGCATCATCGTCATCAACATGTCGGGGGCGCAGACGCAGACGCGCATCTTCGATCTGCTCGCCTTCGCCAAGACGGGCGACATCCGCCGTGTTCCCGTCGTGCGCGCTGGAGACGTGGTCTACATTCCGAACCACAGCCAGGACGAAATCCAGGAACTCGTCGCGGCCCTCGGGAACTTGGCGTCGGCCGCGTCGTTCGCGGCGATCGCCCAGTCGCTCAGGTCGACCCTCAAGTAGGACGGTCATGGCGAAGAAAGAGCGCGACCGACCCGACCGTTCCGGATCCCGCCTGGGGCGCGCGGCGCCTTACGCGAGAGAAGCGTTGCGTCTGACGGCGCGCACGGCGAGCGGGGTCCTCGGCCTCGCCAAAACCCTGCGCGGCTTGCGCGCGCCGCGGCCCGCCTCCGCCCCCCTCGTCCCCGCAGCGGTCGCCGCCGAGGTCGGATTTCCCGCCGTCCAGCTTCGACCGGCCGCGCCATTCGTCGAATCCATCTATCAGACGTCCGCCGGCGCCGGAGCCCGAGTCGTCGCGGTGATCGGCGTCGAGACCGGCGTGGGGACGTCCGTGTGCGCGCGCGCGCTCGCCGAGCGAAGCGCGCTCGCGCCGTCCCGGACGCTGCTCGTCGATGCGAGCGAAAGCCGGCAGGCGTCGCCGCCGATGGCCGAGGCGGAGCCCGAGAACATGGGATGGTTCAGGCTCGCGGACGGCGCGGAAGAGCCTTTCCGTCTCCGATCGCCGGACTTCCTGCGCACCCTTTGGGCGGAGGCGCACAAGGACTGGGAAACGGTCATCATCGATTGCTGCCCGGCGATCGAAGACCGGGATTACGCCGTGCCGGGCAGTCTGGTGGCGCGCAGCGCCGACGCGGTGATCCTGGTCTGCCTCGCGGGCAAGTCGACGAAAGACATGATCGAGGCGGCGAAGGCGGCGCTCGGCCCCGCCAAGATCGTCGGGGTCGTCGTCAATGGCCGCGATATGCCCACCGTCGGCGCCGAGATCGCCCGCGAGAGCGGGCGGACGGCGCGTTTCTTCCCTAAGTTTTCCCGATGGCTCGCCCGGCGCGCGCTGCAATCAAAGGTTCTCGATGTCCCAGCCTGACGCCGCCTCTGCGCCGGAGACGGCGATTCGCCTCCTGGTCGATTCCAGCGGCATCGGCGGGATCGAACGCCATGTCGCCGTGCTCGGCGCGGGGCTGCGCCGCCGCGGCTACGACGCCCGGGTCCTCCTCTTCGCCGATCACGGCCCCAACGCCTGGCTCACCCAGCTCGGCGGCGACAGCGTCCCCTACGAAGTCAATCGCGGCGGGGCGGCGGGCCTCTTTCGCCGCCTCCGCGCGGAACGGGTCCGCCTTCTGCATACGCACGGCTACAAGGCCGGCGTGGTGGGCCGGCTCGTCGGGCGGATGCTCGGCGTCCCGGTCGTCTCGACCTTTCATGCCGGAGAGACGGGCCGCTTTCCCGTCAACGTCTACCAGCTGGTCGACGAATGGACGAGCGGGCTTGCGACGCGCATCAGCGTCAGCCCCGCCATCGCGGAGCGGCTGCCGTTCTCTTCGCGGCTCGTCGCCAACTTCATTGCGACTCCCCCGGCGCCGCCCGAGGGCGAGCTGCCCCCGACGATCGGCTTCGTCGGCCGGCTGTCGCACGAAAAAGGTCCTGACCTCTTTTGTCGCGCCGCGTCGATGTCCCCGCCGAATCTGCGGTGGCTCGCCTTCGGGGACGGACCGATGCGGGAAGATCTTCAACGTCAGTACGAAGGCTGCGTCGAGTTCCGCGGCATGGTCGCGAACATTGCCCAGGCCTGGTCCGAGATCGGTCTCCTGCTCATGCCTTCGCGGGCCGAAGGGTTGCCGATGGCGGCTCTGGAAGCGCTGGCTGCGGGCGTTCCGGTGGCGGCCGCCCGCGTCGGCGCCCTCCCGGAGGTGATCCGGGAAGGGGAGAACGGCTGGCTGTTCGACGCCGGCGACCTCGACGCGATCGCCGGGGTCGTCCGGCGCTGGTCGCGCGAGCGCCGGGAGAAGGGCGCGGCGTGGCGGCTCGCGGCCTGGAGCGCCGCGCGCGACCGGTTCGGCGTCGAAGCTGGCCTCGACAAGACGCTCGAGGCCTATCGCGCCGCCGGCCTCACGGCGCGGCCGTCCTCTCGATGAGGATGAAGGTCCAGTCGTCCAACGGCTGCGGTCCGAGGGCGGATTCCGTCGCCTGCTGAAGCTTCAGGGCGAGGCTGTCGAGCGGCTCGCGCGCGCCTTCGGCGATCGCCGTCATGAACCACTGCGGAGGGTCCTCGCCGGCCGCGACGCCTGCGGGGTCGAGCCCGTCGGTGAACAGCGCCAGTCGATCGCCGGGCGCGAGCTCCATCCGCTCGGCCCGATGCGGCTCGGGCGGCAGGACGCCGAGCAGCGCGTTGACCAGGGTCGGACGACGAATCGTGTCGCCGAAGACGATCGGCGGCGGGTGGCCGGCGGAGGCGACCCACGCGCCGTCGGAGTCGAGGTCGACGACCAGGACGGTCACCAGCGCGCGCTCGAGCGACGGTTCGGACCAGGCGATGCGCGCAAGCTCGGTCAGAAAATCCGCCGCGGACAGGCCGCCCACACAATGGTGCAGCGTACGGACGATCGCGGCGTAGGCGACGGCCCAGGCGCGCGCCGTCACGCCATGACCGATGACGTCGATGAGGACGATCCGGTCGCCGCCGTTCAGCGGCAGATGCAGGAACAGATCGCCGCCGCCGGCCGACGCGGTCGCCGATGCGCTCGCCGCCCGATACCCGTTCAAAGTCGTCGGCAGGCGTTCGGTGATGAACCCGTCGACGTCGCGGCTGAAGCGCCTGGCGAGACGCGCGTCCCGCAAGGCGGCGCGCGAAAGGGCGAGCGCGACGGCGTCGCGCAGGGCCCGGGGGCGGACGGGCTTTGCGAGATAGAACTCCGCTCCGAGACGAAGCGCCGCTTCGCGCGTGTCCGCCGAGGTGTCGGAACTGATCAGGACGACCGGGAGCGAGCCGACATCCAGGGCGTCGATTTCATCGGGCAGCGATACGCCGAGACCGTCGCCGAGGTGGACGTCGGCGAGCACCACGTCGATCGTCTGCTCACGCAGCGCCGCTTTGGCCTCGTGGAACGAAGAGCAGCCGATGACCCGGTAGTCGTTCTGCAGGGTTTCCGTATAGGCCTCGAGCAGGGACGGGGTGTCCTCGACGACGAGCGCCGTCGCCCTGCGCCGTCGCAGGCTGCGGTGGCCGGCGAAGCGGTTCTTCTCGCCGCTGCCGTAGGTGGTCCTGTCGAGCGCGGCGCGGACCAGCGCCATGCCTCGGCCGGAAAGAGAAAGCGGTTCGGAAAGGCTGATCGTTGCGGACATCCGCTCGTTCGCGTCCGCGAACGCGCCGCCGTCGTCGGTGACCGCGATCACCACGTCGACGCCCTCGATGTCGATCCTGACGCCCAGAGTTCGCGGGGAGGGGCGACCATGCAAGACGGCGTTCGCCCCGACTTCGCTGATGACGAGCTGCAAATCTTCGACGATCTCCGTGGGCAGGCGAAGGTCCTGCAGTCGCCGCGCCGCGGCGCGGCGAAGCCAGGAAACCTCGGCCACCGACGCTGGCCGCTCGGCCTCGAACACGATCATGCCGTCAACGCCCCCTTTTCGCAGAGTTCGCGCGGACGGTCATGGGCCGGGTGGCGACCGCGCATAGGTAATCGGGAATCACGCAGGCTTTCCCCGGCGTTTGAGCTTGCGAACGTTCCGCATCCAGCAGACGTTTCGCATTGTGCAGGACTCGTACCAGGAGACCACCTGATCGCCATCGGACGGGTCTTTTCTCGACGCCTTCGCCGACAGTCAACCTCGAACCGATTTCCGAGAGCTTTCGCGCCGCTCCCGCTCCCGGCCGTGGTCGACGGCGTTCGCATTTCGCTTCGCGGCCGACGCCTGCTCTCAGGCCTCGATTCTCGGAATGAAGGCGACGACGGGGAGTCCGGCGGCTTCCTCGAAGTCCTTGACGCGGCGCAGCGTGGGATCGAGGACCTCGAAGACGGTGGCGAGGCCGGCGCCGAGGGCGAGGCCGCCGACGAGGCCGCCGATGACGAACAGGATGTGGGGCGGCGTGACCGGCCCGGCCGGGTCCTGGGGCGCGTCGATGATCTTGACCCGCTCCGGCTCGTCGTAGCGTCCCAGCGAGCTGGTCAGACGCGCCATTTCAAAGCGCTTGGCGAGCGCGTCGTGCTGGTCGCGGGCGGTGGCGACGGCGTGCTCGAGCTCCTGCTGGCGCCGCTCGATCGGGGCGAAATCCGTGTTGGCCGCGCGCAGCTGCTCCACCCCGGCCGCGATCTGCTCGACCTCCGTGCGCAGGGCCGCCCGCTTGGTGTCGGCTTCCTGAACCAGCTTCATCTGCTCGACGAGCAGGGGCGCGTTGACGCGGTCGCCGGCGGTCCCGGCCCCGGCGGCGAGATTCCACAGCTTCTCCATGTCGGCGCCGTTCTCCTGGCGGGTGCTGGCGAGCACCGCGTTGCGCTCCTCCTCGAGCCGCTTGAGCTTGCGCGTCGCCGCCTGCACCTCGGAATGCTCGTCGGTGTAGCGGGCGCGCAAGCCCGCCAGCTCGCTCGAGGTCTGCACGATCGCCTCCTCGAGACGGCCCACCACCGGATTGAGCGTCGAGATGCGCTTCTTGAGGTCCTCCAGGGCCGCCTCGGCGGTCGCCAGCTCGATGCGCTTCTCCTCGAGCACCTGCTGCATCGTGGCCAGGCGCGACACGTTGGCCGAGTAGAGGGCGGGAAGCTTGTCGGCGTTGCGGGTCTTGAAGTCGGCGTAGGCCTGCTCGGCCCGGTCGAGCTCGCCCTGGCTCTTGTCGAGCTGCTCGCGCAGGAACGCCTCGCTGCTCTCCACCGAGCCGCGGCCCGGCGCCAGGACCCGCTCCATGAACCGCGCGCCGACGGCGGCGAGCGTCCGGGCGAGCCCCTGGGGCTCGCGGCCGCGGATCTTCAGCTCGATCATCTCGGCCCCGATCAGGTTCGAGGTCAGCGCCTTGCCGAGGGCGCCGACCTGGGCGTTGACCGTCTTGGCGTCGGGGTGCGGCCCGAGCTGGCCGAGATCCTTGAGCACGTCGACGAGGACGTGCTTGCTGGTCAGAAGCGCCTGGAGCGACGGCATGCGCTCCTTGAGGTCCGCCCCGATCGCCAGATCATGCAGGATCGGATTGAGGTTGTCCGGCTCCTGGACGAGGATCGTCATGTGCGCCTCGTAGGCCTTGGGCGTGAAATGGCCCGCCACCGCCCCCAGCACCGGCATCACCAGAATGGGAATGCAGATGAGATAGCGCCGCCGCCAAGCGCCGCCGATCGCAATCCCCACAACCTCCCCGAGCAACCGGCTCATCGACCCCCCTCCCCCCAGCCCGCGACCACGCGGTCGACGGCGGGCGCCGGGAGGCCCGCGATCCGCCTCGTCTCCGCCGGCGCCGCCGCAAGGACCGCCGGCCCCGAGGCCATTCGCAAAACGCAACGCGCCTTCGCCGGTCTCGCTGGCGTGATCGCGGCGCCGCCCAACGCTTCGATGAGATTCCCCGCCGTGAACATCGCTGCCTTCAAATGTCCCGGCGTTACTGATCCAAACTTCGCGGCAAAAGTGAGTGTGGACTTGCGAACCGCCGCCGCCCGGTCCTTGCAATTTCCCCCGTCCAGCACGGCACGGCCGCGGCCGAAAGCGCGCACGCGCCGACCCCGTCCGCGGCGGGACGCGATCGTCGCCCTCGACGGGCTGTCGGACGGCGCCGGTGTGGCGAATCGTCGCGGCGGTTGAATTCGCAGGCGCCGCCGCGCTCGATCGGCCGGCGCGGCGGCGGTTGACGCGACGCCGTGCGGGTCGTCGCTTTCCGCTCGGGGTCGCCGTTCCGGCTCCGCGGCTTTCCTCCGGGCCCTCCATACGGCGCGGAGGCGCTGAGGGTCCCGGAGACGCTGGCGCCGGCGGCTCATGATCGGCGCCGGCGGCTCCAGGAGCCGCGATTTGCCCGGGCGCCGGGCGCGAAGTCCGGAGCCGCGCCGGCCCGGGAAACCGCTCGCCAGGACCGGCGAGGGGAAGGCCGCCCGGAGGATGTCGGCGGCGCGACGCTAGCTCAGGGCGACGAGCTCCTCGCTCACGGCCGTGCTCGAAGCCGTTTCCGCCGTGGCGCTCTTGTTCTGGCAGCACGTCCCGTTCGCCCAATAGTGCGGGCGCCGCCGCCACAGCTCGCGCACCGTGTGCGCTCTCAGCGTCCCGATGGGCGACCGCGACGCGCAGACTCTGACGTCGCCGTTGGGATGGATCTGCAGCGTCGTCAGAGCCGAGCAGGGGCTCTGGGCTTCATGCGCGGCTTGGCTGTAAACGGCGGACTGCATCGCTGCGGGATCGCGAAAATAGGGGATCATCACCTCGAGCTGCGCCACGCTGTTGGCGATCGGATAATCCTCCTTCTTGAGGCGCAGCAGCTCACGCACCGTCGCCTCGACAACTTCGGGATCCTTGGGCCAAGTGGGCGCCGTCTCGAACCAGAGCGGATCCTCGGCGCTGTTGTAGTTCCGGTCGATCGGCTGGTAGAAAACCTCCATTCCGTTCTCCCGGGCGTAGCGCGCGACGTTGGCCGCTTCGCCGACGTTGTGGTTCATCAGCACGGTCTTCAGGCGGATGTTATAGTTCAACTTGCGTTCGGCGCGCACAGCCTTCAGCATTTGCATGGACGCGTGCGCCTTTTGCCAGAATTTCGCCCGGCCGCGAACTTTGGAGTGGGTCTCGCCGATCGCATCGAGGGACATCGTGATGCGCCACGGGTTGGCGAGCGCAGCCTGCCGCAGCCGCGCGTGGTCGGACCAGTAGCCATGGGTCAGGAGCTCGATCGCCAGTCCTTGCGAGACGCCATGCGCGACCAGCTCGGGCGTGAAGCGCTGGAGCAGGGCCTCGCCCCCGGTCAGCGTCACTTGCACGGGGCCGAGCCAGTCCGCCAGTTCGGAGAGGCAGGCCTTCC
Organism: uncultured Hyphomicrobiales bacterium; assembly: GCA_903932535.1. Lineage (GTDB taxonomy): Bacteria > Pseudomonadota > Alphaproteobacteria > Rhizobiales > Beijerinckiaceae > Roseiarcus. The sequence goes on along the minus strand of CAIZGR010000676.1, from coordinate 1,209 downwards.
ACTGCGCGACGTCCAGGACATCCTCGCGGCCCTTGTTCTTCCAGATGTCGCAATGCACGCAGCGGGAATTGCACCGCTCGGACAGGAGGAGCGCGATCGAGACCGGCCGGCAGGCCGAGCGGAAACGCCCGCCGGCGAAAGTGCGCAGCCTGTAGTTCGCCGACTGATGCACGCGACGATAGAGCGTGGAGGCGTTCAGATTGAGCATCGCGAGCCAGTATTCCTGATATGTCGAGGTTGCATCGTGATCGCGGGGCGGAGCGGACGCCGGCGACGCGATCCCGTTCCTCACTCTTCGTTGCGAGACTCCGGTCGCCGGACGGATCGGGGCTCCGCGCACGACGCGCGCGGGGCCGCGAGACGGACGCGGTCTTCGAGGCTCTCGACGCGTCCCGAGCGCAGACCGACGAGCACGGCGCTGGAGCGCGCGAATTCGAGGGCGTTGCGCTTGTTCGGGCGGAGCGCGAAGGCGGCCAGATAGTGCGCCCAGGCCGCGACGTCGCGTTTTGCAAAGCGGCGCTGTTCGGCTCGGGCGATCTGGACCTGCGCAAGCGCCGCCAAAGCCGCCGCAGGACGATGGCGCAAGGCAAATCCGAGATGCCGCCGCACGACTTTCGCGATGTGGTCGGTGCGTTCGTCGACGTTGCTGCTCAGCGACCCCGCTCGCGCGCTATGCAGCGCCTCGACGCCGGTGGAACATGCGACGCCGCCGCGGCGCGACAGACGAATCCAAAGGTCCCAGTCTTCGGCCTGACGCAAATCGGCGGCGAAGCCGCCCAACGCCATCAGCGCGTCGCGCCTCGCCATGGTTCCGGTCGTGCAGATCGGATTCTCGCCCATCAGCAAACTGAAGGCGGAATCGCCGAGGTCGACGACGCCCGTCCTGCCTCTTATGAAATTTCGAAAACCCGGATAGTAGTCGAAGAAGTGCGTTTCGATCGAGCCGTCCGGAAGCAAGGTCTGGTGGTTGGGGAAGCTCAGCACGGTCTCCGGATGGGCTTCGTGCCATTCGAGCCGGCGGGCGATCGGTTCGGGAAACAGCGTGTCGTCCGCGTCGAGAAAGCACAGGATGTCGGCGCGGGCCTCGGCGATTCCCTCGTTGCGCGCCGCCGAAACGCCGTGATCGCGGTCGCGACGGATCAATGCGAGCCGCGGGTCCTCCTCTGCGAGCCGCCGCAGCAATTCCGAGGTTCCGTCCGTCGATCCGTC
>CAIZGR010000675.1 GCA_903932535.1 uncultured Hyphomicrobiales bacterium | reverse complement strand
GGGCTGCCCGGTGAAGCCCTTGGGGCGCGAGGGCAATTGGCTGCATGTGGTGGACGCCAAGGGCCAGCTGATCTCGCTGAAACCCTCGGACATGGGGCAGAACCAGATCAGCGCCCTGTTCCATCATCGCCAGAACTATCTCTACTGGGCCTGGCCGCGCTGGAGCGCGGCCAAGGACGGGCGGCCGGCGATGGTCGAGGCCTGGCGGGCGGAGAAGGTGCGCGAGGCGCTCTATGCCGCCGCCGGGCCGAAGCCGCTGTTTTCGGCCGCCAACCACGTGAGGGGGCGCGGCGCCTGGCGCGACAAGAACGGCGAGCTGCTCTACCACAGCGGCGACGCGCTGTGGCGGCGCTCGTCGCTCGGGCGCGGCGGGCTGGAGGAAAGCGCGACGGGGCTCGTCGGGCGCGATTTCTACGAGCTGCTGCCGGCCGTGCCGGCGCCCTGGCCGCAGCCGGTGAAGGCGATCGACAATCCCGCGCGCGAGATTTTCTCAGGGCTTCTGTCGTGGAACTGGGAGCGGCCGGACGTCGACCCGGTGCTGATGCTGGGCTGGATCGGCGCGGCGATGCTGTCGGGCGCGCTCGACTGGCGCCCCAGCGTGGACGTGACCGGCGACAAGGCGACGGGCAAATCGACGCTGCTCGAATTCCTGCAGGCGATCATGGGCGAAGGCCTGCTGAAAGCCGAGGACGCGACGGCGGCGGGCATCACCTCGCACTTGAAGCACGACGCGCTGCCGGTGCTGCTCGACGAATTGGAGGCGGAAGCGGACAGCCGGCGGACGAGCGAGATCGTCAAGCTGATGAAGATCGCGGCCTCGGGCGGGCGCAAGCTGCGCGGCGGCTCCGACCAGGTCGGCCATGAATTCTCGCTGCGCTCGGGCTTCCTGTTCTCTTCGATCAATCCGCCGCCGCTGCGGCCCGAGGACGTGAGCCGCATGGCGATCCTGCGGCTGCGGCCGCTCAACGAGCACCCCAAGCGCCGCAAGAACGCGCCGACCATCGACGCCGAGCGCACCGGGCCGATGCTGCTGCGCATCCTCATCGACGAATGGGAGCGGTTCGGCGCCACGCGCGAGGCCTATGCGGACGTGCTGCGCGAGGCCGGCCATCCCGACCGAGGCCAGAAGACCTTCGGCACGCTGCTGGCCTGCGCCGACCTGCTGCTGGGGCCGGACGTGGCGGAGGAGCTGGGCCTGCCGATGGCGGACGATCTCAGCGACTGGGGCGTGCGGCTGGCGACGTCCAGGCTCGCCGAATACGAGGACCTGACCGAAAATTGGCGCCAGTGCCTGCAGCATCTGCTGACGGCGCGGGTGGAAGCCTGGCGCGGCGGCGTGCGGCATACGGTGGGCCAGATGATCGACGCCTGGCGCGCGCAATGCGTCGCCGGCGAGGGCGACCTCAAGCTGGACATTGTCAACGACCAGTTGGCGCAGGCGGGCCTGCGGCTGCTGACCAACCCGGCGATCGACGACGACCCGCTCGGCTTCGTGCTGGCGATCCCCAATGACAGCCAGATCGTGGCGCAGCTCTATCGCGACACGCGCTGGGTCGGCACGGCGGGCGCGTCGGTGTGGAAGTCGGCGCTTCGTCAGGGCCCGGCGTCGGTGGTGGTGACGGATAAGGCTGTCAACAAGGTGCGCATCAACGGCGTGCAGGTGCGCTGCACGCTGGTGAAGATGCGGGCGTTCGAGGCTTTGGGCGGATAGGCCCCGGCCCCGCGCGACGGAAAGACCGCCTTTAAGGGCGGTTTTTTTGTCCCTCGCCCTCGCCCTTTGCCCTGCCCTGCAACCCCCGCCCAAGGACGGAAGGAATGCGGAGCGCGCGCTCCGGCGCGCCTGAGGAGAGCGCGGCGCGGCGGCCGGCCGCGCCGGATCGCACGCAATCATTGCGGGCGGCGCTCATTTGACGGGCCTGCCGATGTGGTGCGCTGGCGCTGCGGCGGCGAGGCCCGCGCGCCCCTCGGGCTGGGGGGAAGGCGAGACACCGGAAGTGTCCCGGTGTCTCGGCAAGTGTCTCGGATCAAACCTCTGGAATAGCTCATGAAACGGCGACGCGAGACACTGAGGCACCGCTGCGCGCGCGCGTGTACGCGTGCGTGCGGGTTACGCGTGACGCGCGAGCGCAGGCGCGCACGGGGTGGGGTGGTGTCTCAGTGTCTTTGTGTCTCGCAAGGTGTCTTTTCTTCGATGCGACAAAGGCTTGAGCGCGAGACACTTGGCGAGACACTTGGCGCGCAGGTGTCTCGGCAAAGTGCGGGCGAAATGTGCGGGGCCTTGAAATGACGGACGAAAAAGGGGTGCTGGCGGCGGCGCCGGCGTCGCTTTTTGAAAATCTCGACGGCGGCGAAGAGCAGATGCTGGCGGATGCGTCGCCCTTTAGGACGAAGCCGCAGCCGATCGGCGGATCGCGCAAGGGCGTGCCGAACAAGCGGACGCAGCAGATGCGCGATCTCTACCTGCGCTCGGGCCTGCCGCATCCGCTGCTGTGGCAGGGGCAGATGCTGCGCCGGGGCGTCGATGGCCTGGCGACGGATCTCGGCTGCACGCTGGTCGAGGCCGCCGAGCTGCTGCGCAAGATCGCGGCGGACCTCGCCCCGTACATCGAGGGCAAGCAGCCGACGCGGGTCGCGGTCGAGGCCGGCGCGCGGCTGCCGGTGCTGGTGGTGGGCGAGCTCGGCGCGGCGCGCTCGGAACTCGCCAGCGCGCGCGAAGAGGGGGCGCTGGCGATCGACGACGACCTCGAAGCCGCCGTGGCCACGTTCGAGACAAATCAAGCACTTAAGCGGGCCGACCCCGACGCGTCGCAAGACCGCGCGTCGCACGCCACGGCTAGCGCGTTGAAAGATCGATGAAACCGCGCTTCATCCTGCTGATCGAAAATCAGCGGCGCGCCCGAGCGAAGAGCGCGCCCACCCCCCGGCCCTCCGCGTCCGCCCGTCCGGCGCGCGGCCTTTCCAAAACCGCAACTCGCCGCCCACCCCCGCCCCTACCGGCTTTTGCCGTCAGGCCCGAGGATTTGACGCGGCCGCCAAGACGCGAAACTCGGGACGGGCTCGGGATAGGGCCTGGGGGTGCGGCGCGGGCTAGGACGAGGCCGGGCGTGGGGTCTGAATTTTCGATTTCGAATTACAAGCCGCCCGGCCCCGTCGGGCGCGCCTTCATCCAGTCGCGCGACCTGGTGCCGTTCCTGATGGGACCCTACGGCTCCGGGAAAACCACGGCGGCCCTGTTCTCGGACCTGCGCTACTCGGCGCTCATGCCGCCCTGCAAGGACGGGGTGATCCGCGCCAAGGGCATGATCGTGCGCAGCGACTACAGAACGCTGTACAAAACGACGATTCCCTCCTGGCACCTCTGGTTCCCGCCCGACTTCCCCGGCTCCGAATTCACCGGCGGCGCCGACCGCCCGGCGACGCACAAGGTCAGCTTCGTCACCCCGCGCGGCCTCAAACTCGAACTGATCGTCGAGTTCACCGCGCTCGGCGGCAAGCGCATCGAGGACATCGCGCGCGGCTGGGAAGGCTCCTGGGCGCACATGGAGGAGGCGGACCTCGTCGAGGAGGGCGTGCTCGACTATCTGTTCGGGCGCACGAACCGTTACCCGCCGCGCCAGAGCATCGTCGGCGAGGCGAGCCTGCCGCGCCGGGTGATCGGCACGCTCAACCCGCCCGGCCATCCGCGCCACTGGATCCTTCGCCGCTTCCAGAAAAAGCTGAAGGCCGACAACAGCCCGGCCGCCGAATACGAGCGCCTGTTCGTGCAGCCCTCCGGCCTCTCGCCGGATGCCGAGAACCTCGCCAACATCGCCGACGGCTATTACGACGAGCTGCTGAAGACCCTGCCGGCGTGGGATGCGCAGCGCTTCGTGCACGGCAAGCCCGGCTACGACCGCTCCGGCCTGCCGGTCTATCCCGACTTCGACCCCGGCCATAACGTCGCGCGCGAGCGGTTGCGCCCCGTGCCGGGCCGGTCGATCTATCTCGGCCTCGATTGCTCGGGCCTGCATCCGGCGGTGGTCGCGGTCGATCGCGCGCCGAACCTGCAGGTGCGCGTGCTGAAGGAATATTATTTCGGCCGCATGGGGCCGACGCGGTTCGCCGAAATGCTTGCGGCCGATTTGCAGACGACCTTCCGCGACAACCCGGTCGAGCGCGGCTGGTACGATCCCTCCAACGATTACGGCGCGGACAAGGAGGGCGGCGAGCAGAGCTGGGTCGATATTCTGCGCAAGGCGCTCGGCGTGCCGCTGACGCCCGCGCCGACCAACGAAATCCCGCTGCGCGTCGAGGCCGTGCGCAATCTGCTGGTGCATCCGATCGACGCCTACACGCGCGGCCTGATCGTCGATCCCGAGCAGCACTGGCTGATCGAGGGCTTCATGTCGGACTATCGCTACAAGCTCAACACCGACGGCACGGTGCAGAACGCCGGCAATCCGCGCCCCGACAAGAACGAACACGCCAACAGCCAGGACGCGCTGCAATACGTCTGCCTCGGCCTGCAGGGCCGCGCAGGCGCGCTGGCGAGCGCGGCCAAGGGCTGGCGGCCCGGCGGCATGACGACGGGCGGCGGCAACACGGTCGCCAAGGTGGATTTCGCGCTGTGACCCTCGTCACCCTGCGTCGCCCCGCGCACATCGCCGACCTCGCCGACATGCTGCCCGGCCCGCTCGCGACCGGCAAGGTCGGCCCTTACGAACTGGCGGCGCGCTATCAGAAACTCACGCGCTCCTGGGCGGCTGTGGCGCAAGGCCGCTGCCTCGCCTGCGGCGGCCTCTACGCGCACGCCGACGGCAGCCTCGAAGCGTGGTTCGCCTGCCGCCCCGAGGCGGCTGAGGCTCTGCTCTCCATCGCCCGCCAGGCGCGTTTGACGCTGCGCCTGATCGCCGATGCTGAACGCGTTCCGATTTTCGCGCGCGTCGCCAAGGGCTGGGAACCCTGCCGGCGGCTCGCGCGGGCCGTGGGCCTGTTCCTGTGGGACGGCGACGGCGCTGTCGAAAGGTGGGGTCTATGTCCAACGTAGTCGGCAATCTCTTCGGCGGCGGCGCGGCCAAGGCGGCGCAGCAGGCGGCGGCCGATCAGGAAGCCGCTGCGCAGTCCGATCAGGGCCAGCAGCTCGCGCTCCTGTCGAAAAGCCAGGCGACGACCGACAACGCCGCCGCCGCGATGGGCGGCCCCAACATCGGCCGCGCCATCATGGGCTTCACCCGCCGCACCTCCGGCACGCTGGGGGGCTCGGCATGACCGCGTTTCTCGCCGGCCTCGTGCTGGGCGCCCTGCTCGGTTTCTGCGCCAGCGGCCTCTGGCTGATGGTTCTCGTTCTCAACGAAAGCGCCGACGAATGACCGCCTTCGCCGCCCAAGTGCTCACCGGCCTGTTCTGGGGCTCGTGCATCGGCCTCGTCGCCGGCGGCCTGATCGGCGCGTTCCTCGCGCTGATCGGCTGGAACGTCTCGCATGGCTGAGGGCAGCCCCGGCGTCGTCGGCCGCGTCAAGTCCGCCTCGGACGAAAAGCAGCGCGACGCCCATCGCCAGCGCGCCGACAAGGCGTGGGAATTGCGCGAACGCTGGCAGCAAATCCTGCTCGACGTCTACGACTTCGCTGCGCCGACGCGGCTCTCGACGCGCTACGCGACCCGCGCGCCCGGCGCCCGCGTGCAGCGCATGTTCGACAGCACCGCGATGGTGAGCCTGTTCCGTTTCGCCAAGCGGATCGTGAAAGAATATTTCTCCGGCGACTGGTTCGCGCTCAAGCTCGGCCCCGCCGCCGACAATCTCGAATTGCCCGACAAGGACAAGCTCTCGGCGCAATGCGAGCGGCTCACCCGCACCACCGGCCACGTGTTTAACGCGCCCGAGTTCAAAGCCGCGCTCAAGGAATGTCTGATCGACACCGGCATTTCGACCGGCTTCATGATGGTGCTCAAGGGCGACAGGCGCCGGCCGGTGCGGTTCGTCACCATGAGCCTCGACGAATGCGCGATCGACCTCGGCCCGTGGAACGATGTCGCCGGCATGTTCTTCAAGCGCAAATGGTCGCGCCGCTCGGTGCTGGAGCAATGGCCGAAGGGCGAATATTCGGAAGAGTTCAAGCGCGCGGCGAAAGAGGACGGCGAGGCGGAAGTCGAGGTCTGCCAGGACGTCACCCACGATTACGCCGCCGACCGCTGGACCCTGCGCGTCTACATCGACGACGAGGAAGGCTATGTCAGCGAGGAGACCTCGCGCACCGCGCCGGTCATCACGCCGCGCCTGCTGACGCTGCCCGGCCAGGCCTACGGCTTCGGCATCGTCATGCTGGCGCTGCCGACGATCAAGACGCTCAACAAGGCGATGGAACTGATGCTGCGCGCGGCGGCCCTCGCCATGGCCGGCATCTTCACCCGCGTCGATGACGGCGTTTTCAACCCCGACACGGCGCGCATCGAGCCCGGCGCGTTCTGGACCGTCGGCCGTAACGGCGGCACGCTCGGGCCGTCGATCCAGAAACTCGATCCGCCCGGCGACATCCAGCTTTCCGGCATCGTGCTGCAGGACCTGCGCCAACAGGTGCAGACGGTGATGGAAGACGTGCAGCTGCCGCCGACCGACAACAGCCCGCGCTCGGCGGTCGAGATCGCCGAGCGCATCAAGCGCGCGGCGGCCGACCAGACCGGCGACGAGGTGCTGCTGGCGGAGATCGGCGTGCCGCTCGTCAACCGGGTGCTGGAAATCCTGCACGACCTCCGGGTGATCCCGGAGGCGGTCGAGATCGACGGCATGAGCGTCAAGATGGAGCTGGCCTCGCCCGCCGCGCTGGCGCAGAAGGCCTCGCCCGTCTCGGCGCTCGCGACCTGGCTGCAGATGATCCAGGCGGTCTCGCCGCAGATGATCCACGTGATGACGCCGCTCGACCAGACGCTCGCGGAGATCGGCGAAGACATCGGCGTGCCGCAGCACCTCATCAACGACACCGCCAAGCGCGCCGACGTGATGAAGGCGGCGGCGCAGGTGGTGACGCCGATGGTGCAGAACCAGATCAACCCGCCAGGCGCGCAACCCGAGGCGCCGCCGCCCAACGGCGCGCCGGCGCAAGCGGGGCTGAGGGTGGTGAAGTGAGCCTGTATTTCAGCCTTTTTCAAACAACGGCGCCCGAGGGCTGGCGCTTCAAGCTCGGCGACCGCGTGCGCAAGACGCGCGGCGCGTTCTGGCGCGGCTATGTCGTCGGCTATTACCGAACGGGGCTGACGCTGCATGGCGTCTGCGTCGAAAGCCGGCTGGAGCCGGGCTCGGTGCAAATCTACCCCGAGGACGCGCTGGAGCGCGACGAGGCATGACGCCCGAACCTTCTCTCGACGCCGCGCTCGCCGATGCGGCGGGCCGCGAAGGCTGGGCGTTCTTCGAACACGCCGCCGACCCCGGCAAGGGCGACGCCGCGCAGCGGGCCGCGACCGAACGCGGCGAGCGCGTCGCCGCCCATCTCGCGCATCTCCACGCCAACGACCCCGGCTTCGTGGACGCGCTCGACTTCCTGCTCGACGCGACCCTGCGGCGGCAGACCTTCACCGCCGCGCTCGGGCTCGACCCGATGCAGGCCTACGCCTTCGGCGTGTTCCGCGAAGGCCAGAATTCCTTCGCCTTCGCGATGCTCAAGCTGATCGCGATGGGGCGGAGGGAAACCCTGAAAGGACGAGACCTATGAGATTTCCCCATCCCCTCTTCATGGCTGACGCCGGCGCCGCCTCCTCAGCGGCGTCCGGCGGTTCGGCCCCCGGCGGTTCGGCGGCTTCGTCCCCGCCGGCCGCCGGCGCGGGCGGCGCGGCCGCTGCGGGCGATCCCGGCCGCACCGCCCCGACCGGCCTCGGCACAGGCTCCGAACCCGGAACCGGCGCGGCCCCGGCGTGGAAGGCCCCGGACTACCTGCCCGAGCACCTGCGCGGCGAGGATGTCGCGAAAACCTTCGAGCGCGTCGCCGCCGACTGGAAGGCGCAGCGCGACAGGATCGCGGCCCTGCCGCAGGCGCCGAAGTCGGTGGACGATTACGCCTTCGAGCCGAGCGAGCGCGCCAAGCCCTTCGTCGGCGATCTCAAGGCCGACCCGGCCTTCGCGCTGATGCGCGAGGCCGCGCTCAAGGCCGGCATCCCCAAAGAGCAGTTCGCCGCCGTCGTCGGCGGCTTCTACGATGGCCTGGTCGAAAAGGGCCTCGCGCCGAAACCCTACGACGTCAACGCCGAGCGCGCCCAACTCTACGGCCCCGGCTACGAGCGCCTGACGCCGCAGGAGCGCGAGGCGGCCCTTCTGCCGATGCTGACCGAGCTGCAGGACAATCTGACCGGCCTCGAGCGCACCGCCGCGTTCGACGCCGACCCGAAGAAGAACGCCGCCGCCGTCGCGGCCCTGTTCAAGCTCGCCGACACCGCCGACGGCGTGCGCGCCCTGCGCGGCCTCCTCAAGGCGGCGCAGGCCAATGCGCCGCAGGGCCTCATCCCCGGCGGCCAGACGTCGCAGGCGCAGAGCGCCAGCCCCGCCGATCTGCGCAAGCGCATGTCCGATCCGCGCTACGACCCCTCGTCGTTCGCCTATGACGCCGGGTTCCGCAAGGAGACCGACGATCTCTATCGCCGGGCCTACGGATGAGCGCCGCCGCTCCCGGCCCGGGCGACACCGTGCTGGTGCGCATGACCGTCGTCGGCGTCTACCCGCACCAGTCGGTGATGCTCGTGCGCCCGGTTTCGCAGCCCAAGGCGGCCGCGCTGCTCGTCCAGCTCGCCGACGTCACGCCCGATTTGACCCCTCCCGCGCCGGCGCAAACTGCGCCCGCGTCCGACTGAACGGGACCTGTCGCCGCGCCGGCTTGGCAACACCTGGCGCTGCCGCGATGGCTTTCTGAACGGCGGAGACCCCTCAAGGACAGAGAGTTCTCCTCATGGCTCAAGAAGCCCCGAATTGGTATGTACAGGCCTACATCGATCGCGCCATCGCCGTGTTCCAGGCCAAGGGCCACCGGCTCAAGGGCATGTATACGGAGCCCGCGCGCATCCAGGCCAACGTCGTCAACTGGATGATCGCCGGCAAGGGCGAGGCCGTTCCGCTCGTGCGCGGCGGTTTCGGCGCGGCGATGAACGCCAGCCGCACCAGCGTCAACGCCACGATGCAGGACTGGCAGGCGGCGGACTGGGTGTGGCAGACCGACATCACCAAGATGACGGTCAACGAAAACGAGGCCGTGCAGATGGCCTGCGGCATGGCGCTCGGCCGCCGCGCCGACCTCATCCCCATTGCGGTGATGAACGCGGCGTCGCTGACCACCATCTCCGACGGCGCGACCGGCACCGGCAACGGCACCGGCTTCACGCTGCCGATGGCGCTCTCCGGCACCCAGCAGCTGCAGTACCAGGACGTCGAGGTCGAGGACGGCGAAGTCTTCTGCGGCCTGCCGTCGCTGGCGTGGAACCAGTTCATGTCCTACCGCCAGGTCAACGACGCCGACTGGGTCGGCTACGACGGCCAGCCCTATCGCGAAGGGCCGAAGTTCAAGCGGTGGAACGGCGTCTACTGGTTCCGCATGACCGACCGCTATGCGCAGTCGCCCGGCCCCGCCTACCAGCAGGATTTCTTCCTGTGGTCGAAGCGCGCGCTCGGCTTTGCCATGAACTACGACATCAAGTCGGTCGTCACGTGGGAAAACCCGTTCTCCGGCTGGTACCACAACAACCTGTTCGCCGCGACGGCGGCGGTGCTGCTGCCGAACGGCATCATCCGCTTCCGCATCAACCCGACCACGAACATCACCGTCAACTGACGCTTCCGGCCGGCGCATAGCCGGCCGCCCCTCTCAATCAGGAGCAAGCCTTGGCTTACAACACCACTTACGGGCTCACGCGGCAATCGAACGCGCTGGGCTTCTATCTCGACGCCGGCCAGACGAGCCCCAGCCAGGTCTCGCGCTGGGGCTACGCCAGCGCGGACGCCGCCGCCACGGTCGAGACCGCCGGCTATTTCAACGCCGCCTCCTCGACGCTCGGCAAGGGCGACATCATCGAGGCGGTGCTGGCGATCTCCGCCACGCCGGTCAACAAGACCTATATCGTCACCTCCGCGAGCGGCGCGACGCCGGTCACCGTCGGCCTGCAAACCACCACGGCGGGCTGAGGGTCCGATGGGCTGGAGCCAGGTCCAGATCGCCAATCTCGCCCTGGCCTCCATCGGCTCGTCGCCGTTGCAGAGCCTGCAGGACGCGGCCCCGGCGGGCTCGGCGGTCGCGCTCATGTACCCTTACGTGGTCAACGGCATATTCGCCGAATATCCCTGGGCGTTCGCGCGCCTCACCCAGCCGCTCGAACAGGTTGCGCTGCCGACCCTCTCGGACGGCAACCTGCTCACCGGCTGGGCCTATGCCTATGCGATCCCCGCCAACCTGATCGGGCCGCCGGAGAAGTTTCTGGCCAACGCCCGTTTCCCCGACGACCCCTTGCGCGAGTTCGAAGTGCAGGCCGGCGTCGTCTATTGCAACCAGACGGCGCTGTGGTGCACCGGCGTCGCCGCCGTGGACGAAGCGAGCTGGCCGGATTATTTCACGACGGCGATCGTCAAGTGCCTCGCCGCCGAGCTTTACCCGCTCATCACCGGCAACGGCTCGCGGCTCGCCGAATTGCAGACCGCCGCCTGGGGCGCGCCGCAGGAAAACCGCTGCGGCGGCGCGCTCGGCGTCGCCCGCCGGCGCGACGCGGCGTTGAACCCCAGCCGCGTCATCGCCCGCAACCCGCTGATCGACGTGCGCACGGCGACCGTCGAGGTGCGCCCGACCGGCCTCGGGCTCGGCTGATGGCGGGCCGCCCCGGAAAATTTCAGCCGCGCTTCACCGCCGGCGCCATCGACGACCTCATGGCGCAGAATTCGGACGTGGACACGTTCGGCAAGGCGGCGGCGGCGATGGTCAATTTCCGCCCGATCCCGCAGGGCGGTTTCACGCTCGCCGACGGCCTGCTCAAGGTGTCTCGCTGCCGCGCGCTGCTGACGCCGGTCAGCTTCACCGGCGCGAGCTTCCCGCTCTCGACAGCCGCCGTCGCGACCACGCCCGTCACGCTGGCCACGCTGACTTTGCCCGCGGGCGCGCAGGTGACGGCGGTCGATGTCGCGCAATTCGCCGCCAATCTCCCCGGCGGCGCCGCGCCGACCTATGTGCAGCCGAACCCGCCGGAAAGCCCGCTCATCCAGGGCCAGCTCTGGGTGCAATACTGGAACGGCACGGCGTGGGTGAACCTCGCCCCGCCGCTCGGCCTCGTCGATACCCTGCGCAATCGCCGGTTTTCGCTGCCCCCCGGCCAGACGGTTGCGACGATTGCGATCCGCCTGCAGGCGACCACGGGCGTCAGTTCCGGCGCCGTCGTCGGCGTCGGCGCCGTCGCGGTCTGGCAGGAAACGACGACCTATGGCGTGTTCAAATATCGCCAGTTCAACGTCTCCTCGGCGCTCGTCTACGACCTGATTTTCACGCAAGGCACGGTCGATGTGTTCAAGGGCGACGTCTGGCTGGCGGCGATCCCGCTCGCCGCGACCGCCGCGCAGGTGACCGGCACGAAGAGCGTGCAGGAATTGTCGAGCATGATCCTCACGCATCAGCTCGCGCCGCCCGCGCTGATCCAGCGCCAGGGCTACGACAACGAATGGCAGATCCAGCCGCCGCCGTGGTCGGCGCTGCCGAACTACGATTTCGGCGACACGGTCTACACGAACTACACGCCCTCGGTCTGGACGCTGACCTTCGTCAATTTCGACGCCAGCCTCGGCGCGACCGAGCCGCCCTTGCCGGACGGCGGCTGCCATTACACGATCTCCGTCAACGGCGTCGCCTCGACCGCGATCCAGCAGCCTTCGGCGGGCACTTACGACGCGTCGAACTGGGACGGCACGGCGGCGGCGATCCAGGCGGCGATCCTCAGCATCCCCGGCGTCTCGCCCGGCGTGACGGTCACGCAGACGCAGACGCAGATCAGCTTCACCGAATTTCAGGTGACGTTCGGCGGCGCGGCCAATCAGGGCAACGGCTGGGCGGTTTCCGGCCAGGTGCTCGACAAATCCGACGCGGCGATCACCGCCGGCCAGTTCACCATCGGCGTCGCCGGCGGCGAGCCGATCATGTCGAACACGCGCGGCTGGCCGGCGGCTTGCGGGCTTTATCAGGAGAGGCTCGTGCTGGCGGGCTTCGCCGGCGTGCCGCTCGGCGCGCTGTTTTCCGAAACCGGCAACCCCTATGTGGTCGATACGCGGCTGACCGGCTCGACGGCGCCGTTCTTCGTCGTGCTCGACGGACAGGGCGACGAGACCATTCTCGACGCCCACCTCGGACGCACGCTCGATTTCTTCACCACCTTTGGCGAGTGGTGGGTGCAGCCCGGCGCGATCGCCGCCACCACGGCCCCGACGATCGTCTATTCGACATCGAACGGCATCGCCCCGACCGTCGAGCCGATCGAGACCGACGGCGTCACGGTGTTCTGCCATGCCAGCGGCGGCGTGCTGTTCGAATATTACTACGAATATCAATTTCAAAACTACACCGCCAAGCCGATCTCGTCGCAGGCCGCCAGCCTCGTTTCCGGCGTGATCGACAACGCGCTGCAGCGCGCGACCTCCTCGACCGGCGTCAACCTGCACTATCTCGTGCTCGCCAACGGCCAGGCGACGATCCGCTCGACCATGCGGCAGGAAGAGATCAACGGTTTCGCCAGCCGCGTCACCGACGGCCAGTTTCTCGCCGTCGGCGTCAATGCGAACGCCGAGGCCTGTTTCGTCGTGCAGCGCCTGGTCAACGGCTCGCCGGTCGCGTTCTTCGAGAAGGCGCAGGCGGGCCTCTGGCTCGACGCCGCCGAGACGGTCGCGGTCACGTCGGGACAGGCGACGATCACGGGCCTGACCGATTACGTCGGCGCGACCGTCTGGGCCATCGTGGACGGCTACGCGCAGGGGCCGTTCGCGGTCACCGCGCGCGCGAGCCTCACGCTCGAGTTCCCCGCGCTCGCCAACGGAAACGCCATCGTCGGGCGCTGGACGGCGCCGAGCATGACGACGCTGCCGCTGCCGCGCGAGGTCGGCCCCAAGACCGTCGTGCGCCGGCCGGGCCGCGCGCATACCGTGCGCGTCAGCGTCGCCAATTCCACCCATCTCGCCATCGCCGCCAATGGCGGCCAGCCCTACGAAGCGCCGCTGCGCCGGTTCGGCCAGCCCGCCGACCAGCCGATGAGCGCCGCGCCCTACACCGGCTGGGTCAAGCTCGAAGGCTTCCCCGGCTATCGGGACGACGTGCAGGTGACGATCACGCAGACGCGGCCGGGCGCGCTCACCGTCACCGGCGTGACCATCGAGGCGGACCTATGAGCAGCAGCGTGCCCGCCATGATGGGCCAAGGCTCGATGGGCCTGCCGGTCTCGCCGCTGATGAGCATGGGCTCGGCGGTATCCGGCGCGGCGAGCGCGCCCAACACGCTGGGCGCGCTGCAGGCGGGAACCTCGGTTCTGAGCGGCCTCGGCACGATGGCCGCCTACGACGCGCGCGCCTCCTCCGACACGATCCAAGCCGGCGAATGGCAGACGCAGGCCGGCGACGAATATGTGACCGGGCAGAACCAGATGACCGGGCTCAAGCAGCAATATCTGTCCGACATCGGCGGCATAGGCTCCAAGGCCGCCGCCGGCGGCGTCGATGTCGGCCAGGGCGTCGTCGCCGGCGCGCGCAACGTCATCGGCCAGAACGCCGCCAACATGGGGCAGGTGACGATGCTCGCGTCCGACATCCGCTCGCGGCGCGACCAGATCAACCAGATACAGGCCGACGCGGCGGCTCAGGAGGCGACCGACGCCGGCACGATGGGCCTGGTCGGCGGCATCCTCGGCGGCGGCCTCAAATTGCTTTCGGGCGGGATAGGTTAAATGCCGTCGATCCAGGGCCCCGACAACGTCCCCGGCGCGCTGCCGACCTTTCAGGCCGACACGCAGCAATTCACCCGCGTGCGCGAGTTTCAGGGCTCGGCGGGGCAGGAAGCCGCCAACGTGTTCGGCAACCTGTCCAAGCAGCTCGGCGCGTGGCAGGACCGCGCGGCGGAGGATGTCGGCAAGCAGCAGGGCCAGACGCTCGGGCTCGATCCGAACTACCGGCCGGACACCGACGAAAGCGCGCTGGGCATAGCCCGCCGCAACGCGGCGAATACGGCCTACGGCAACAATCTCGAAGCGACCGCCCGCAACCAGCTCGGCGACGCCTACGAGCAATATAGCCAGTTGCCCGCCGATCAGCGCAACCCGGCGCGGCTGCAGCAGATGATCGGGTCGATCAAGGACGATTTCGACCAGAACCATGTGTTCGATCAGGTGCGCGGCCCGTTCGACCTCGCCTTCGGCCGGATCGCCGACGTCTACCGCCGCCAGGCGCAGAGCGACGCCGACACGCGCCAGCAGGACGCCGCCAAGGCGAGCTTTCTCACCAACCAGAACAGCGCGCGCGACACGGCGGTGCGCGTGGCCTCGCTGCCGAGCGCGACCGACGCCGACGTGCTGGCGCAGGTCAAGCAGCATGACGCCGCCGTAGACGCGGCGGTCAACGAGGGCGTCTACACGGCGGCGCAGGCGGTCGAGATCAAGCGCGGCTTCCAGCAGGACGTGCTGGAGCAGCGCGTGCTGGCGCGCTTCAACGCGACGCCGGACGCGCAAAAGGGCGCGTTTCTGCAGCAGTTCCGCAACAATTTCAGCGGCGGCGGCGATTATTTCGCCAACCTCAAGCGTGTCGAGAGCGGCGGCGATCCCAACGCCTCCAGCGGCATCGCCTTCGGCCTTTACCAGTTCACCAAGCCGACCTGGGAAGGCGAGATGCAGCGCCACCCCGAACTCGGCCTCACCGCCGACGGCATCAACGATCCCGCGCAACAGGAAAAGGCGGCGCGCGCGCTCACCGCCGACAATGCGGCGGCGCTCACCAAGGCGGGCGTGCAGGTCAACAACGCCAACCTGTACATGGCGCATTTTCTCGGACCCGGCGGCGCGACGCAGTTTTTCTCCGCTTTGTCGGCCAATCCCTCGGCGTCGTTCGCCAGCGTGTTCCCGAAGGAGGCCGCCGCCAACCCCGCCATCGCCAACGGCCGCTCGCTCGCCGACGTCTATGCGCTGATGGCGCGCAAGATCGGCGCGACCGGAACCAGCGCGCCGCAGGGGACCGCCTCCGGCCTTTCCGCCGACACGGTCGCGAGCCTCGACGGCAAGATGAGCGGGGCGATCCGCGCCGTCGGCTCGCAGGCGCAGCACGCGCAAAAGGTCGCGGTCGGCGACATCGACGCCGACGTCAAGCAGATGGAGGCGGGCTACGGCGTCACCGACGACGAATGGGCGGCCAAGCGCGCGCAATACGCGGCCTCGCCCGAGCCCGGCGTCGCCGATGCGTTCAACACCGCCAACGCCGTCCGCACGATGTATCAGGGCTTCAAGGGCAAGACGCTCGACGAGGTCGAGGCGGAGGTCGCCAACCTCAAGGGCCAGCTCGCGCAGGGCGCGACGCCGGCGCAGGCCAAGCTCGCCGAGGCCGCCGACAAATATGCGGGCCGGATGCGCGAGCAGCTCAACCGCAACCCGCTCGACCGCGCCACCGCCGACGGCGTCATCCCCGGCGTGACGCCGCTCGACTTTTCCTCGCCGCAAGCGACGATGCGCACGTTGCAGGCGCGCATTCCCGCCGTCGATCAGGTCCGCCAGCACTATGGGCTGGCCAGCGTTTCGATGCTGACCCCGGCCGAAAAGGAAAACCTCAAATCCGTCGCGGCGGCGGGCGGCGAGCCGATGGTGCAGACGGCGGCGGCGATCGCGCGCACGCTCGGGCCGCGCGCGGGCGAGCTGCTCGGCGAGATCGGCGGCGACGCGCCGAGTTTCGGCCATTTCGGCGTGCTCGCCGCCATGAACGGCGACCCCGGCCTGCTGCGCGACGCCGCCTGGGCGATCAGCCAGGATCATCAGGGAACCGGCAAGGTGCAGAGGCCGGCGCCGGAGGCGATGCAGAAATCCATCGGCGACGTCTATGGCGACGCGATGCGCGCCGTGCCTTCGTTCGCGCAGGGCGCGAAGCTGGTGACGTCGTCGGCGCTCGCGGCGCAGATCATGCGCGAGGGGCTGGACCCGCAAAGCCTCGACCAGACCCTCGTCAAGCAGACGCTGCAGAAGGCGGCGGGCGCGACCTATCAGGGCGGCGTGCAATATGGCGGCGTGACGACGCACGGGACCGCCGGCGGCCTGTTCGGCGGCTCCGAGAAAGTGCTCGCGCCGCCCGACGTGCGCGCCGACCAGCTCGACACGGTGCTGAAAGCGATCACCGACAAGGACCTCGCCGCCCTGCCCGCGCCGCCCTCCGCGCGCGACGGCTCGATCATGCCGGCCTCGGCGCTGCACAATGCGCATCTGACGTCGGTCGGCCCCGGCGTCTATCGCGTTTCGGTCGGCGATCCCCAGAGCGAAGACCCCGGCTTCGTCATGTCGCGCGGCGGCCAGCGCGGGCGTTCGGACTATTTCCAGCTGGACCTGAACGCGCTGGAGCCGCAACTGCGCGCGCGCGTGCCGGGGGCCTATAAGTGAGCGCCTATTTCAACCCGGCGCAGCTGACGCCGGTCTCGATGCCGGATTTCGACGAGACGAAAGCCGCGCCGAGCTTCGCGGCCGCCGCCGTCGCCGTGCCGTTCGGCGACGTGCAAACCGCCGGCGCGATCCCGCCCGACATGGACGCCGTGGACAAGTTCGGCGCCGCGACGGCGGCGGCCTATCGCTCGACGATGCTCTCGGGCCTGTCGAACTCGCGCGACGTCGCGCTGCAGGACGCCATCGCCGAGCGCAACAAGGCGGTCAAGGCGGCGACGGGGCAGGACCTCGAAGACCCCACCCGCGACGGCTATCTGAACGAAGCCGTGCGGCGCTGGCGCGGCGAGACGGGCGCCAGCGCGCCCGACCCCGACATGCCCGGCATGACCGCGCACGATCTCGGCCTCTCCGCCGAGGACGCCTCGGCGGTCTCGCAGATGCAGATGAGCGTCTACCGCGAGAAGCTCGACCAGCTCGCGCGCGACTATCCCGCAGCCGGCCTCGGCGGCGATCTGCGCACGGCGGCGCAGGCGCTCGCCAACAAGGCCGTGGACGAAGCCGCGCGCACGGCCGACGCCGCCGGCCCCGTCGGCGGAATGCTCGGCTCGCTCGCCGGCGGCCTCGGCGCCGGCTGGCGCGACCCGTTGCAGGTGGGCAGCCTGTTCCTCGGCGGCGGCGAGGCCAATGCGGCGCGTTCCGTCGCCGGGCAGATGCTCGAGACCTTCGCGCGTCATGCGGCCGTCAACGCCGCCGTGACGGTGGCCGGCGAGCCGGAGATCGCCAATTGGGCCGCCGAGCGCGGCCGTCCCATGAGCGCGAGCGACGCGCTCTACGACATCGGCCTTTCGGCTATGTTCGGCGGCGGCCTCGGCACCGTCGGCCATTTGCTGGGCCGCGCCGGCGAGGGCGACGCGGCGGCCGCGCGCGAGCTGCTCGGCCGCCTGCGCGAGGACGCGGCCCCGGAGGCGGCGCGCGACATGGCCGCCCCGCTGCACGCCGTGATCGACGACCACGAGGCGGCGGCGGGCAAGCCCGAGGGGCTGGCGCCGGACACGGCGGCGCTGCTCATGCGCGAGCATGTGCGCGCGCTCGAACGCGAGGACGCCGCAGCGCCAGCCATCCCCGGCGTCGATCCGACCGCGCTCGACGGCGCCGATCTCGACAAACGCATCGAGCTGCGGGCGCGCGCGCTCGACCCCGAGACCTTCGCCAAGGCGGACGACCTCGAAAACCGCATCGCGCAAGCGCGGTCGCAGCTCGCCGAGCGGCAGGAGTTCGCGCCGACGCCGGTGCTGGGCCAGCAGCGGCTCGCCGAGGCGCAGGATGAACTCGCAGCCATCACCGGCAAGCGCCGCTCCAGCCCGCGCGCCAAAGCGCTGCGGGACGAGATCGAGCAGCTGCAGCAGCTCGGCGAGGCCGACGTCTCCAGCCAGGGCGGGCGCAACGCCGACGTGGTGCAGACGCTGCGGCTGTCGCTCAACGACCTGCAGAACGACCGCGCCCGGCTCGGCCCCAAGGTGTTCGCCGCCATGAAGCAGGCGCGCGAGGAAGCCGAGGCGATGGGCTTCACCCGCGACGAGAACGCCACGGCGCGCGCCGAGACGCTGCCCGAAGCCTCCTCGCGCCTGCTCGGCGAACCCGAGCCGCCGCCCGCGCGCACGCTCGACACCGTGCGCGATACCGAGCCGCCGAAGCCGCCGCCGGCGGCGCAAGGAAATCACCCCGAAGGCCAGCCAAATGAGGCGTCTGCGGGGAAAGCGGAGCCGCAAGGAAATCGCCCCGACGAACCCGCGCCGTTCAACGACAGCGTCGACGACCTGTTCCCGCCCGCCCCGCCCCGCGCCGAGGCGCTGCCGGCGGGCGATATTCTGAACGCGACGCCCGTCGAGCGCGACGGGAAATTGCAGATGCTGGCGCCGGGCGAAGCGGGCGCGCCGAACGAGCGCGCCGGCTTTGTGGCGCAGCTCATCGAAAACTGTGTGCTGTGATGCTGGTGCTGCTGCTCACCGTCTGCGCCCTGCGCGCCCCCGCCGACTGCCGCGAGGTGCGGCTCGCGATGGCTGAGGACGTGACGCCCTTCGCCTGCATGATGCAATCGCCGCCCTATGTGGCGCGCTGGGGCGACGAGCACCCCGGCGAGCGCGTCGCGCGCTGGCGCTGCCTCCCCGCCGACCGCATCGATAGGGGCGCCTGATGGGCCTGCGCGAATGTATCTCCTCCGCCCTCGACCGGGGCGCGATCTCCAAGGACGAGGCCGCATGGCTCTCGCAGAAGGCGCGCGAGTACGAGGACCTCGACGGGCGCGACGCCAAGCGCCTGTTCGGCGAGAACCTGCGCGCCGAGGAGCTGCAGCGCCAGAAGGTCGAACGGCTGCAGGCCGCCGCCGTGGATCAAGCCTATAGCGACATTCGCCGCTTCGCCCGGCTCGCCAACGGAGCCAACGTCGTGCGCGCGATCTATGGCCTGTTCGAGAATTTCGGCGACGGCTATCGCTCGTTCCGCACGATCCGCTCGGCGCTGCTGAGCCAGGCGCTGACCGAGATGAACGATTTCATGCACACATTCCGGCGCGACTGGAAATTGCAGCGCCAGAACCAGCCCCTGCTCGACGACGTCATCCGGGGCCTGTTCGGCGAGAACGTGAGCGAGCCGGCCAAGGCGCTGGGGCAGGCGTGGTCGAACGCCGCCGAGAAACTGCGCGCGCTCTTCAACCAGGCCGGCGGACATATCGGCGAACTCGCCGACTGGGCCGTGCCGCAGCGCCACGACGCGGCGGCGATCCTCAATTCAGGGTTCGAGAAATGGCGCGACCACATCATGCCCCGGCTCGACTGGGACCGCATCAAGCGCCCGGTCACCGGCCTGACCGTGCCGCCGGAGCAGCGCGAGGCGCTGCTG
>CAIZGR010000674.1 GCA_903932535.1 uncultured Hyphomicrobiales bacterium | reverse complement strand
TGGCCCTTCGGCGCGCTTCGCCCCTACGCCTATGACGTGATCGTCGCCGATCCGCCCTGGCTGTTCGAAATTTATTCGGATAAGGGCGCGAAAAAAGCGCCGCAGGGGCAGTACGCCTGCATGGATATCGAGGCGATCAAGGCCCTGCCGGTCAACCGGCTGGCGCGCGCCAATTGCTGGCTGTTTCTCTGGACGTCGGCGCCGCTGCTCGACCGCGCCTTCGACGTTCTCGGCGCCTGGCGTTTTCGCTATGTCAGCCGCGTCGCGTGGCGCAAGACCACGGTCAACGCCAAGGTGCGCGTCGGGCCGGGCTATATCGCGCGGACCATGCACGAGGACGTGCTGATCGCGCGGCTCGGCAATCCCGCCTATCGCAAGGCGCTGCCGTCGCTGTTCGACGGGCTGGCGCGCGAACATTCGCGCAAGCCGGAGGTTTTCTATTCGCATGTCGAGGCGTTCACGCCGAACGCGTTTAGGCTCGACCTGTTCTCGCGCGCCTCGCGTCCCGGCTGGGATGTTTTTGGGGATGAAGTCGGAAAGTTCGACGGGGAGGCGGCATGACGTCCGAGTCCTGGTCCTGGCTGCCGGAAACCTATCGCAACATCGCCGATGTGGCGGGGCTTGAGGCGGCGCTGAAAATCGGCGATGCTTACGGCGGACGGCGGATTCACATTCCGCGTCCGGCGCGGCTGACCAAGGACCATTGGCTACGCGCGCTGATCGGCGACGAGGCGGCCGAGGCCTTGTGCAAATGGGCCGACGGCTCGCAGATCGAGCTGCCGCTTCCTCCGGAGGCCGGCGTTTCCGGCCGCCGGCGCCGCGCCGAAAAGGCGCTCGCGGACGGGCTTTCCGCCGACGAGGCGGCGCGGATTTCCGGGCGCCATGTGCGCTCGGTCTACCGCTACCGCCAGAGGCGACGCGAGAGCGACGACACGCCGGATCTGTTCAACTTCGATCCGGCCAGGAAGCGCCTCGACCGTTGACAGTGTCAGCCTTCGTTTAATTCGGGATTGAACGCAATTTCGGGATCGCAACTCGATCCGGGAGCCGGCGTCTTGATCCCTTCGTTCCGCCTTTTCGCCGCCCAGACGCGCCGCCTCGCGGTGACGCTGGCGCTCGCGGCGGGCTTGGTCTGGCTGGCCGGCCCGCGCGCCCGCGCGGCCTCCCGCGCTCCCCGCCTGTACGTCCTCGTTTCCGCCGAAGCCGCCCGCGCCGGCGTGCCCGCGCGTCTCGCTCACGCCATCGTGGCGATCGAGAGCGGCTATCGCGCCGGCGCCCGCAGCTCCGCCGGGGCGCTGGGCATCGGCCAGATCAAATGCCGGACCGCGCGCGGCGTCGGCTTCCGCGGCGCCTGCGCGCGCCTGTTCGATCCGTCGATCAATCTGCGTTTCGCCATGCGCTATCTGCGGCTGGCGCTGAATCGCGGCGGCGCGGGCTGCGCCGGCCTCAGCCTTTACCAGCGCGGCATTTACGCCCGCCCGCGCTGCACCGCCTATGGCCGCAAGGCCCTTCATCTGACGGGAGCCTGACATGACATGGCCACATGAAGACGTCGCCGCCCTGAACGCCTTTTACGGCGATCCGCGCGGGCGCAACGGCAAGGTCAATCCGATCTGGTTCGCCAAAAACACCTGCCTCTGGCATCCGCCCTATCCGCTGTTTTATTCGGGCGATCCGCGCGAGCCGATGGAGCATCTGGAGGTGCACGTCAAGGCGAAGGACGCCTTCGACACCGCCTTCAAGGATGTGCTGGCGACGCTCGGCCACGATTACATTGTCGCCCATCGGCTCAACGTGACCGGCGGCCTTTTCTGCTACCGGCTGGAGCGCGGCGGCTCGCGGCTGTCGGTCCATTCCTGGGCCATCGCCATCGATATCGACCCGCAGCACAACCCGTTCCCGCACCCTTATTCCGGGCCGCCGATGGTCGATCTGAAATTCGCGCAGATCCTGCAAAAGCACGGCTTCTGCTGGCGCGGCGCGAGCGGCGATATCGACCCGATGCATTTCCAGCTCGCGCACCATTGAATTCAAGCCTTTCGCGCGGAACCGGCGCGGAAAAAAGGGACCGATCCATGTGGCAATTCCTGTCCCTCCTCTTCACCCTGCAAACCAAAGTGACCGTCATCATGAGCGCCATCACCGACCTTCAGAACGCCGTCGCCCATATCACCGCGGCCGCCGCCGCCACTTCCGCCGATCTCTCGGCGCTGTCCGCCAAGGTCGCGGCCATTGTCCCGGCCGCGCCCGACGACAGCGCGGAAATCGAGTCCATCGCGACCGCGCTGAACGCGACCGCGAGCAATCTGCAAGCCGCCGCCGACGCGGCCACCGCCGCCCTTAACCCGGCTCCGGCTCCGGCTCCCGCGCCGGAAGCCGCTCCCGCCGCCGCCCCGTAAGGGCGTCGGTCCGATATCGCGGGCGGCGGCGCCGCCGCCCGTTTCCTCTCTACTTTCGAGGTTTGCCATGTCTTTCTTCACTGACATCTTCTCCGCCGTCGTCACTTACGCGCCCGTCGTGATCTCCGCCGCCGCCGCCGGCGCCGCCGTAACCCCCCAGGGAAAGCCGGGCACCGTCTGGTACGATATCCGGGGAATCATCAATCTTCTGGCGCTCAATGTCGGCAACGCGAAAAACGCGCCGACCAATCCCGCCGCGACCAGCCAATGAGCTTCATCGCCGCGCTGCTCGCCTTTCTGGACGAACTCCTGAAGGGGATCAATCTCTTCCAGACGGGCCAGCAGCGCGCCGCCGACCGGCAGGCGGGCGCCGACGCGCTCGCCGCCTCCACGTCCAACGACACGACGGAGATCGCCGATGCGCAGGGCCAAAACGATATCGCTGCTCGCGATCTTGACGGCGTCATTGCCGGGCTGCGCGCAGGTCGCGCGGCAGGGCCAGACGGCGGGGCTGGCGGCGCGCTGCGGCCACCCAACGGCCTGGACGGCGCCGCAAAAGGCTGAGGTCGCGGCGTCGCTCGACAAGGCCCGCGCCGATCCGGGGATCCAGCTGCTGGCGGTGGAATGGGACCGCGAGACGTCGGCGATCCGCATTTGCCGGAACGGGAAGTGAACGGGAAGCGATGTGAGCGGCCAGGCGGAGGTCCTTCTGGACATCAACGAGGCGCAACGGCGCTGCCTCGCCGCCGGCTATTCGCTGGAGATGCAGGCGCGTCATCTGACGTCGTTCCAGCCTTACGACGCGCGCCCACTGTGGCAAGCGCATTATCTGCGCGAGGTGCGCGCCGAACGCCAGCGCGCCGATCCGCCTTCAACGGGAGTGGAATGATCATGGACTGGGGCACGGCGGCGCAGTGGGGCGCCCTTCTAATATCGATCGTCGCTTTGCTGCGCGGCGAATTGCGCTCCCAGGACAGGGATTACAAGGCCGAGATCAAGGGCGTCGAGCGGCGGTTCGAACATGTCGAGAACCGCGTCCAGATCGTCGAGACCGAGGTCAACCACCTGCCGGACAAGAATTTGGTCCATGCGTTGCAGCTTTCGATGGTCGAGCTGAAAGGCCAGATGGCGGTTGTCGTCGAGCGCGTCGGCCCGATCAAGGCGGTGGCGGAGCGAATGCAGGAACTGATGCTGACGGAAGGCGTCCGGAAATGAGCCTCGCCAAAATCATCGAAGAAGAATCGCGCCTCGTCATCCTGCGCACGCTGGCCGAACAGCCGGACCAGCGGCTCAACTCGTCGCTGCTGCAGGCCGATCTCGCCGAGCGCTGGGCGATCAACCGCTCGCGCGACTGGGTCCATCTGCAGATCGGCGAGCTGGCCAATCTCGGCGCCGTCACGGTGGTGGGCGCCGGCTCGGTGCAGATCGCCACGCTGACCCAGCGCGGGCTCGATCACGTCGAGCGCCGGACGCTGCTGCCCGGCGTCAAGAAACCTTCGCCGCCGGAGGTTTGAAATGGACTTTGTCCTCGATCTCGCCGAAGGGGCGCCCGACCATCTTTGGGATCGGGTCGACCGTGAAAAGGCAAAGGTGCTCGTCGTCTGGAACGGCTTCGCCGAGGCCTCAGGGGATGAGCGGCAAAATTTCATGAAATGGGTCGACGCGGTTTGGAGCGACACTCTTTACGAGTGGGTCTACGAAGGGCCGCCTGGGCGCGCGGTCTGGGTCCGGCGGGGAGATATCTGAATGGGCGAAGGGCGCGGGCGGCTTTCCTCACTCGACCTTCTGCCCGACGAGGCGCGGGACGATATCGTCTGGGCGATGGCGGAGCTGAACCAGCGCCAGCGCACGCAGGCCGATATCCTGTTCGAACTGAACGATCGACTGGCGGTCAAGGGCTGCGAGCCGATCAGCAAGAGCGCCTTCAACAGGAAAGCGATGCGCATCGCCGCCTATTCGCGGCGGATCAGCGAGAGCCGGGCTCTTTTTGAGGGCATCGCGCCGCAGTTCACGCCGGAGAAGGTGGACGAAACCAACATCGTGATCGGCGAAATGATCAAGGTGCTGATCGCCGAAATGCTCGACGCCGAGGCCGGCGACTTCGAGACCAAGGATGCGCTGCATCTGGCCGGCGCCTATGTGAAGGCGATCCAGGGCCAGAAGATTTCTTCCGAGCGCAAAAGCAGGCTGGCGGCGGAATTTTCGCAAAAGATCGGCGAGGCGGCCAGGACGGTGGAAAAGGCCAAGGGCATCACCGCCGACACCCGCCAGAAGATCATGGAGCAGCTCGGCGTCATCCAGAAGGCGATTTAACACACAACCTGAAAGGACATCCTATGACAACCATGCGCGCAAAACTGCAAGTCGGAATGGTTCAAGAACACAATTGGGGGAAGGATGGCGCAAAGTCGGGCGAAACCCTGACGATGCATGCTGTCGCCAAGCCCACCTACGCCGATTCCGAGTTTGATGAGGACAACACGTTCGCCCGACTGTCGCCGGGCGCGTCCCTGACGATCAACATCGCCAACCCGGACCTTTGGGGCAAATTCGCCCACGGCGATAAGTTCTACGTCGATTTCACGCCGGCAAAATAAGGCGATTCGATGGGCGCGCTCGTCACCGAAAAGGACATTGTCGCGGCGCGCGCCATCACGGAAGCCGAATG
>CAIZGR010000673.1 GCA_903932535.1 uncultured Hyphomicrobiales bacterium | reverse complement strand
GCTGCGTCACTTCCGAGCCGTCGGCCTTCAGGATCAGATGCGCCGAGGCTTTCGCGCGCGGGTCGCACAGCCAGGCGCAAGACCCTTCGTAGCCGCCCTCGGTCATATGCAGGATGACGAGATCGTGGGCGATCGGCACGGGCGTGTAATTGGGCGTCGGGCGCTGGCGGACGCGCGGCATCGGGGTCATGCGGGCCTCATGTTCAACCGGGGGAAACGGCGAGACCGCGCGCGTTGGCGATCACGAAGACGAGCGCCGCCGCCGCGCACGCCAGGACGGCGGCGGCGGATAGATATTTGCGCATGGGCGCCTCAGGTCGCGTTGATCTTGCGGATCGCGAAATTGCTCGCCTTCAGCGTCGCGGTCGCGGTTCCCGTCGCGCCGTTGAGCCAGACGACGCATTGCGTGTTCCAGCCGGTGTCGCCGGACTGCACGGTCAACGGCGGCGTGCGGAAATGCATGCGGAACGAGCCGGTTCCGGTGACGCCAAAATCGGGCAGCGATTTCGCCTCGTTCAGCTTGGCGATCTGCGCGCTCGATATGTTGGGCGTCGACGTATAGCCGCCGATATTGCCCGAAAACGTGCTGTTGGCGCCCTGCGGCGCGGTCGGGTTGTTCTCGTAAAGCTGGCAGCCGACGTCCTGCACCTGGTTGAGGTTGGACAGGTCGAGATAGCCCTCGAAGTAAATCTGGTCGCCGACGCTGAGGCTCGACGTGAAATTGACGAAATCGCCCAACGTCACCTTGTCGCTCGCCGCGCCGCCCGCGTCGGAGATCGTCACCACCTGGCGCGTTCCGTTGAGCCCGTCCGTGCGCGTCGTCTCCAGCGTGCCGACGCACGACATGCCCGCGTTGCCGCTCTGCAAAATCTGCCAGTGGGTCGCGACGCCCGAGGACGTCGAACACGGCGCCGTCACGGTCCCTGTCGTTCCGAGGAACAGGCCGTCCGCGCCCAGGATATTGCCGGCCGGGTTGGTCGAGGAATTGAAGACGTCGTTTTGCGTGTTGGGCGTGTTCGGGCCGCCCTGCGGGAAGAACGTGCGCATCTGGTTCCAGATCGCGAGCGCTTCGTAGAACGCGCCGACGCTCGATTGATGCAGGCCGTCGATGGTGTTGCTGGCGACCGGATTGCCCGCCGTCGCGCCGCTCTGCGTGGGATCGTTCCACAAGTGATCGACGTCGACGTAGATGACGGGGTTCAAAAGGCCGCCGTAGGTCGCCAGCCCCGTCGTCGAGACGATCTGCCCGTTCTGCGAGACCAGCGCGAGATTGCGCCGCCAGGCGTTGATGCGCAGCCGCTCCTGGTCGAGCGCCTGCGTCCAGCCGCCGACGCCGATCGTGCGCGGCATGATTCCGACCAGCACGGTGCGGACGCCGCAGGCCTGCTCGGATTGCAGGCCGGTCAGCGTGTTGGCGTTGATCTGCGCCTCGGTGAGGACGGCCGAGACGATGTCGTTGGTGCCGATGATGTTGATCGCCCAGTCGGGCTTGGCCTTGCAGACCTCGGACTGGATGCGCGCGATCCAGTTGGGCGTCGTGTCGCCGTTGACGCCCCAGCTGCCCGCGCCCGTCAGCGCGTAGCCGAAGGTCGGCGGCGACGAGCAGGTGACGCTGATGCTGAAGCTCGGGTTGGCGATGTAGCCCGAGCCCTGCGCGGTCGCGTTGGGCTCGTTGATCGTCGTGCCGAGCACCGGCGTATTGCCGCTCGCGTCGGTGACGAAGGTCAGGTTGGCGGCGGTGTTGGCGGGCGTCCCGGTCGGCGTCGAGGGCGTGACGGTGACGGTCGTGCTCGCCGGGCAGCCGGTCCCGCGCTTGATGATGCGGATATAGTCCAGACCGCCGTAATTGCCGGGATAGGCCTGGTTGACGTAGTCGATGACGAGGCCGCCGCCCGACATCGCGCCGAGCCAGCCGATGATCGAATTGGCGTTGGTGCCGACCTGAAAGCTCGCCCCCGTCGAGGCGTAAAGCGACGTCGGCGGGTTCGAGACCTGGCCCTGCACGCATTCCGAGTCGCCCACGCAGGTCAGGATCGGACCGGCGCGGAACGAGACGACGGGCGCGGGCGGCGGGATCGCCGGCGCGGCGGCCTCGGCCGCGACGGGCGCGAAGGCGAGCCACGCCGCGAGCGCGATGCGGGTCAGGCGCATGGTCAGTTCCCGGTGATGGCGACGGCGTCGCTGAGGGTGTCGGCGATCATCCAGATCGCGCTGAGATTGGTCACCGCGTAGGAGATCGATTCGCCCGCGACCAGCGGATAACCGGGCGCGCCGCCGGTCTCGTCGGTGACGGCGCTCGACGCGCCGACGAACACGGTCGCGGTGTTGGTCTTGAGCGCCTTGATGACGACGCCGTTGACCAGCGCCTGCGCGGGAACCTGCGTGGCCGTCAGGGTCGGCGTGAACCGCGTGCAGACGATCGCGCCGGGGTTGCTCGCCGTGCTGGAGACGTTGATCGTCCCCGTCAGCGCCTTCCAGATCGCCGACAGCCAGCCGGTGAGGCCCAGGCCGCCGCTCGGCATCGAAGCGCCGGTGACGGCGGTCCCGTTGGGCTCGGCGAGGCCCTCGCGGTTGGTGACGACCAGCGCGCCGTCGGCGGAGGTCGCCGCGACCCCGCCGCTTTTGACGTTCGCGATGCCGTCGAGCGCGGCGGGATCGCCGATCTGGCCGACCTGGCGCTCCAGCGCGTTGGACGAAGCGTCGGTGAAGACGTTCGGCCCGCAATCGACCTTCTTGCCCGTCGAGTCCGGCGCGACCTGGATGAAAGTGTGCGTGGTCATCGGCGCCTCAGGTTACGGCGGCGCAGGCGATGTGGAACCAGACGACCGGCGTCTCGCCGAGCGCGGTCTGCACCTGGGCCGTCACGCGATAGACGACGCCCGCGACCCAGTTGGGGCCCGCCGCCTGCGATACGACGGCGCCGGAAAAGCTGGGCGAACCGCTGACCAGAGCGAACGCGTCGGCGTCGACGCCCTCGTAGGCGGCGATCGTCACCGACAGAATGGACGCGATGGCGTCGCCCGTCAGCAATTGCGGGCCGAAGTTTATTTGCAGGACGCGCTTTTCGGTCGGCGCGATGGGCTGACTGTCACCGGCGAACGGCATCGGGGCGCCCCTCAGGAAATTGCGCGCCGGCGCCGTCGGAGCGAGGTTGCGCGAAGGCGCGGCCAGAAAAAGGCCGCGCGCCGGCGCGGCGACGAGCCAGTTGAGGTTGACCGGCCACGGCGGCGGCGACGCGGCCCCCGACAGCAGCGAGGCGAGCGCCAGCAGCATTATTGCAGGCCGGGCAGCAGCTCGATCGTCGCCGAGATCAGCGTCACGGTGTCGGCGGCGTTGGCGATCTGCAAGGTGACGTTGGCGGTCTGCGAAGTCGCGCTGTTGACCGTTCCAAACACCGGCGCGCCGCTGCTGGTCCCCACGAAACCGCCCGTCGCGGTCAGCGTCGCCTGTTGGGTCGCCGACCCGCAATTTGTGAATCCCGAGCACATGCCGAGCGTCAGCGCCGTGGTCGGAAAGGAAGAGAAGAACGTCGTCCCGCCGTATTTGAACAACACGCCCTTGGTGTTGGCCGAGTTGTTGTTGGCGCTCATGATCGTGGCGCGCAGGCCGCCGTTGATTCCGATCAGGCCGCCCGGCACCGTCATGGCGAACGCCTGGATGTTCGACGTCGATTGCGTGTAGGCGCCGGGGCCGGTGGTGACGAAAGCGGTCGGCGAACCCGGAATCGACGGCGTGCCGGCGGTGTAGACGTTGTTGTAGAGCGTCGCCGCCGTGG
>CAIZGR010000672.1 GCA_903932535.1 uncultured Hyphomicrobiales bacterium | reverse complement strand
GTTCTTTGGCCTGCCCGAAAAATGATCGATGATCCGCGTCAGAATGTTTCCGGCCCCGACGACGCCGCCGAGGGCAACGAAATAATGCCACCATGCCGGTTCTGGTGCGCCGCCGCCGCTCAAATCCGCAGCCATCGTTCATTCCTTTCGACCGGACTAACGCCAGTTCTCTGAATTGAATTATCGCGCCGGCAGAGCCCGAAGGATGCCTATTCAGGCCCGAAGGCCCCTGCCGGTCGCGCCGGGCGCTGCTGTCACGTCATTTGGCGGGCGTCGGCAGCACAGGAGCGCCGGCCAGTACGGCGCTGGAGATCGAGACCGCGATTCCGCCGATCTGCGCGCACAACGCGGGCGTCAGATTGGCGATGGTCGCCGTGGTGCCCGTGCGCACGACTTGTTTGCCGGCGACCTCGTTAGCGAGGACCTCGTCCGCGAGCACGGTCTGCTCGGCGACGGCGGCGATGGTGCAGGCGGCGGTGACGTTGGACGGCGTCAGGTACGACATCGCCGAGGCGGGGGAGCAGAAGGCGAGACAGGCGAGCGCGAAGGCGCCGCAAAGCAGCTTTTTCATGGGATTTCCTTTCGTGGGGTTTAGGCGAGGTCGCGCGGGTCCGGGCGCGGGTCCGTCAGGGCGCCGTACAGCAGCCCGAGGCCGCCGGCGACGAGGATCAAGACAAAGCTCACGCCGAACACGGCGCGGGCGAGGAGTTTGCGGGCGGTCATGGGGATCCTTTCCGGAGCATCAGACGCCGAGCGCGGCGCCTGAATTGGGATTGATTCCGTCGCCGCGATACGGCAGGCCGTGGTCGGTCTTTACGAATTGCCAGCCCGGCGGGAGCGCCTCGTAAAGCGCGGTCAGCCCCTCGGCGAGGCTGATGGACAGGGCGATGCTGGCCTCGACCTGCGCCGGCAGCAAAGGCGCGAGCGCCTTGTCGAGCGACAGGCCAGCCGAAAGCCCTTCGGCAATCGTCGCCTTGTTGGCGGCGAGGTCGTTGATGAGTTTCACCGCCGACTCGGCGGCGGCGAGGTCGGCGCCGATGGTCGATGCGGCTGCGGCCTGCCCTGCCGAAGTCTTGGCCGCCGCCGCGACCCATGCCGTGAGACGCGCCCAGATGCTCATTTCGGCGCCAGCGCGGCTTTGACCGGCGCGACGAAAGACGCCGGCAGGACCACGGCCAGGAAGCCGAAAATCGCCGTTGCGATGGCGGACGGCCCCTGATGCGTGGCGATCGACTGCACAATGGCGGCGGCGCCGGCATAAGTGGACGCCTCGCCCAGCCGGGCGATGACGTAGGCTCCGATGGTAGAAAGTACGCTCATTTTAGATTTTCCCTTCGAGTCGCCCGGCGCGCGAGTTGGGATTAAGCCGCCGGGGGAGCAGGCGGCGTGACGAGCGCGGACAGTTTGGCCGTCTGCGCAGCGATCTTGTCGGTGACGGCATGGATGGCGCCGACGTCGGCATTGGCGAGCGCCGCCGTCAGTTCGGCATAGATTGTCGCGTTATCGGCGACGACCTGCGCGACGACGGTTTCGAGGCTGGCTTCGTTGGCGGTGAGTGCGTCGAGTTCAGCGGACATGGTTTCGATCCTGAAATGGTAGACGATGGGGATCAACGATCCCCAGATCAGGGCCAGCATTTCCCACATGGCTCCGCTCCCTTTCTTCCGACGCCGGGATGGCGCCGAAATTCACTTTTTGAGTTGCTGGCCCACGGCCTGCGAAAGTGCGCCCCAGTCGTCAGATTGATGACGCGGGGCGCACGCGGCGAGCGCGAGGAGGAGCGCAGCGGCGAAGATGATTTTCATGGTTTTGCCTTCAATTGCGCGACCTTGACCGCCGCGTCCGCGATCTGCGCCGATGAATTGGCGTCGGTCGGATGGACGGCGTCGAAGGCCGATGGCGCGGCGGAAACCGGATGCCTGGCGAAATACCCCGCCCAGACCTCCGCCCGGTCGCCGCGCTTGGCGTATTGCGCGGTCGAGCCGGGGCGCTCCCAGAACCGGCAGGCGGCATCGCCCGCGTCATAGGCCGTGCGCGCGGCC
>CAIZGR010000671.1 GCA_903932535.1 uncultured Hyphomicrobiales bacterium | reverse complement strand
CCGTTGACGACCCAGGAGTCGCCCTCAAGCTCCATGCGCGTGCAGATGTTGGTCGCGTCGGAAGAGGACGAGTCCGGCTCCGTCATGGCGAAGCACGAGCGGATGTCGCCGTTGAGCAGCGGGCTCAGCCAGCGCTCGCGCTGCTCGGGCGTGGCGAAGAGGTGCAGAAGCTCCATGTTGCCGGTGTCGGGCGCCGAGCAGTTGAACACTTCGGACGCCCATTGCAACTGACCCATGATCTCGGCGAGCGGGGCGTATTCGAGGTTGCTGAGCCGCGTGCCGGGTTCGTCGGGTTTCAGGCCCGGCAGGAACAGGTTCCAGAGCCCTTCCGACTTGGCGATCGCCTTCAGCTCCTCGACCACCGGCGGCGGATTGAGGCCGGCCGCGACTTCCTGCCGCCAGCGCGTGTTGTTGGGAATCACGTAGCTGTCCATGAACTCGCGCACGCGCGCGCGAAGCTCCTCGACGATCGGCGAATACTGAAAATCCATGGTCCTGCCTCTCCTTGTCCAATCCGGTCGAATGGTCGTGTTTCTTGCGCCGCTACAACGCCTCGGCCGCCGGGTCGCGATGCCGCGCCGGCGCGGCGATCGCCTCGATTCCGCCGATGGCGTAGCGGACGGCCCTCTCCAGCGCGGCCCCCACGTCCTCGGTGTCGCAGCGGCCCTCGGACAGCGCCGTCAGCCGCTTGAAATTCGTGTCGGTGCACTGGTGCGGCAGGCCCGCGGTGAAATGCAGCGCCCAGCACACGTCTGCTGGCGCGAGATGCGGCAAGGCCCGCGTCAGCGCCGCGAGAAAGCCGCGCAAATGGCTGACGTCCGATTCCAGAATCTTGCGCAGGTCGGGCGTCACCTCGGCGATGGCGCGCGAGATGAACCGCGACGCGGTGTCCTTGCCGGTGGCCGGGTCGCGCCACAGGATCGGCGGCCCCAGCCAGGCGCGCAGGATTTCCGCGAGCGGCGGATCGCCGCCGTGCCGCGCCTCCGCGTCTCGCAGCAGGGCGAGGCGCTCGCGATTGAGCGCCTTCGCCCGGGTGCGGAAGACGGCGAGCAGCAGCTCGCTCTTCGATCCGAAATAGTAGCTGACCGCGGCGAGGTTGACGCCGGCCGCCTGGACGATGTCGCGCACCGACACGCCGTCGAAGCCGCGTTCGGCGAACAGCCGCTCGGCGGCGAGAAAGATGCGCTCCCGCACGTCGGGGGCAGGCTGGGGCGGAATCGCCGGCTCGGACGTCCGTCGTCCGCTCCGCGCCGTCGAGACTTCCGCCCGAAACGCCGCGAGCGGCTTCGCGCCGGCCGTGGTCTTCCCGACGGGTCCGTCGCCATGCGTCTCGGGTTCGGAAGACAGGCCATAGACGGGACGCCGAGCCAAATACCGCTCCTCAACCCTGGGCGAGACAGGCGGACGTTCGCCCTTCGCCGCGAAGCCGCTCCGCCGGCCGCTTCAGCCGGCGAAACCATATTGGTGGTTGCAAGAAAGTCAAACGTTCGTTTAAGTAGGAGGCGAAGCGAATTGCAAACGCACGTAACTGTAGCCGCGCTCGCCGAGCGCGGCGACGCGTTCAGCGATTGCGTCTACAAGGCGCACAGCGACCGCCGCGCGCGTCGGGGCGAACGGGAGGACGATTTTGACCAGTCTCTTCGACCTGACGGGCAAGACCGCCATCGTCACCGGCTCCTCGCGCGGCATCGGCCGCGCCATCGCGCGGAGACTCGCGGAGCACGGCGCGAACGTGATCGTTTCGTCGCGCAAGGCGGACGCCTGCGCGCAGACCGCGGCCGAGATCGACGGCGCCGTCGGGCGCGCGG
>CAIZGR010000670.1 GCA_903932535.1 uncultured Hyphomicrobiales bacterium | reverse complement strand
GAGCGCGGCGACCGCGCCCGCCAGCCGCGGATCGTCGAGCACGATGCGGGCGCGGCCGAGCGGAGACTCGAGCGCGGTCACGCCGTCCGTGGCGTGGAGCCAGGCGAAGCGGGAAAGCACGACCGGGTCGGAGGCGGCGAGCGGCGCGAGGCGGATCGCCGGCCCGGGCGCGCGGGCAAAAATCGTCGCCAAGGGCCGGCCTTGTGCAGCGGCGAGCGTGCAGCGCAGGCAGCCCATATCGAGAAGCGTCTGCGTCAGCCACGACCAGCGGGCGAGGGCGTGAAAACCCTCGCGCGCTCCGATAGCGCTCGCAGCGTCGTCCTCGTCCGTCCCTTCCGCCAGCAAGCGGACGGCTTCGCGCAGGGCGGGAGAGAGAACGCCGAGGGGAAAGGTCCCCTCTGGCGAGCGGACGGCGACCGGATCGTCTGCGCTCGCGCCGAACGCGATTCGAACGCCGTTCCCGAGCTTCAGGAGGCGGCGCGGCGCGCTGCGGCCGGAGTTGGTCACGCAAGCCCTCACGAGGTCGTCGCTTCAAAAATAGATCGGAACCGGGTTGAGCTGATCCTCTTCGAGCGCATCGCTTCTCCAGCCGAGCGCGACCGGGACGTCATAGAGCCGCCCGGGGGCGAAACGCGGCCAGAAGTGACGAAGGCCGGGGACGAACACTTTCGCCGCCGCGAGCCCCACGTCCGGACGGGTCTGGTCGAGCACGAGCGTCTCCAGCCCGCGCCGGCGCGCCGCCTCGACGCAAAGTGCGACGGCTTCCAGCAGGTCGGTGACGCGCCTTTGCGGGTAGTCGTCAGGGGTGCGGGCGCGCGCGGGGCTCGGCGCCAGATAGGGGTGATCGTCCACGGTCGCCCGGGCCCACCAGTCGAGCGCCCGCGCCCGGGGATCGTCGGGCGAAGAGGCGGCTTCCGGGAGGCCGGGCAGGGACTGCGCGAGTTCGGTGACGGCGCGGCGGAGCGCGATCTCAGCGTCCAGATGCGCGCCGAAGCCGAGCAGAATCTGCCGGCGCGGCGCATCCGCCTTGCACGTCACCGCGGCGAAGGCCGGAATCCCCAGGTCCGTCGTCACGTCGAGCACCCAGGTCTCGCGCCCCATGGCGGCAAACGAGTCGATTACGCGGTTCAGCGCCGGATCGCGAAACGCGCCGACGTCGACTTGCGGGCGGGCGAGACGGTTGTACCACCAGATCGCCGCGCCATCGCGCTCCGCCAGCTCGAGGAAGCCCTGGAGAATGGCCTCCTCGATCACGGCGCCTGCGGCGCTGCCGTTCGAATCGGCGGTCGCGAATGCGGCGCCCGGCCGGTCCGCCGTTCCATAATAGCAATAGGCGGTCGGCAGATAGCGGACGCGGCGGTCGGTGAGGGACCAGACGGGCGCCCAGTCGATCTCCGCGTCCGGGTCGATCGGGGCCGGAATCCGCCGCGCGCCGGCCGGAAGCACCGTGGTCCGGCGGCCCGGCGTCGCGGCTGAAGCGTCGTGCGCCCCGCTCATCTGCCTTTCGCTGAAGAGCATGCAGGCGTTGGGGTCGATCGCCATTCCGTCGAGTTCCGACATGCGCGCCCGCACGCGCGGCTCCGTTCCGTCGAAGACGCCGGAATATCGTTCCAGCGCTTCGCACAACGCGCCTGTTCGCGCCTGGGCCGATGTCACGCCCTTGCCGCCGGCGACGCGCTGCAAGCTGTCGCGCAATTCCTCGACGTCGCGGGCGCCCGTGGTGAAGGCGTGGCGCGCAAGCCAAGTCGGCGCGACGGCGTCGCCGGCGTCCGGTCCGGGCGCGAGCGCGGCGACGATTCCCGTGACCGGGCTGACATGACGCGCCAGCCGTTCGAAGGTTTTTTCGGGGGCGGCGATCCGCAATCCGCCGTCGACCGTCTCGCCGCGCCGCGAAACCAGCGTCAGGGGCGGGGCGTCTCGCGGCTCGAGCGGCGGCGCGCCGCAGGCGGGGCACTGCGGCCGTTTCACCAGCTCGTGCCGCCGCCACGCCAGTTCCCGAGGGTCGAGCGTCCACACGGCGCCCTCGAGGCCCGATCGGCTCTGCACGATCCAGTTTCCCACCGCGGTCGCGACCATGCCGGCCGCCATGCCGGTCACGCTCGGCACGCTGGCGAGATCGGCCGTTCCCATGTCCTCGCAGCCGCGTCTCTGGCGCCAAAACTCGTCGACCCGGCGATGGCCGCGCAACCGCTGCGCAAGGCACGCCCAACAACCGGTCAGGCCCGGCTGGAAGAAAGGGCCGATCCAGACTTCGGCGCCGACCGGCTTGGCGAGAAGCCAGGGACGGCCGCTGGCCAGACTGTCCGCATTCGCGTCGGCCAAGCCGCTGCGGAGATAGTCGTCCGCGAGCACGACCCGGAGCGCGCCCGCGCGCGCTCCGCCCCCGACGAAAACGCCGTCCTTCGATAGCAGGGTCCGCAATTGGGCTGCGACCGCCTCGACCGCCGAAGTGTCCACGGCGCCGATCGCAACGACTTCGACCTCTGCCTCGCGGAGCCGCTCGACCTTATCAGGCTCCGCGCCGAGCGCCTCCCAGCCGCGGTCCCGATCGTCGAGGCGCGGCCCCGACACGACGAGGCCGTCGCGCCGGAGCCGCTCGACGACGTAGCAGACCTCGGCCGCCGACACGTCGCCGGCCAACCGGTCGATGAGATCGTCGAGCGTCGCGGAGCCGTCGAGACGAACCGCGACCAGCCGCTCCGCGCGCCCGGTCAGCAGGCGGGAGCCGCCTTCGGCCGCAAGGACGACGCCCTCCGAGAGAGCCTCGTAGGCGACGTTCTCCCGCAATCGGAGCCGATCGGCCATTCCAATCCCGCCGCCCGGTCCGCGCCGCGCAGACCGCTAGCAGGAATACAAGGGCATGAAGGCGACCGTCGTGCCGTCGCGAATGTCTTCAACCTGGGGCTGGCTCAAGTCCGACGGCCGCGCCGGAACCTCGAACACGCGCACCTCGGCATGAGGATCGAGCCCGAGGAACTTTTTCGCCGCCATGGCGGGATCGATCGACAGCTCATGCGCAAATGCGGGATCGATCCACGCATGGGCGATGATTCGACCCCATTCCGCGGGCGTCACATGTCGCGCCATTCCCGTCTCCTCCGTCTAGCCGTTGTTCGGCGCCGCCGCAAACGACGGCGTAGCAGCGTAAACGCAATTCGATTGCGAAGGCAAACCTTTTTCGAGCGGCGCTACTTCTGCTCCAGGACCTCGACGCCGTCCCAATCCTTCGGAACCCCCGCGCGCGCCAGAGTCTCGCAGCGCGCCAGATAGAGCTGCGCCACCCGATCGCCGGGCGCTCGGGCCAGCATCGCCCGCGCGCAGGCGCTCGCCTCCTCGACGCGTCCGCCGCGATAGTGGTCGAGGAGGCTCGCCAGCAACGAAAGGTTTTCCCGCTTGGCTCGCCCGGCCTCGGCCGGGTCGGCGTCGAACGACTCGAACAGGGTCAGCGGCTCGTCGCGTCCGACCACGCGCACCCGATCGATTTCCCGCAGAGCGAAGCGGTCGGGGAACTCGAGGCGGTCGCGCGCCTGGGCGGTCAGGAGCAGCGAGAGGCCGTAGGCGCGGGTCGATCCCTCGATGCGGGACGCGACGTTGACGGCGTCGCCGATCACGGTGCCGTCCATGCGCCCGCGGACGCCCACCATGCCCATCATCAATTGTCCGTAGTGGAGCCCGATGCCGATCTGAAGGGGGGGCCGCCCCTCGGTCGTGAGGTCCAGGTTCAGTTCGGCCAGCGCGCGCAGCATCGCGATGGCGGCCTGCAATGCGTCGTCGGCCTGCCTGGGAAACAGCGCCATGATCGCATCGCCGAGATACTTGTCGACGATGCCGTTCTGCGCCTCGATCGCCGGCGCCATCCGGCCGAGGTAGCGGTTCACGAACCTGAAGGTCTCGTCGAGCCCCATATGCTCCGAGAGGCGCGTGAACTGACGGATGTCGGAGAACAGGACCGTCATTTCCCGCTGGGCCCTGTCGCCCAGAACGACGTCCGTGATGGCCTTGCGGTCCAGAATCCCGAGGAACTGTCGTGGCACGAAACGCTCGTAGGCGGTGTTGAGCGAGCGGATGTCGCCGTAGAGACGGGCGTTCTCCACCGAAATGGCCGCCTGGGCCGCCATGTGGTTCAACAGCCCCAGACGCGCCGGCGTGAAGGCGCCTCGGTTCAGATCGTTTTCGAGATAGAGAACGCCCGTCACCCGCCCCTGCTTGACGAGGGGCGCGCACAGCACCGAATGCGGGCGCACCCGGATCAGATACGGGTCGCGCCGGAATCGCGGATCGGCCATGGCGTCGTCGAGCAGGACGCTCTCTTGCGTATGCATCACGTAGTTGACGATGCTGAGCGGCAGCGACGGCCGCCCGTCGTCGAGCGCGTCGGCGGGCTCGGTCTGGATCGAGACTTCCAAACTATCCACCGTCAATTCGGCTTCGATGAACAGCCGCTGGTCTCTTTCGTACAGAAAGCAGGCGCGGCGGGCGCCGGAAGTCTCCATCACCACGCTCATCAGCCGCCGCAACAGCGGCTCGAGCTCGATCTCGCTGGAAATGGCCTGTGAAGCGCGCAGAATGCTGACCGCGTCGAGCCCCGGCTCGCCCGTTTCCGCAAAGCGTCCCGCCGCGTCCGCCAGCGACAGGCTCGGCTGCGCGACGAATTGCGGAAAGCTCGCTTCGACCTTGCGCGCCAGGGCGTGCGCGCCCCACTGCGCGTAGCCGTAGTGGGCGTCGCGCAGATAGGCCCGGGCCGCGTGCGGCAGACCGCGTTCGAGATGAAAGCCGCCAGCCAGTTCGGACGCGAGCGCGGCGTCGTTCAGGAATTGATTTTGCCCGGCGAGCATGATCGCCTGGTCGTAGTGCTCGCGCGCCGCGGCGCCGCGGCCCTGCGCGCGGGCCAGTTCCGCTTCGACGAGGTGCAGACGGTGCGCATAGTTCATCGGCGCGGACGCCGCCCACTGCCTGAGCTTCTTGATGGCGGCGCGCACGGTCCTGTCGTCGGCAGAAGATCCATTGCCGCGTTTGAGCGCCAAAAGATTGAGCGCGTCGTAGTAACGGAAGATGGGAACGCCCTGCGTCCCGGTCAGGCCCTCCAGATACGCGCGGGCTTTGCGCGCGTGGCCCGCGGCTTCCGCGTGGCGCCCGAACAAATACGCCAGGATCATCTTGTGTAAGTGTAGCTGGCACAGGCCGTTGAGGTTGTGGCTGGCCTCGAAAGCCGCGGCGACAGCGTCCTCGTCGCATCCGTCCCCCGTCAGCCTGTCCGGCTGACCCTGGCCCGTGACGAGGTTCAGCGCGGCTTGGCGGTACAGGCTCAACAGCTGGACGATGAAGTCCTGCTTCAGGGTCCGAAAGACGTCCATGTAGCCGGCGATCTCGCGTTCGAGGCGCGCCAGATTCTCGCCGGCCCAATAGGCTTGAAACGTGTAATCGAACGCGGCGAAACCACCGAAAGTGAAATCGCCGCTCTCGAGGCCGAGCTGGTACGCCTGCCTGAGCGGGGCGAAGGTTTCGCGATAGGAATTGCGCCAGTGCGCAATGAAGCCGTGGAAAAGGAACAGCGCTCTCGGGCGAAGCGGCCGGGCGTCGAAGCGGTCGATGAGCGCCAGGGCGAGCTCGCCGAACTTGTAGCCGGTCGCGATGTCGCCGGTCACGCCGCACAGGATGATGCCGTAGCTGAGGTAGGCCTGGGCGGCGAACGGGGAGGCGCCGCGCCGCACGGACAGGACGACCGACTGGAACACGGCGACGGCGAACACGTCCGGGCGCGCGCTGTAGGCCCCGGTCATCACCAGTTGCAGCACGCGCATGATCGTCAGATCCCGCTCGGCGGTCATCGCCGGCAGCCGGGCCAGACTCTCCACCCGCTTGAAGGCAAGCGCGATCTTGGTCGAGATCAGGCCGCGCACGATGTCGCGCTTCGTCGGCGCGGCCGGGATGCGCACGCCGAGCAGCTCGAGCAGCTCGAGGCCTTCGACGACCGCCGCGTCGTGCTCGGCGCGCGTGATGGCTGCGACGACGCGGACTTCGTAGGCCCGGACGCGGTCCAGCTCCGTGGCGCTGCGTTCGATCGCCGCCGCCGTCCACTCCGTCGTCCGCTCGAACTCGCCGCTCAGATAGGCGGCCTCGGCGCCCTCGAGATGCAAGGCGAGCGCGAGCCTGTAGTCTCGCGTCCACATCCCGGCGCCGGCCGCCTCGATGCCGCGACGATAGTATTCGCCGGCGGTCGTGAAGGCGGAGGCCGCGCGGGCCTTGCGGCCGGCGTCGAGATTGATCTGCGCCATCTCGTCCTGCCCCTCCTGCCCTTGAAGCAGGCGTCGGGCCAGATGGAGGTGGTTGGCGATGTCGAAGGCCGGATCGGCGCCCTCTCGCCGCGGTCGCCGCTGCAGGAGCCGCGCCAGCCGCAGGTGAAGGGACTCTCGCTGCGGTTCGGTCAGAACCGAGTAGACAGCCTGC
Source organism: uncultured Hyphomicrobiales bacterium (assembly GCA_903932535.1). Taxonomy (GTDB): domain Bacteria; phylum Pseudomonadota; class Alphaproteobacteria; order Rhizobiales; family Beijerinckiaceae; genus Roseiarcus. The sequence goes on along the minus strand of CAIZGR010000670.1, from coordinate 4,317 downwards.
TGGATGCGATCGTGGGCGAACCGGTACTCGATCTGAAAGGTGTCGTCCTCGTCGGTCTCCATGCGCTCGGCCAGCCGATGCCGGTCGTCGAGCGGAACCACGACTCCCTCGCGTATGGCCTCCTTCAGCGCCACGGCGGTCGCCCGAGCGGTCGCGTCGACGGCCGCGGAGAGGAGCCCGAGCTCGAACCGGGCGCCGATCGCTGCCGCGGCCTCGAGCGTCCGGAGCGTGGTCTCGGGTTGGCGCCGGATCCGGCGGGCGACCAGATCCACCACATTGCTCGTGATGTGGAGCGATTCGATCCGGTCGAGGTCCCAGCTCCAGCAACCGGCGTCGATATCGAACCTCAGGTGGCCGTCACGTTGGAGCGTGCGCAGGAACTCGCGCAGGAAGAAGGGATTCCCGTCGGTCTTGTTCAGGGTGAGCCTGGCCAGCGGCTGCGCGGCCTCGGTCGAACAGGCGAGGGTGTCGGACAGCAACTCCGCGACGTGCGCCGCGTTCAGCCGTTCAAGCCGCACCTCGCTGACCCTTGCGCCCGCCTTGCGGATTTCGTCAACGGTCTGAACAAGAGGATGCACCGGCGAGACTTCGGTGTCCCGATAGGCGCCGATGACCAGCAGGCTGAGGTCTTCCGCCGACAGCACCGACTGCAACAGCCCGAGCAGCGCCGCATCCGCTCCCTGGAGGTCGTCGAGAAACAGGACCAGCGGGTCCTCCGGCCGCGCAAGCACCTGAAAGAACTGCCGGAACGCGAAGTTCAGCTGATTCTGGGCCTCCCGGGGCGAAACGGACGGCGCGGGCGCCTGGTCGCCGATGATCCGCTCGAGTTGGGGCACGATCTCGCTTATGAGCCCGGCGTTCTGCCCCAGCGCCTGGAGAACGCGGTCCCGCCAATCCGCCACCTCGGCAGGCGATCCCGTCAGGACCTGCTCGACCTCGGAACGAAGCGCCTGGGCCAGCGGCGCGTAAGGGGCCGTGCGCTGCAGAGGATCGACCTTGCCGGAAATGAAGCTGCCGCGGTGCTGCGTGAGGGGGCGGTGGACCTCGCTCACCAGGGTGGTCTTGCCGATCCCCGGCGGCCCGGAGACGAGCAGCAGCTCGCGCGCTCCCCGGCTCGTCCGATCGAACGCCGCCATCAGGACCGCGCTCTCGCGTTCCCGGCCGTAGAGCTTTTCGGGGATGCGCAGCTCCCGCGGCCGATCCCGCTGTCCCAGCACGAACCGTTGCACCGCGCCCGATGCGCGCCATTGGCGAAGGCACTCCTCGAGATCGGCTTTGAGGCCGAGCGCCGACTGGTAGCGGTCCTCGGCGTTCTTCGCCATGAGCTTGAGAACGATGTCCGAAAGCGCGCGGGGGATCGCAGAGCTCGCCTCGCTCGGCGGAGCAGGGGTCGTCGCGATATGGGCGTAGATCAGCGCGAGCGCGTCCTCGCCGGAAAACGGGGCGGCGCCGGTCAGCATATGATAGAGCGTCGCGCCCAGCGAATAGAGATCGCTGCGGTCGTCCACGGAGCGGTTCATCCGCCCGGTCTGCTCCGGCGCCATGTAGGCGAATCGTTCTGCGTGCCGTCCGGCGGAACGCAGCGCCGGCCGCAGGCCGGACTGGTCGGTCGCATGACTGAAGCCGGTCAGGACGGCCTGGCCGGTCCTCGCCAGGACGATGGAGGAGGGGCTCACGCCGCAATGCAGGACCCCCGCGCGGTGCAGACGACCGAGCGTCTCCGCCAACTGGACGGCGTATTCGAGCGCCTCGACGAGCGCGAGGGGGCGCGCGCCGAGAAGCTCGGCGAGCGTTTGGCCGCCCGGGTCTGCGAGGACGACGACGGGACGGCCTTCGTAGCTGGTGAGGTCATAGGCCCGCACGATCCCCGGCACGTCCAGGTTGCGCAGAAGATCGTATTCCCATTGGAAGCTCGCGCGCTCCAAAGGCGTCGCGTAGGCGTTGCGGAGCATTTTCAGGATGACCGGCGTGTCGTCCGTTCGGCGCGACGCGCGGTAGAAGAGGGTCGAGGAGTCGCCGCTCGCAAGCTCCTCCAGGTCGCCATATCCGTCGACGAACGGCGCCGCCGTCGATTCCGCCCTGATGAATGCCATTGCCAGTTCCCTCACGGCTCGTCTGGCCGGCGCGATGCGGCTTTCGCCTCACGGCCCGAAGTCGTAATCCTCCGGCGTCCACGACGGCCGGGGCAACCCGAAGCCAGTCTCCAGCGTCATTTCGGCCGTGTTGATCGCGCCCTCGACCCAACCCTGTTTAGCCGAATACGCCTCGCCGCACAGGAAGACGTTGGCGCCCGGCGACGGGCGGCGGATGCGCGGCATGACCTCCCAACTGCGTACGTGGGTGTTCCAGAAATGATAGCCGCCGCCATAGGGGTCCGCGCCCCAATGCGCAAAGACCGCGGCAAGCGGCTCCGGCACGGGAAAGTCGTGCATGGCCCGCAATTGCCGTACGGCGTCCTGCACCATCTCCGGCGGAGGGTCGATCACCAGCGGGTTGGGGCGGCCTCGGGGCAGATAGCCGTTCCAGTATTCGACGCCGATCGAATCCGTGAAGGAGGCCAGCAGCAGCGACTTCCCGTTCTCTTCGGAACCGAGGTAGTAGCAGAGCCGCAAGGGCAGGTCGGTCGCGGACTGGCCGCTCCGGATCGTCGGCGCGAATGGGTTCGGCGCCGCCTGGACCTTGCGCCACCAAGGCTCCGCGAACGCCAGAAAGAGCTTGCTTGCGGGCTCGCACGTCACGGCGCCGAGGTCCTCCACGAACTGGCCGTTGCGGAAAAGAAAGCTGTCCGGGTCCAGCAACCGGACCGACCGCTGCGGCATCGCCAGAATGACGTTGCGGGCCTGCTGGGTCCGCACGTAACCGTTCGCCTCGAGCCGCATCGTGATGACGGCTTCCGCGCCCTCGCCCTGAACCTCGAGGCCGCGCAGCCGAGTCCGGGTGTGAACCTCTCCGCCATGCCCGACAAAGCGCTGGGCCAGTTCGCGAGGGAGCGCGTCGTAGCCCTCCTTCAGCTTCGTCCAGGTCTGCGGGACGGAAAAATCGACGAAGGCGCCGAGCAAGGTGTCGTAAGCGTTCCAGTTCTGGGTGGTCGAGTAAAAGCCGGACGAACTCGTGGCCATGTCGTAGGCTTCCTGGCTGGCGTGCCGGGACAGGAGACTCCAGAAGCCGCAATCATGGAGCGGCAGGCCGCTGCCGGCGTCGTGCGCCTTTTGCAACTCCAGTTTCAGCTGCTCGATGATCCTCCTGGCTTTGGCGGGCTCCTCGCCTTCCTTCTTCAACGCGTCGAGCAAAGGCGCAACCGCCGGCGTCGCCTTTTTGAACGCGCCGAGCATCAAGTCCGTCGGATATCGCCATTTCTCCTGCTCGCTCAGGAAATACGGCACGCTCCTCGGATAAAACGAATCCGATCTATCCTTTTCCGGCGGGCAATAGTCGCAAAATGCATAGCGGTGATTTCGGATGTGTTGAAGATTGTATACGCTGAACTCGTCGGCCTCCTCCGTCTCGAGCCGGAGGTGGTTTTTGCACAAGTTGTAGACGTTGGCGTGGAGCGGACTGAAGCACATCCCGCCCAGGTCGGCGACGACATCGGGCAATTCCGGGAAGCGATAGCTCCAGAGCCGTCCTCCGATCCGGTCGCTCGATTCGTAGAGCGCGACGGACAGCGTATCGCCCCCCGACGCCCTCGACAGGCTTCGCAGGGCCGGAAGGGTCCGATCCGCCGTGAGCAGCCGGTAGCCGCAATAGCAGCCGGACACGCCTCCGCCGACGATGGCGACATCGAGAACATCGCGTGACATGGCGTCAACTCTCCTCATACAGGCGTCGCGTCTCCTGCCGGCGACCGAGGCGCCGCCGGACTTGTGGGCCTGTCGACCCGGGAATCAACCGCATTCCTCGGAGGACGCGCCAATCCTGACTTACGGTATACCCCGACTCATGGAGTGGGCGAAAAAAGAGGTTGCGTCGGGAGGGTTGTCGGATTCGGCTTGAAGCATGATTCGCGGCGGCTTTCTTTCGCCTCGCCAGCGCGCGGAACGGATAGCGCTGCTTCGCGATGGCCATGCCGAGCAGCGCTCGGCGGGGCGGGCCAACGCCTTGCTGCTGCTCGACGGCGGCTGGAGCTGCGAGAAGGTCGCGGAGGCGCCTTATCTCGGCGACAAGGGTCGGAGGCTGGCGCAAGACCGATGTCGCGGACGGGACTGGAGGGCCTGCGGCGGCTCGAAGGCGGGGGCAGCGCGAGCTCTCTGTCGGCGGAGCGGGAAGCGCAGCCGAAGGCCTGGATCGCCGAGACTTCGCCGCGCTCGACGAACGTTG
>CAIZGR010000669.1 GCA_903932535.1 uncultured Hyphomicrobiales bacterium | reverse complement strand
TCGGTGGTGACGAGGGCGTCGACCGCGAAGGCGGCGGCGGTGCGCAGGATCGCCCCGACATTGTGCGGGTCGGTGATCTGGTCGAGCACGACGACGAGCCCGCGCGCCGGCAGTTCGGAAACGTCGATCGGCGCCAGCGGCCGCGCTTCGAGCACCACCCCCTGGTGGACGGCGTCGCGCGGGGCGCGCTGGGCGACCTCCTCGAGGCTCAGGATTCGGGTCTCGACGCCGCGCGAGTCGATCGCTCCGCGCAAGCGCTCCGCCGCCGCTTCCGTGGCGTAGAGCCGGATGAGCTCCCGCCGGGGCGCCTTCAGCGCCGCCTCGACGCTGTGGAAGCCGAATATCCTGGCGACGTCCGCGGAGCGCTGCTCGCGCGGCCGTTCGCGTCCCCGGTCGGAGTCCCGGGCCGGAGCGGGCGCGGGGCGCGCCGTCTTCGGCGCGGCGGCGCTTGGCCTGTCGGACGTTCGGGGCGGCGGGCCGCCCCGCGGTTCACGTTTGCGCGTCATGAAATTCCCTTGCGGCTCAGCGCCGGCCGAAGCTTTAGGACGGTTCGCGGCGCGTCGCCAGAGACGGTCGAGGACGACGGCGCCGTCGCCGTCATTTTTCCGTATCATTTTCCAGTTGACAGGCTGCGGGTCGAGGCAACATAAGCCGTCACCCGCGCCTCGGTATGTCCGAGGCGTTTTCGTCCGCGCCAGCCGAGGCCGGCCGGATTTTGGGGGAGTGTCCCGAGCGGCAAAGGGGGCGGACTGTAAATCCGCTGGCTATGCCTTCGTAGGTTCGAGTCCTACCTCCCCCACCATTCCACCTCCAGCACGAACGCCTGCGCCGAGGTCCGAAGATGTCGGACATTCGCTCTTCATTTTGCGATCCGATGCGATCGCGCGCCGACACGGCGGGCGGCTGCGCCTGCGTCTGCCGCCGAACAGGACGACGCTCGGGGTCCGATCTCCCCTTCCGCGCAGCTCGAGCGGCGATCCTCCGTGCGACGAGGCGTTTGGAAAGGCCGCCGGCTGCCCCTCGGCCTGCGCCGGACGCCGGTCCTGCGATCGACGACGGGTCGGATCTTGTTGGGAGCGCTCGCAAATCTCGGCTCCGCCCTGGCGCCCGCGACCTCCAGCGCGATTGCTTTCGTCAGCGAGAGGCCGGCCCGGCCGCAATCGGCGACGCCCGTCTTCTCGTCTCCGGGTTCAAATCGAAGCAATCACTGCGACCGCCCTGAGCGAAGGAAGGCGGGCGCCGGCGCCCGCCCACCTGGGACGCGCGTCCCCACATTCGCCGGGCCGTCGACCAGCCGCGCGCCGCCCGCTCTCTCATAAGACTGAAATCATTTATGATTTTCTTCTCCGCTTCGGGCGTCGATCCTGGCGCCGGTCTTGCGCTTTGGAGCACGCCGGAGGGCGACAGCCTGATCCGGCGAACTGAGAAGTGTAGTGTTCCTCCCGAAGGAGAACGTTATGGCCCGCCTACAGAAGTCAACCGATTCGTCCAGCCTCGCCGAAGTCGTCGATCGTATCCTCGACAAGGGCATCGTGATCGACGCTTGGGTCAAGGTGTCGCTGGTTGGTATCGAGCTGATCACCATCGAAGCCCGCGTCGTCGTGGCGTCGGTCGAGACCTATCTGAAGTATGCCGAAGCCGTTGGCTTGACGGCCTCTGCGGCAGCCCCGGCGTAATCGATACGCGGCGCATCCCTCCTTCGGGGGGCGAGTCTCTTGGCTCGCGCTCCCGGAGGGGGGGAATCATCTGCAACGGAGGTATGAGAGATGGCTGGCGTGGCGGAAGGCTTGGCTCGCGTGGTGAGTGACATCGCTGCGGGCCGTCTCGCTCGGAGCAAGTTCGAAGCGGAAGTCAGGGTCGAGACAAACGAACGGCGGAACGACGTCGAGTCGTTTCTGAAGACTGCGAATTCGACGCGCAGCGAGGCGGCGCGCGAGCAGGCGGAGAACGGCCGGAAGGCCGTCATGGCCCTGCATGCGGACGTCGGGTCGTTCCTGCTCGGCGCCCAGACGGCGCGCCGGGAGGCGGGCGCCCAGCAAGCGGCCGAAGCCGAGAAGATGACCGAGGCGCTGCGCAGCGAAACGCGGTCGACGCTCGACGGCTACAAGGCGTCGCGAGCGCGCGCGGCTGAAGAGAGCCAAAAGGAAGCCGCCGAGACGGCCAGCCGCCGTCAGAGCGACATCAAGGCGAAGCTGGAGCAGTTCGCGGACGAGCGAGACGCGCGTCGACGCGAGCGCCGCGAACAGGTCGCGGAGCAGCACAAAGAGGCTGCGGCGTTCATGAGAGACCTCACGAACAGCGTCGATGCGTTCCGCGACAAGCTCGCCAAGGACGGCCGCGACCGCGCCACCGAAATTCGGAACAACCTCTCCGCTTACGCGCAGGATCGCGCAGAGGGGACGGCCATCTGGAGGGGAGACCTCCAAAAGAGCCAGCCCGGAAGCGGGCGCGCCGCCGCGGCTCCCGAAGCCGGCAGCGGGGACGCCCGTCCGGATAAAGGCAAGGGCCGGCACGGCTCCCGCAATTCGGGACATGGCCGCCGTGGAGGACATGCGGAATGAACGCCCATGTGTCCGCACACCTCCATCCCGTCGCCGATGACTTCATCGGCGGCGAGAATGGCTCCATCGCTCTGGACCCGAGCAGCGCTTTCGTAAGCTCCGCCGAGGTCAAGGACATCACAGAACGGGCGATGGCTTATCTCGAGGCCGGATACGCGGTCCACTTCTCCGGGCCGCCCGGCACCGGCAAGACGACGCTCGCCTTCCATGCGGCCGCGCAGCTCGGCCGTCCGACGATCCTGCTTCACGGCGATCACGAGTTCGGCAGCTCGGATCTCATCGGTCGCGAGAGCGGCTACAGCAAGTCGCGGGTCGTCGACAACTATATCGGATCGGTGCTCAAGTTCCAGGAAGAAGGGCGCGCGCTCTGGATCGACAATCGCATCACGACGGCGTGCCGGCTCGGCCATACGATCATCTACGACGAATTCAACCGCAGCAAGCC
>CAIZGR010000668.1 GCA_903932535.1 uncultured Hyphomicrobiales bacterium | reverse complement strand
GGCGGTTCGGCCGCATCCGCCGGCGCCGAGGCCTTCGGCGGGGGCGGCAGGATGACGACGCGCTCGCGCGGCTCGTCGTCCGGCGGCGCCGCGTCGATCGAACCGGCGAGGGCGCGCTGGATCACCCGCGTCGCCTCCATCACGTTCTGGGCGCGGGTGAGCTGCAAGGCCTGACGCATGGCGGCGGCGAAATCGTTTTTCATGGTTCGATCCTTCTCGAGGAAAATGCCGTGGGGCGCGTTCACCGGATGCGGTCGGCGAGCGCCGCCTTGACGGCTTTGCTGGCGTGGAGCGCGCCGAGGACGTTGATCGATTCGATCGTCGCCAGCGCGAGCTCCGGGGTGACGTCGTCGTCGATGGTCGCGAGCCCGAGCACCTGGATCTTGAGCCGGCCCCCCTGCGCCTTCACGGCCTCGAGCTCCTCGCGGCTGAAGTTTCTCAGGCCGAGCTCGAGGGTATTGCGCACGATCGACTGCTTGACCGCGTCCGTGTGCGAGGCGAGCTGGTTGCGGATCGCGGTGCGGATGAAATCGGTGCGGTTGGAATAGAACCCTTCGCGCACCAGGAGGTCGACGTGGCCGAGGTCGACGAAGCCGAGGTTGATCGTGATCTTCTCGCTGTCGCCCGGCCGCTCGCGCAGTCGATGAATGTCGGCCATGTGCCATCCTCAAGCCATCCGTATGGATGGTACATGGATGGTAGTGGCGAGGATTGCAAGGGCGGTCCGTCGGTTTGAAAGGAAAAAGGCGTCTTGCCGCGCCGCGTCGCCGAGCCGGCGCCTGCCTCGGCGGGAGGACGCAGGCCCGCGCGCAAGGCTATGTTCCCGGAGATGTCTGGCGGAGACGGCGGCGTTGCGCCCATTCAGGCCGTCGGCGAGGAGGCTCGTTTGTCGAAACCGAGGGCGCCCGAAACAGTCCGCGATTCCCGCGCCATGCTGACGGGGATGCGCCCGGTTCTCGAGGCGGGCGACGCCGTCTTCTGCACGACGCCCGACGAGTCGCTCGCTGCGGCGGCTCGACCGGCGGCGCTCGGGCTCTTCCGCGAGGCGGAAGGCGTTTCGCTGATCCTGCCGCGGAAGACGGCCGAGGCGCTGGGCTTTCCGGTCGATCTGCCGATGCGGCGGATCGTGCTCGGCGTGGCTTCCGCGCTCGACGGCGTCGGTCTGACGGCGGCGGTGGCGTCCGCCCTGGCGGCGGAGGCGATCCCCTGCAACGTCGTCGCGGCCTTTTGCCACGACCACGTCTTCGTCCCGTCCGCGATGGCCGAGCGGGCGCTGGCGATCCTGAAGGCGTTGGAGGCCGGCGTCGATGCCGGGCAATAATGCGCAGGGCGCTTGTCGCACGGCTGCGCTCCGCGTATATGATGCGTGATGCTTGATGCTCGAAGAGGCTTGCAATGCGCACGACCCTGACCATTGACGACGACGTCTTGACGGTCGCCAAATCGATCGCGCGTCAGCAGGACCGCAGCGTCGGCGAGGTCGTGTCCGACCTTGCGCGGCGCGCATTGCGACGGCCCACAGCGGCGCGGGAACGCAACGGGTTCCCGCTGCTGCAGCGCGGTCCCGACGATGCGCCGGTCACGCCCGACTTCGTCAACGCCCTGCGCGACGAACTGCCTTGACGGTCCTGCTGGACATCAACGTCCTGATCGCGCTCATCGACCCCGCCCACGTCGGCCACGACGCCGCGCACGTCTGGTTCGAGAACGAAGGTCGCAAGTCTTGGGCGACTTGCCCGCTGACGGAAAACGGCGTGATCCGGATCGTCGGGCATCCGCGTTATGCCGGAGGACCCGGATCTCCCGCCGAGGTCGCCGCAATCGTCGAGAAGATGAGGTCGATTCCAGGCCACGTCTTCTGGCCCGACGACATCAGCCTGATCGGCGCGGCCCATGTCGAGGTCGGGCAGATCCTCACCTCGGCCCAGGTCACCGACAGCTATCTACTCGCGCTCGCCGTCGCCCATGACGGCGGTTTGGCGACATTCGACAGGCGCCTTTCAACGAAAGCCGTGAAAGGCGGAAAAGCCGCGCTTCGTCTCATCCCGAGCTGACCGCTCGCGCAAGACCGGCCCGCTCACGTCCTCGTCATCGCCACGCCCGCGCCCGCCTCGACTGGATGCGGCATGCTGGCGTGCAGCTTCCGCAGCGCGTCGAGCGCCGCCTGGGTCTCGTGCGTCCAGGGCGCCGCACGGGCGCCGTCTTCGCCGAGGGCCACAGAAAGCAGCAGTTGCTCGGAGGCGGCGAGCCGCTCCCCCTTCGCGTCGAACAGCTCGAGCCAGATGCGCATGCGCTTCTCGTCATGCTCGATCAGCCGGCAGGTGACGGCAAGCGCCTCGCCCACGCGCGCCTCGCGGAAATAGTGGAGCATCATCTGGAGGGTGTAGAGGCTCTGGCCCGTGTGCTTGCGCGCCGCCGCGTCGAGGCCGATCCGGTCCATCAGCGCGTCGACGGAGCGGCTGAACACCAGCGCATAGGCCGCGTCGTTCATGTGGCCGTTGTAGTCGATCCAGTCGTTCGCCACCGTCGTCGCGTAGATGTCGAGCGGCGCATGCGGCTTGGCGTGCGCGATCATGTTCTCCTCCCCTCATGAAGCTCAGCGCGGCGAATTCTGCGACACTCCGCGCCGCTGTGCAATGGGCGCGTTCAAACGATCGCGCCGATGTGCGAAAGGCGGCGGATGTCCCTGCCGACGGTCAAGCTCGTCCTCACGCCGCTCATCGTTCTGGAGATCGGAAGAGCACACGTCTGAACTCCAGTCACCG
>CAIZGR010000667.1 GCA_903932535.1 uncultured Hyphomicrobiales bacterium | reverse complement strand
GAGCGCCGAGGCGAGGTCTGGGCGGAAGGCGTCGGGTCGGGCGTCGGCGAGGCGGCGGTAGGTTTCTGTTGCCTCCCTTGCGGCGTCGAGGGCGTCCTCGCGCCGTCCGAGTTCGCTCAAGAATTTGCCGAGATTGTTGAGCGCCGAGGCGAGGTCTGGGCGGAAGGCGTCGGGTCGGGCGTCGGCGAGGCGGCGGCGGATATCGACGGCCTCCTGTGCGGCGGCGAGGGCGTCCTCGCGCCGTCCGAGATCGCTCAGGCTTAGCCCAAGATTGTTGAGCGCGGAGGCGAGGACAGGGCGGAAGGCGTCGGGCCGGGCGTCGGCGAGGCGGCGGTAGAGGTCGGCTGCCTCCTTCCCGGCGGCCAGCGCGTCCTCGCGCCGTCCGAGTTCGCTCAGGCTATTGCCGAGATTGTTGAGCGCCATGGCGAGGTTTGGGAGGAAGGCGTCGGGTCGGGCGTCGGCGAGGCGTCGGTGGATATCGACGGCTTCCTGTGCGGCGTCGAGGGCGTCCTCGCGCCGTCCGAGATCGCTCAGGCGATTGCCGAGATTGTTGAGCGCCCCCGCATAGATCGACCGGATCTGATCGCCGGACCCGGATTGCTGTTCTTCGGTGGCGGCGTGTCCTAAGACGTCCGCGATGCGAGCCAGAAGGGCCGCGGCCAATTCACGTAATACTAAAGTATTATCCGGCAACGCGTTGGCGATCTCGATCCATGCGCCAATGTCGGTTTCCCGCGCCCCGGCGAGCGCTTCGAGCCAAAGCACCGGCTCGGCATACCCCGCCTCGGCGAAATCCTGCGCCGTCCGCGCCAGCGTCGCGCTCGCCTTTCCGAGCGCCGTCTTCGCCGCGGCCGCGATCCGCGCGACGGGATCGACGCCGAACGCCGCCAGCCCGCCTTTCGGCCCGAACCACGCCAGAATCGCCGCCTCGCCGACGACGTCGGGCAGGATCGGCGCGACGCCGCCGTTGGCGTCGGAGGCCGGCAGCGCGTCGGTCAGCGCGTCGAGGACCGGATCGAGCGCGGCCGGCGCGCGGAGCGCGTCGATCTCCTGCGCCGCCAGCGCGCGCGCCTCGGCGACGGTCAGGCCTTGGGTCAGCGTGGCGAGCGCCGCCATGTGGCGGACGAAGGCGCCGGGGAACCGATGGCGCTCGTCGACGCCCCGCGCCGCCCCGATCCGCCCGACGCGGTCGAGCTCGTTGCGCGCGACCGAGAGCGCGAGGCCGGCGCGGTCGAGCGCCAGCGCGCCGCTGACGCCCCGGCTCGCCGCCGCGAGCCCCGCCATCATCAGATAGAGCGGATCGCCGGCCCATTTGCGGTCGGCGAGCAGCCGGTCGAATTCGGGGTCGGCGCCGCGCGCCGGCGCCGTCCGCGCGGCGTTCGTCCGCCCGAGCAGGGCGCCGAACACGGCGCGCCGGAACTCGAGGTCTTCGAGCGCCGGAAGTTCGACCGGCTCGGCCGGGTCGAGCAGGGCGTTCGCGGCGCGGGATTTGGCGTTGTCGCCGAGGCCGAAGACCGTCGCATGCCAGCCGATGGCGGGATTGGCCTGTCGTTCGAGCAGGAGCAGCCGCAGTTTCGGCCGGTCCTCGAACGAAGCGTCCACCAGCTCGCCAATCCACGCCCGCAGCGCCTCGGCGCGGCTCGCCGCGTAGTCGACGACGACCAGGACAGGCTTCTCCCTACGCCAGTCCTCGACGCCGTGCTGCTCGCGGAAACGGTCGAAATGCTCGGCGGTGGCGAAACCCGCGAGCCAGCCCGCGCTGGCGATCTCGCGCGCCAGCTCCAGCGCCAGCCGGGTCTTCCCCGCCCCCCTGCGCCCACGAGAACCCGAACCGAAACGCGCGCCTCCGCCTCGAGCCACGCCCGCAACGCGGCCAGCGCGCCGTCGCGGCCGATGAGCGGGACGACGTCGGTGCGATAGGCGCTCAGCCACGCCGTTTCGGAGTCGCGCTGGATCTCGAGCGCCGTCTGGCGCTCGTAGCGCGTGAGCCGCAGGTATGGGCGCGGCCCTCCCACGTTCACGACGCTGCCGCTCGCCTGGACGACGATGTTGTCGTGGCCGTTGACGTGGGCGGTTTGGGCGGGGTGATTCATCGGGGGGCCGGGCGGGGCGGAGGAAAGGCGAGCATGAACCGCAATGCTGACAGGGTCAATCAGCGCGATCACCGGAAGCGAAGCTTGCAGGGCTGGGCGCGCCTCGGCTCCGGCGGCTTTGATTTCACCGTCCCTGCTGATGCGCTCGACGCGCGCGAAGCAGAAGCAACGGACGACGACGAGGACGACGCGTTCGAAATCGAGGGGCGCTACGACCCCGACGTGGCGCCCGATCCCGCCGAATGGCTTGCGCTCGACCTGGAGGAACGTCGCCTCAGGCGAACGTGCTGAGCCGCCGGCGATGGTCGGCGACGGGGATGAGGCCGCGCACCCGCTCGACCTGCGCGGGATCGATCCGCGCCGAGACGATGCCTGCGCCGTCCGACGCCTTGGCGACCACATGGCCCCACGGGTCGGCGACCAACGAATGGCCGTAGGTGTGGCGCTGCTCGTTCCCGACGGTGAACGATCCGGTCTGGGCGCTGGCGCAGACGTAAGCCTCGGTCTCGATGGCGCGGGCGCGCAGCAGAACCTCCCAGTGGTCCTTGCCGGTTTGCAAAGTGAAGGCGGCGGGCAGCGCGATGACCTGCGCCCCCTTTTCCGCCAACGCCTGGAAGAGGTCGGGAAAGCGCAGGTCGTAGCAGATCGAGCAGCCGATCGTGACGCCCTCGCAGTCGTAGGTGACGACCTGGTCGCCCGGCTTCACCGCTTGGCTCTCCTTGTAGGACGCGCCGTCGGGCGTGGTGACGTCGAAGAGGTGGATTTTCCGGTAGCGGGCGATCTCCTCGCCCGCGCGATTGAAGACGACGGAGGTGTTGTGGATGCGCGCCTCGCCCTCGATTCGCTCCATGATCGAGCCGGCGTGGACGAAGATGCGATGCCGGATCGCCTGCGCGCGCGCCATCTCATAAGCCGGCCCGCCGGGAAACGTCTCGGCGTTGGCGAGCTTGTCGGCCTTCGAGCCGCCGGCCCAGTCGAAGAATTCCGGCAGCAGCACCCAGTCGGGCCGCTCCTCGCGGACGGCGCGCTCGATCAGTGCTTCCGCCGCCCTGATGTTGGCGGCCTTGTCGCTGACGGAGTTCATCTGGACGATCGAGACTTTCATGCGGCGGCGCTCCAGCTCGGCCGCACTGTGGTCGGCGTCGCGCGGGCCGTCAACAGCGCACGAAGGCGGCAAAGGTGAAGCTGCGCGCCCAAGCCGCCGAAGAGGCCCGGCGACGCGCGCTGGATCGCGACCGGCTTGTCCTCGGTCATCGATTGTCCCCCGTTGGCGAATTCCGGCATGATCGGGACGGTTCGTGGCGGGAGTTTGGCTCGGCCCGCAGGTTTGCGGGCGCCCGGCGAGATAGAGGTGCGCCGGCTTGTCCTCGCCCTGCGGCCTTCGGCCCGAAGGGCCGGAAGGGGGCGCCGCGCGATTTCCTCTCCACGCCTCTCGGTCTAGGATCGCCGGGAATCGTCCGTCTCGGGAGGAAATTCATGTTTGCGCCGTCCGATCTCTTCTCCGTCCGCGGCCGCACCGCGCTCGTCACCGGCGGGGCGACCGGGCTCGGCCGGGTCTGCGCCGAGGCGCTGCTCGCGGCCGGCGCGCGGGTGCTGATCGCCTCCCGCAAGGCCGACGCCTGCGAGGCCGCCGCGGCGGAAATGTCCGCGATCGGCCCCTGCGAAGGCTTCGGCGGCACGGTCGCGACCGAGGCCGGCGTCGCAGAACTCGCCGCCGAGACGCGAAGGCGCGCCGGCGCCCTGCACATCCTGGTCAACAACGCCGGCATGACCTGGGGCCATCCGTTCGAGACCTTCCCATGGAAGGCGTTCGACCGGATTCTCAGCGTCAACGTCACCGGGCTCTTCGCCCTGACCCGCGAGCTCGCTCCGATGCTGTTCGCCTCGGCGACGCCCGAGCAGCCCTCGAACGTCGTCAATTTCGGCTCGGTGATGGGGACGGTGACGCAGTCGGAAACCGCGTACTCCTATTCCGCCTCCAAGGCCGCCGTGCACCACCTGACCCGCATCCTCGCGGCCGAGCTCGCCGGCCGGCAGGTGACGGTCAACGCCATCGCGCCGGGGCCGTTTCCGACCGCCATGACGAACTTCGCCCTCGGCGACGAGAAAGGCGCGGAGCGCGGCGCCAGCGCCGTGCCGATGCGCCGGCTGGGCCGGCCGGAAGACGTTGCCGGCGCGCTCCTGTTTCTGACTGGCCGCGGAGGCGCCTACACGACCGGGGCGATCCTGCCGGTCGACGGGGGCATCAGCGTCACGGCGCCGCCCGCGATGTTCGGAGACGAAGCATGAGCTGGACCGAAGCCCGGACGATGACGACCGCGGAGCTTCATCTGAGCGTCGGCCAGACCTTCGTCTCGCACTGGTTCGTGGTCGACCAGGACCGCATCGACGCTTTCGCCAAGGTGACGGAGGACGAGCAGTTCATCCACGTCGACCCGGAGCGGGCGAGCGGCACGCCGTTCGGCGGAACGGTGGCGCACGGGTTCCTGACGCTGTCGCTGCTGTCGCCGATGGCCTACAGCACGCTGCCCAAGATCGAGGGCGCGGCGATGGGGGTCAATTACGGCTTCGACAAGGTGCGGTTTCTCCACCCGGTGCGCTCGGGCAGCCGGGTGCGCGCGCATTTCGTGCTTATCGCCGTCCTGAAGCGCTCGGAGCGCGAGTGGCAACTGATGTACGACGTCAGCATCGAGATCGAGGGTTTTCACAAGCCGGCGCTGGCGGCGACGTGGCTGACGATGCAGGTGGTGGGGTAAAGGCCTCTGCGCCGCCATCGCGAGCCGCCATAGCCCGTCGAAGGACGGGCTATGGCGGCGTGGCGATCCAGGGAGACCCAGGGCGCCCGGCGGCCCCTGGATCGCCACGCCGCTTCGCGGCTCGCGTGGATCGACGCGGCGCTCGACGCCGGTGAGGCGGTCCCGCCGCCTTCGCCGCTGGAGGCGATCAGCGCCAATCTCGACTATGCCGGATGGGTCCTCTCGGTCGTCGCGATCGACCCTGCGGCGCTCGACGACACGGCCGAGCGCATCGACATCACCCTGCCGCGCCGGGTGCTGCGCCGGCTCGACGAGGACGCGCGCGCCGCCGGCGAGACGCGATCCGGTTATATCGCCAAGCTCGCCCTCGGGGCCTGAAGCGCGAACGCGTCACCAGAACCGCACCGCCTCGCCGGTGGACGGCGCCGTCAGCTCCCCCTCCCACATCACCCGCTTGCCGCGCACGATCGTCCCGACCGGCCAGCCGGTGACGGTCTTGCCGTCATAAGGGGTCCAGCCGCAGCGCGAGGCGATCCAGGAATCGCGGATCGTCTCGACGCGCTTCAAATCGACGACGGTGAAATCGGCGTCGTAGCCCGCCGCGATCCGGCCCTTGCCGAGGATGCTGAAGATGCGCTGAGGTCCCGCGCTGGTGAGGTCGACGAAGCGTTGCAGCGTCAGCCGCCCCGCCGCGACATGGTCGAGCATGATCGGCACGAGGGTCTGCACGCCGGTCATGCCCGAGGGGCTGTCCGGGTAGGGCTTCGCCTTTTCCTCGAGCGTATGGGGCGCATGGTCGGAGCCGAGCACGTCGACGACCCCCATTTGCAGGCCGCGCCAGATGCCCTCGCGATGCTCCGGCCCGCGCACCGGCGGGTTCATCTGCAATTTGGTCCCGAGGCGGGGATAGTCGTCCGCGCTCAGCGTCAGGTGGTGCGGCGTCGCCTCGCACGTCGCCACGTCCCTGGCCGCAGCGAGCAGGTCCATCTCCTCCCGCGTCGAGATATGCAGCACATGGACCTGCGCGCGCGCCTCCCGGGCGAGGCGGATCAGGCGCTCGGTGCAGCGCAGCGCCGTCGTCTCGTCCCGCCAGAGGGGGTGCGACGACGGGTCGCCGGGCGCGCGCAGGGGCTTGCGCTCGTTGAGCCGCGCTTCGTCCTCGCTGTGGAACGCCGCCCGGCGGCGGATCGCCTTCAGGACCGCGAGCACCCCCTCGTCGTCCGCGACGAGCAGCCGGCCGGTGGACGAGCCCATGAACACCTTGATCCCGGCGGCGCCGGGCAGGCGCTCGAGCTCGGCGAGGTTTGCGACATTGTCGTGCGTCCCGCCGACCCAGAAGGCGAAGTCGCAGTGCATCCGGCCGCGTCCGCGCCGAACCTTGTCGGCGAGCGCCGCCTCGGTGGTGGTTGACGGGTCGGTGTTGGGCATCTCGAAAACGGCGGTCACGCCGCCGAGCACGGCCGCGCGCGAGCCGGTCTCGAGGTCCTCCTTGTGGACAGGGCCGGGCTCGCGGAAATGGACTTGGCTGTCGATCACGCCCGGAAGCACGTGCAGTCCGGCGCAGTCGATCCGCTCGCCGGCCGAGGCGGCGCTCAAGTCCCCGATCGCAGCGACGCGGCCGTCGCGGACGCCGACATCGCGTTTCGCCACGCCGTCGTGGTTGACCACAGTTCCCCTGGAGAGGACGAGATCGAACGTCTGCGGCATGGCCTGGTCCTTGCGTATCGTCGCTTGCGCAACACGGGAAGCCGCCTAATTAACAAGTCCCGGCAAAGCAAGCGGGATCGGAGTCCGACGCATGAGCAACAAGGCCGCCTACCTCGAGGACCGGGGGGTCGTTCGCGTCAGCGGCGAGGACGCGCCGAGCTTCCTGCAAGGGTTGCTGACCAACGACGTCCAGACGCTGAAGCCGGGCGAAGCCCGCTACGCGGGGCTGCTCACGCCGCAGGGCAAGATCCTGTTCGACATGATCGTGGTGCGCGTCGAGAGCGGCTCGGACGACGCCTTGCTCATCGACTGCGCCGCGGCGCAGGCCGCCGATCTCGCCAAGCGGCTCGGCTTCTACAAGCTGCGCGCCAAGGTCGCGATCGCCAACGAGAGCGAAGGCCTCGGCGTCGTCGCCCTTTGGGGCGAGAATCGGGAGACCCCGCCGAACGCGGTCGTCTACGCCGACCCGCGCGATCGGCGCCTCGGCCGGCGGGCGATCCTGCCCCGCGCCGAGGCCGGCGCGTTCGGGACGGAGTCTGTCGCAACCTACGAGGCGCTGCGCATCGACGCGGTCGCGCCGAAGGGCGGCGTCGATTTCGCCTATGGCGACGCGTTTCCTCACGACGCGAACCTCGACCTCATGCACGGCGTCGACTTCGGCAAGGGCTGCTACGTCGGGCAGGAAGTCGTCTCGCGGATGAAGCATCGCGGCACCGGGCGCAAGCGCGTCGCCCGCGTGACGCTTGCGGCGGACGCGCCGCCGCCGGGAACGCCGGTGCTCGACGGCGAACTGCCGGTCGGGACGCTCGGCTCGTCGTCGGGGCGCGAGGCGCTCGCCCTGCTGCGGCTCGACCGGGTCGAGGAGGCCAAGGTCGCCGGGCGGGGGTTGACGGCGGGCGGCGTCGGGCTCGATCTGGCCGAGTGAAGCTGCGTCGCCGCGGCGCGACCGGAGTCCCGGGCGGTCAGAGTCGTCGCGTGGCGGCGCGGAGGAATCGGGCCTAGAATGCGTGCGGGTTCGGTTTGGGGACCGGACTCGGTCTGGGGGCGGTCGTGGTACTCGAAAGCGCTTCGGTCTTCGCGCTCGTCTTCGTGGCCTTCATCGTCGTCACGGCGCTCATGGGCGTGCGCCAAGTGCCGCAGGGCTACAACTACACGGTCGAGCGATTCGGCCGCTACCACAAGACCCTGACGCCGGGCCTCGGGCTCATCGTCCCCTACATCGACTCGGTCGGCCGCAAGCTCGTCGTCATGGAGCAGGTGATCGACGTGCCGCGCCAGGAGATCATCACCCGGGACAACGCGCAGGTGAGCGTCGACGGCGTCGCCTTCTACCAAGTGCTCGACGCCCGCCGGGCGGCCTACGAGATCGCCGATCTCAAGACGGCGCTGCTCAACCTCGTCATGACCAACGTCCGCACGGTCATGGGCTCGATGGACCTCGACCCGCTTCTCTCGCACCGCGACGAGATCAACGGCCGCCTGCTCACGGTGATCGACGCCGCCTCGGAGCCGTGGGGCATCAAGGTGACGCGGGTCGAGATCAAGGACATCGAGCCGCCCAAGGATCTGGTCGACGCGATGGCGCGGCAGATGAAGGCCGAGCGCGAGAAGCGGGCGGTGATCCTCGAGGCCGAGGGCATGCGCCAAGCCGACATCACCCGCGCCGAAGGGCGAAAGGCCGCCCTCGTGCTCGAGGCCGAAGGCCGGCGCGAGGCCGCCTTCCGCGCCGCCGAGGGGCTCGAGCGCACCGCGCAGGCGGAGGCGCGGGCGACGCAGCTCGTGAGCGAAGCGACCGCAGCCGGCGACGTGGTCGCGGTCAACTTCCTGATCGCCGACAAATATATCTCGGCGCTGCGCGCGCTGGCGCAGTCGCCGAACCAGAAGATCGTCATCGTGCCCATGGAGCTGTCTTCGCTCGCCGCGACGCTCGGAGGCTTGAGCCAGATCGCGG